>DAORNP010000017.1:19036-39550 GCA_035441065.1 Flavobacteriales bacterium | reverse complement strand
TGCTGCGGCACGAAGGTGCGCTGCATGCCGGGTTGTTTGAATGAACAAAGAGCCGGGCATCGTGTACCGCATGGCCAAACCACAACGCCATGCTGAAACGAACCGCCGCATCGATGCTCATCTCACTCGCCTTGCATGAGGCCAATGCCCAAGCCATGGGCAACCTGATGTATGAAGCCAGCAGCCGCATGTGGCTCCAGCAGGCCGAGCAGCCGGTGAAGGCCAGCATACAGGGCAACATGCTCGTGCTCGAGATAAATGCGATGATGAACGCCACGGCCGATAGCTACCTCGCCATCTTCCACATCACGCAGCTCGGGCAAACGGCTGAAGAAGCAGACAGCCTCATCAACCAGCGCATCGCCACCTTCACCTCACGCGTGAAGAAGCATGGCGTGAAGGAGAACGATGTGTTCATGGACATGCTCTCCTTCGTTCCGGTGTATGAGATCGAGACCACGCGCAAGCTCTTCAGCAAGACCTACCAGGAAGTGCCGGCGGGATTCGAGATCCAGAAGAACATCCACGTGCGCTTCACCGATGCGCGCATCCTGGACAAGCTCGTGACCGCCGCGGCCAAGGAAGAGATCTATGACCTGGTGAAGGTGGATTTCTTCGTGGCCAAGCAGAGCGCCTGCTACGACACCCTGCGCCTGTTCGCAACTCGCCTGCTGCAGCAGAAGCTCGACAACTTCGGGAAACTGGGCCTGAAGGTGAGCGAGGGCCATCGCACCGCAGCCGAGCAGAATGGCGCCTACTTCCCACTGGACCGCTACGCGGCCTACAAGAGCCGGGTCCAGACCTCGCTCAACAGCCGCCGCAAAGGACAGGTGGTGAACGATGTGCGCCAACCCAGCAGCTTCTTCTACAACAAGGTGCCCTATGGCAAGTTCGACATCGTGCTGCACGCCGAGATCACCGAGCCGCCAGTGCAATACACCTACAACCTCACCATGCAGGTGCAATTGCCCGAGGGCTTCCCGAAGAAGGAGGCCAAGGACATCGTGAAGTACGTATGGATCACCGATAAGGGCGATATGAAGGAGCTGAAGCTGTAATCGGTTACACAGCAGAGCCGAGCCCTTGGCCATCGATACCTTCGTGCCATGGCGCGCCATCGCTTGTTACAGCTGCTCTTCGCGGGTGCGTGCGCGATGCCGAACGGCGCAAGAGCGCAATTGCGCATCAACGAGGTGTGCCCGAATAACCAAGGCATCGATGTGGGCACCGGTGCTTCGCATCCCGATTGGATCGAACTGGTCAATGAAGGGAGCGCGATCATCGACCTGAGCACCTACTACCTCAGTGACAAGCCCAGCCAGCCTTGGCAGTGGCAGCTGCCCTTGATCGCCCTGGCGCCCGGCGAATTCGCGGTGCTCACGCGCGGCTCGGCACCCTGGCAGTTCCCGTTCGGCATCGAGGACTCCGGAGAGCGCATCGTACTGAGCGATGCCGCGCTTCAACCAGTGCATGTCGTCGATGTGCCGCGCTTGCGCGCCGATCACAGCGCAGGCTTCGTTGACGGCGCATTGCGCTTCTTCGATGCACCAACACCGGGTGCAAGCAACACCACCACGGCCTACCTCGGTTATGCGCCGGCCCCAGCGCTCTCGCCTCCTCCGGGCTTCTATCCGAATGGCACCACCACCATCGCTTCCAGTCCGATCGGCACAGTGCATTGGACGGTAACAGGCCGCGCTCCGGACGAAACGGCGCCCATGGCCGCTTCACCGCTTGCGATCAGTTCCACCACCGCCGTGCTGGCCCGCACATACGCGCCGGACCACCTGCCATCGGATGCGGTCTCGGCCACCTACATCGTTGGCTCATCGCGCGGCCTGCCCGTCGTATCGCTCGCAGTGGATCCCGACAGCATGTTCCACGAGGAATTCGGCCTGTACATGCCGGGGCCGAACGCCAGTGCCGAATGGCCGCACTATGGCGCCAACTATTGGTCGGACCGCGAGTTGCCCGTTCGCTTCGATTTCTACGAGGCGAATGGCGTGCGTTCCGTTGCGCAGGATGTAGGCTTGAGGATCCACGGAGGGCGGCGTTCCCGCACCAACGCGCAAAGGCCGCTGCGGCTCACGGCGCGCGGCTCGCTCGGGCCATCGACCATCGGCTACCGCATGTTCCCGGAGCGGCCCGGCGTGAGCGAATACAAACGCTTGATCCTGCGCAACGCCGGCGGCGATTGGTGCCTGGCGAACTTCCGCGATGGCCTGTTCCACCAGATCGCCTTCCACAACGGGCTCGATATCGATGCGCTCGGCTTCCGTCCGGCGGAGTGCTACATCAACGGCACCTACTGGGGGCTGGTGGAGGTGCGCGAGCGCATCGACGCGGACCACCTGCATCACAACTACGGCGCGAACAAGGACAGCCTGCTCCTCATGGAAGAAGAGAACTGGAGCATCCAGGGCGATACCATCCATTCCCGGTTGCTGCGCGAATTCATCCGCACCGCCGACCTGAACGATGACGACAACTGGCGGCATGTGGAGGATCAGCTCGACCTGCGCAGCCTCACGGACTACTTCGCCGTGGAGATGATCGCCGGCAACGTGGATTGGCCCAGCAACAACGTGAAGTACTGGAAGCCCTCCGTTGACAAGGGCAAGTGGCGCTACCTGATGTACGACCTCGATGCCACCATGGTGCTCTACGGCTGGATCGAAGAGGACATCGACATGATGCACTGGACCTTCACGCACCGCGCGGGATCCTTCCATACCGAGCTGCTGCGCGGGCTGTTGGGCCGCAATGAATTCAGGCGCCTCTTCCTCAACCGCAAGGCCGACCTGATGAACACCGTCTTCCATCCAGCACGCTTCCAGGCCGAGGTGGACCGCATCACCACTGCCTTCGCACCGGTGATCGACGACCATTTCACGCGCTGGTCATGCTGGCACCCGACGTACGCGGATCATGCCTTCGGGATCATCCCGCATTTCGTTGCATACAGGGATGCGTACATCCGCCAGCATGTGATCGATTGGTACGGCTTCCCCAATGCAGCCCTCATCCATTTCGAGTCCTTCCCTCCTGCTGGCGGCACCATGCAGATCAACACGATTGCGCCGGAGCTCCCCTTCGATGGATGGTATTGGAACGGCAACGACATCGACGTGACCGCTGTGCCTGCCGAAGGCTATGAATTCAGCCATTGGACCTATGCCGATGAGGGTTCACGCTTCACCGACGCGCACCTGCACCGCTCCTTCCCCGTTCCTGGGAAACTGGTCGCGCACTTCCGGCCGGTGAATGGCAGCATGACCGTATTCCCCAACCCAACCGATGGCGTGCTAAGCTTGGGCATCGATGCGCTGGAGGAAGGCAAGGCACGTATCGTGATCACCGATGCCGCTGGCCGCGAAATGCTGTCGGGCAATGTTGCCGTGGACAAACACGTGAACCAGGCCACCATCGACCTGAGCACCTTCAGTCCGGGCGTGTACCTGCTCACCGTTGACGTGGACGGCCGGCGCAGCATTGCGCGCGTGGTGCGGCAGTGATGCCCTTTGCGCCACGCGATGCACGGCCTGCCACAGTGTCGCGGCGCGCAAAGGCCCCCGGCTATCTTCGCCCGCTTCAGAACCAACCCCTTCGCCATGATTCGTTCGCGCCTATTCCTTCCCTTGATCGTATCCCTGCCACTGCTGCATGCATGCGGTGGCGAGAAAGCTGATCAACCCGTCGCCATTGAGGCCGTGTCGCCCGACGCGCCCGGTTTCTATGAGGCCGATGAGTTCGCTGATATCCGCGTGCTCCGCTACCAGATCCCCGGATGGGACCAGCTCAGCCTGCAGCAGAAGCAGCTCTGCTACTACCTGAACATGGCAGGACTGGCAGGCCGCGACATCCTATGGGACCAGAACTACCGCCACAACCTGCGCATCCGCCGCGCCATCGAGGCCGTGATCCAGAACTACACTGGCGAGCGAAAGGGCGCCGAGTGGGAAGCCTTCGAGACCTACGCCAAGCAGGTCTTCTTCAGCAACGGCATACATCACCACTACAGCAACGACAAGCATGAGCCCGCTTTTTCGCGCGCTTGGTTCGAGAAAGCCTTGGTCGATAGCAAAGGCTCGCTCGCTGCTGAAGCGATGGAGGCCATCTTCAATCCAGAGGTTGATGCCAAGAAGGTGAGCCTCGATGCCAGCAAGGACCTGGTGCTCGCCAGCGCCGTGAACTTCTATGGCGACGACATCAGCCAAGGCGAAGTGGAAGCCTTCTATGCGCCGAAGGAGTTGAACAACAGCGATGAGCCGTTGAGCTACGGCCTCAACAGCAAGCTGGTGCGCAACGCCAGCGGTCAGTTGGAAGAGCGCGTGTACAAGGTGGGCAGCCTCTACGGCCCAGCGCTGGAAGAGAGCGTGAAATGGCTGGAGAAGGCCGTGGGCGTGGCCGAGAACGATGCGCAGAAGAAGGCGCTCGAGCTGCTGATCCAGTACTACCGCACCGGCGATCTGAAGGTGTGGGACGATTTCAACGTGGCGTGGGTGAAGGACGTGGACAGCACCGTCGATTACATCCTCGGCTTCGTGGAAGTGTACAACGATCCCATGGGCAAGCGCGGCAGCTACGAGGCCATCATCGAAGTGAACGACCCTGAGGCCACCAAGAACATGGCCGTGATCATGGAGAACGCGCAGTGGTTCGAGGACAACAGCCCGCTGCTGCCCCAGCACAAGAAGAAGAACGTGGTGGGCATCACCTACCGCTTCATCAATACCGTGGGCGAAGCCGGCGATGCCTCACCCAGCACGCCCATCGGCGTGAACCTGCCCAACGCCAACTGGATCCGCGCCAAGCACGGCAGCAAGAGCGTGAGCCTGGGCAACATCAGCGATGCCTATGACAAGAGCAGCGGCAGCAGCACCCTCGAGGTGTTCTGCCACGATTCCACCGAGATCGCCTTGGCCAAGGCGCACGGCGCGCTGGCCGGCAAGCTGCACACCGCCTTGCACGAAGTGGTGGGCCATGCCAGCGGGCAATTGGAGCCAGGCATCGGAGAGACGGACGCCACGCTGAAGAGCTACGCCAGCACCCTGGAAGAGGGCCGCGCCGACCTGGTGGCCCTCTACTACATCATGGACCCGAAGCTGGTGGAACTGGGCGTGATGCCCAGCCTCGAAGTGGGCCACGCCGAATACGACAGCTACATCCGCAACGGCCTGCTGGTGCAGCTGCGCCGCATCAAGCCGGGCAAGGACATCGAGGAGGCGCACATGCGCAACCGCATGTGGGTGAGCGCGTGGGCCTACGAGCGTGGCAAGGCCGAGAACGTGATCGAGAAGGTGGTGCGCAATGGCGATACCTATTACAACATCACCGACTACAACAAGCTGCGCGCCATCTTCGGCGAGCTGCTGCGCGAAGTGCAGCGGATCAAGAGCCAGGGCGATTACAAGGCCTGCCAGGCACTGGTTGACGGCTATGGCGTGAAGGTGGACCAAGCCATCCATGCCGAAGTGCTGCGCCGCGCGGAGAAGATCAAGACCAAGCCCTACGCCGGATTCATCCAGCCCGAGATGGAAGCCGTGACGGACAAGGACGGCAAGATCACCGATGTGAAGGTGATCTACCCGAAGGACTTCCTCGGCCAGATGCTCCGCTACGGCAAGACGCAGAGCTTCCTGCCGGACGAGAATTGAGGACAACGCAAGGGCGCATGTGGGAGGGGCCGGCTCAAATCGAGTCGGCCCCTTTTCTCGTGACGCAAAGGGCACGAATCCAAGTGTGCGAACAAGCCTAGATCCGGCCAGCGCAGCGGAATTATTGGTCGGCTCGAAGGGGATGTCCCACTGCCAAGATTGGACCCTTGCCCTAAGATGACCCGTAATCTCCGACCTCGGCTATATTCATGCCCCGCTAAGCCCTGCCCGCAGCAAGACCGCCGAGATACACCCACTCTGAGCACTGGTATTGAAACCAGGTGAAACCCTAGGTATGACATCGACACACCCTGACAGCTTTGCCGTCAAAACCTTCGCAACAGACGCCCCAATTGACAGATAGCACGAAGATCCGCCGCGACCGATACTTCCGGCGATAGACGAAGATCTTCGCATATCAAACGTTGAACGCCATTGCGCGCATTGCTTCGCAGAGCCTCGCAGTGACAGCCTCGCAAGCGCGCAACAGCGCACAACCTTAAATGACCACCGCCAACAGGAAGCACGCGGCTTGCGGCCTCCCGTTCAGTTCACCTCAATCGAACTGCTTCACGCTGAGCGCGATGATGCTGCAAGCCTCTTTCACCTGTTCCTCGGTGATCACCAGCGGTGGTGCGAAGCGGATGATGTCGCCATGCGTGGGCTTCGCGAGCAGTCCGTTGTCGCGCAGCAGGAGGCAGAGCTCCCAAGCGGTCTTCGGTGAGCCGTCTGCAGCGGTACGCGATTCAATCACCAGGGCATTCAGCAGGCCCTTGCCGCGCACCAGCTTCACGAAGGGATAGGCATCCACCAGTTTCTGCATTTCCGCGCGGAAGAGCTTACCGAGGCGATCGGCATTCGCAGTAAGGCCTTCCTCCTGCACGATGGCCAGCGCCTCCATGGCGATGCGCGCGCCCATGGGATTGCCGCCGTAGGTGCTGCCGTGCGTGCCAGGCGTGAACACGCCCATCACCTCGTCGCTCGCGAGCACGGCGCTCACGGGATACATGCCGCCGCTGAGGGCTTTGGCGAGGATCACGGAATCGGGGCGTAGGGCACCCGCCCGGTTCTCACACATCCCGGTAGCGCAGCCACAGCCATTGTTCAGGCACGAGGCCAACAGACGGCCGGTGCGCGCGATGCCGGTCTGGATCTCGTCGGCGATGAAGAGCACGTTGCGGGCCCTGCACGCGGCGATGGCGCGCGGGATGTAATCGTCGGCCGGGGTGTACACGCCCTTCTCGCCCTGGATGGGCTCCACGAGGAAGGCGCACACGTTGGGATCTTCAAGCGCCCGCTCCAACGCCGGAACATCGTCGTAGGGAATCACCTCGAAACCAGGCGTGAAGGGCCCGAAACCGCCTTGACTGTCAGGATCGGTGCTCATGCTCACGATGGTGATGGTGCGCCCGTGGAAGTTGCCTTCGCACACGATCACCTTGGCCTGCCCTGCGGGGATGCCCTTCTTCTCGTAGCCCCACTTGCGCGCCATCTTGATCGCGGTCTCCACCGCCTCGGCTCCGGTGTTCATGGGCAGCATCTTGTCGTAGCCGAAGAGCTCGCACACGGTGCGCTCGTATTCACCCAGCACGCTGTTGTAGAAAGCACGGCTGGTGAGCGTCATGCGCTCGGCCTGCTCTTGCATCACCTTCACCAATCGCGGGTGGCAGTGCCCTTGGTTCACGGCGCTGTAAGCGCTGAGGAAGTCGAAATACCGCTTGCCATCCACGTCCCACACGAACACGCCCTTGCCGCTGTCGAGCACCACGGGCAGCGGGTGGTAGTTGTGGGCGCCATAGCGCTCTTCGAGGTCGATGGCCTGTTGGGTCTTCGTAACGGCGCGGGTGAGTTGCGGCATGGCGGATGGGATGGCCCCGCAGTGGCGGGCGAGCCGCGAATGTAACCGGACCGTTCAGCCCTGCGGGTCGAAGCCCCTGAGCAACGCGGCTATGCGACGTGCCACCACATCGGAGAGCTTGGCTGCGCCCTCGCGCCCCAGATCGACCTTGGCGGCACGGGCCACCTCGCTCAAGTGGATGCGGCCCGTCTGGGCGTCGATGAGCTGCACCTGCACCTCCAGATCGCGCTTCAGCAGGTCGTCGTACTTGAGCACGCGCCCCGTGAGGATGTAGCGCGCGCCGAGCAGCTTGCCGGCCTCGGCCACTTGCTCACTGTAGGGACCGCTCATCTGCCTGCGCTGCTCGGCGAGGATCACATCGGTGCTGCCGCGATCAATCAATTGGAGGAAGGGATCCTTCAGCGCCAGCAACTCGCGCTGCACCAGGGTGGCGAGTTCCTGATCCACCGGGCCACTGCCGATCTCGAAGCCCATGATGGTGCGTTTGGCCCGCGATTCCTGCACCGGAAGGTAGGCCACGGTAAACCGGGCCATGCGCCGGCAGTGCTCGACCCGGAGCATCACATCCTTGTGCGCGGCATCGAGGCGGGCCACGGCTTCGTAGCGCTCATGCGCCTTGCGCCAAAGGCCGAGCTGTTCGGCCTGTTGGCCCTCGCGGTAGATCGGCTCGGCCTCCGCCATGCGCATGAGGTGCGGCGCTTCGGCGTGCTTCGGGTTCAGTTGAATGCATTGCCGGGCCAACTCGATGGCTTGGCCGAAACGATCCTCGCGGTAGGCCACCGAAGCCAGTTGGTAAAGCGCATCGGCCTCCCGCAGTCGGGCCTCCTCGCGCGCTGCGTCCACGCTGGGATCCCAGCGCAGGTCGATGCCCGTATCAATGATCTGTCGCCGGAAATTCAAGGCGCTCTGGCGTTGGGCATCACCTTCTTTCATGCCGCCCACGCGGTAGCTCATGATAGCGGCGCCCATCAGATCGGCGAGCTCGCGCTGGGCCATGCGCTTAAAGCCTTCTTGGGCGGCGGTGCTCTTCGGTTTGCGCTCCCATACCGCTTCGTAAGCGGCCCTGGCTTCTGCTATCCGGCCGTTCCGTTCCAGGGTCGCGCCCTCATGCAAGCCGCGTTTGGCAGCGCATCCGTAGAGGAACAAGACCAACAGTGGGGCAACGATGCGCATGGCGGGTGAAAATTATTGGCAACCATGGTGCCGTGGTCATTGACCGCAGGTTGGGCCGAATAAACGCGCCCCGCTGTTGGGCGGGGCGCGCAGTGTGAAGCGGATCGCGACTACTTCTTCAACGAGTCGCGGATCTCCATAAGGAGCGCGTCGGTGCTGCTGGGGCCTGCGGGCGCGGGAGGCGGCTCGGCCTTCTTCATCCGGTTGATGGCCTTGATCACCATGAACATCACGAAGGCGATGACCAGGAACTCGATGGCTACCGTGACGAAGGTGCCCCATTTGATGGCGACCTCCGCTACCGCTGGAACAACATTGCCCGCTGCGTCCGTTGATTCGGCCGCTGCCTTGGTGAGCACGAATTTCTTGTTGTTGAAGTCCACGCCACCGGTCAGTTGGCCGACCAAAGGCATCACCATGCCATCGATGAAAGCCGAAGTGACCTTGCCGAAGGCCGCGCCCATCACGAAGGCGATGGCCATATCGACCAGATTGCCCTTCATCGCGAAGTCCTTGAACTCCTTCATCATGCCCATGGTACAGTTGGTTTTGGTTGTGGGACGAATGTAGCGGGCGATTCCATACCACGCCGCCTGGTAGCTGAATTGCTACAAAAAAAGTGGGGCAAGCGACCCGCATCGCACCGCTACAACCGCCTGATTCGGCGGGAGCTGGTCGTACGGGACTTGCCCCGGCGCGAATGTAGGGCGCATGGCTGCATTCGGGTTCGCTCGCCGCGCAGCGAACCATTCGATCACGCGCTTCTACCTTGCCCCCGTGGCAGGATACATGAAGGCAATACTCGTTACCGGCGCAAGCAGCGGACTGGGCAAGGCCATCGCCGAACGGCTTGTGGCGCAAGGGCATCAGGTCATCGGCACCGGAAGGCGCGTGGTGGATGGCGAGATGGTGAACGGCGTGACGATGCTGCGCATGGACATCACCGACGAAGCCTCCGTGAAGCAAGGCGTTGAAGAAGCCCTGCGCCGGATGGGCCGCATCGACGTGCTCATCAATAACGCCGGCCTCGGCATCCAAGGCCCTGCATCGGACATCGAACCCGAATTGGCCGCGCGCCTCATGGACACCAACCTGCTGGGCGCGCACCGTCTCTGCCGTGCGGTGCTGCCCGGCATGCGCACGCAAAGCCAAGGGCTCATCATCAACATCACCAGCGTGGCGGCCAACTTCGGACTGCCCTACCGGGCCTTCTACAGCGCAAGCAAAGCAGCGTTGGAGCGCTACGGCGAGGCCATGGCCATTGAGGAGAAGCGGTTCGGGATCACGGTGGTGAACGTGCAGCCCGGCGAGTTCAAGACGCCGATAGCGGAAGGTCGCCTGCGGCCCGAGCGCATCAACCCGGCGCACGAGCCCGGATACACGCGCGCCATGGAGGTGCTCGGCGGAAGCATGCACTACAGCCGCGACCCCGACGAGCTCGCCCGCGTGGTGGCGCGCATCATCACCTCCCCGAATCCGAAGGCCACTTACATCGTGGCGCAAGGCGTGCAGCGCTTCAGCATACTGGCCAAGAAGCTGCTGCCGGGCCGGATGTTCCAACGCATGGTGGGCAAGCACTACGAATAGCATGGTCAGTTACGATCCCTCGAACTGGTTCAAGGCGCTGGCCATCCACCGGGCCGACACCTTCCGCAGGCTCTGGCCCTGGCTCATCGTGGTAGGCCTCTTCACCTATGGCGTGGGCTTCATCGAGCTGCAACGCATGGGCTTGGGCGATGAGAGCCTGGTGAAGAACCTGCCCGTGATGCACAGCCTGCTCGGCTTCGCGATCAGCATGCTGCTGGTGTTCCGCACCAACACCGCCTACGACCGCTGGTGGGAGGGCCGCAAGCTCTGGGGCCAGTTGGTGAATGCGAGCCGCAACCTGGCCGTGAAGCTCGATGCGCTGCTTCCTGAGGACAAGGAGGCCCGCGCCTTCTTCGCCAAGTTGATCCCGCTCTTCGCCCATGAGCTGCGGCTGCACCTGCAGCACGAGAAGACCCGGCTCGAGCTCGACTCCGAGCCGCACCCGGAGATTCCCGACTTCGATCGCAGCAAGCACGTGCCCGCGCAGATCGTGCAACTCATGACCGAGCGCGTGCGCCGCCTGCTGAAGGAAGGCGCCATCACCGGCGAGCAGCTGCTCACCGTTGACCGCGAGCTCGCCCAGCTGCTGGAGATCTGCGGCGCATGCGAGCGCATCAAGAACACGCCCATCCCCTACTCCTACAGCAGCTTCATCAAGAAGTTCATCGTCATCTACGTGCTCACCCTGCCTTTCGGCTTCGCCTTCACCCTGGGATGGATCTCGGTGCCGGTGGTGATGTTCATCTTCTATGTGATGGCAAGCCTCGAGCTCATCGCCGAGGAGATCGAGGACCCTTTCGGCAATGATGCGAACGATCTGCCGATGGAGCGCATCACCACCACGATCAAGGGCAACATCGATCAGGTGCTCGGCCCCGAGTCCTAATTGCTGAGATGGTTTGCAAGGAGCGGTACATCTACCCGTTGCTTGCAGAGGTGAGGGAGGTGAGGGAAGCGATGGAGGCTCCGGCCACCCTTGCCTACTTCACCTCCCTCTCCGTTAGGGCTTGCCGCAGTTGAGCTAAGCGTTGGTCCGCAGTCTCAGCTTCAAGCCCGCGCTTCCTCCGGGAAGAGCTTCTCTCCCTGGCTGTGCGCGACGATGCTGCAGCAGACGGCATCGCCGGTCACGTTCACCACGGTGCGGCACATATCCAGGATGCGATCAACGGGCAGGATGATGGCGATCCATGCGGGATCCAGGCCCAGGCCGGTGAGCACGATGAAGAGCGTGATGAGGCCCGCGCTCGGAACGGCCGCTGCGCCGATGCTGGCCAGGGTGGCCGTGAGGATGACGCCCAATTGCTGGCCCAGGGTCAGATCGACCAGATGGAATTGCGCGAGGAAGATCACGGCCACGGCTTGGTAGAGGCTGGTGCCATCCATGTTCACCGTGGCGCCGATGGGCAGCACGAAGCTCGCCGTGCCCTTGCTTACCCCGATCCGGTCCTCCATGCATTCGAGCGTGGCGGGCAGGGTGGCCGCACTGCTGCTGGTGCTGAAGGCCAGCAACTGCGCAGGACTGATGGCCTTGAGGAAGCGCATGAACACATTGCGCCGCATCAATGCGGTCATCACGATCGGGTAGATCACGAAGACCATGAGCGCCAGGCCCACCAGCACCGTGATGCTGTAGCCGGCGAGCGACTTGAATAGCTGCAGCACGGCCGCTGGATCATCGCCCGCGATGCGTGACACCACGCCGGCCATGAGGGCGAACACGAAGATCGGAGCAGCACGCATAACCACTTCCACCATCTTCATGAATACCTCATTCATCCCGTTCACCAATGCAACAACGGGCGCCCCCGCTGCAGCTGGCACCATGAGCAGCACCGAACCGAAGAAGAGCGCGAAGAAGATCACCTGCAGCATCAGGGCATTGTTGAAGCTGAGGAAGATGTTGCTCGGCACCATGTCCACGATGAACTGCAGCGGGCCGCCCTGAACCTTCTTGGCCTCATCCACCTTGGCCATGAGCGCCGGATCGGGAGGCGCGGCCTGTCGTGCCGCGAGCACTTCAGCCACCAGTGTGGCATTGGCCGGATCGCAGCTCACGCAGCGGCCATCCTTGGGCTTCTCCACGCTGGGCGTCTCCTGCACCCACAGCTCGTATGAGATCCGGTTTCGCGTGCGCTGGGCATCATCGGCCCATTCACCGGGACGAAACGTGTTCACCAGCACCAGACCCAAGCTGATGGACAGCACCGTGGTGCCCAGGTAGAGCGCCAGCATGCGCAGGCCGGTGCGCCCCAGTTTGGCCACATCGCCCAAACCGCTGACGCCGCTGATGATGCTGAAGAGCACCAACGGGATGGCGATGAGCTTGAGCAGGTTGATGAAGATGTCGCCGAAGGGCGCGATCCAGTTGAGCGTGAACCGGCTCCAGCCCATGGTGCTGCTGAGCACGGCCCAAATGATGCCTGCGATCAAACCGATGACGATGCGCAGCGGGAGCGGGATCTTCATGCCGCCAAGATGCACAATCCGATTCAGCTTGTTCGGCTCTGCGCAGCACGATCCAGCACAGCCTGCAAACGCGCGATGCTGTCCTGCATGCGGTGCTCGCGTTCGGCCTTCACCCTGCCGTTCCGGCCCAATTGCACGGCCAGCGCCGGATCCCTCGCCAGCCGTTCCAAGTGCGCCGCCATCGCGTCCACATCGCGCTCTTCGCAGAGCAGCCCTTCGCACTCATGCTTCACCACATCTGCAATGCCCGCGTGTCGCGTGGCCACCACGGGGATGCCTGTGGCCATCGCCTCGAGCACCGCCACCGGCGTGCCTTCGCGATCGCCGTTGAGTGCGCGCACGCTGTGCAGCACGAAGGCTCGTGCGCCGCGCAGCAGCGCTGCGACCTCATCTGGGCTCAGGATCCCCGTCAACTCCACCCGTCCGGCCAAGGGCGATGAGCGCACCCGCTGCATGCAACTCTCCCATAATGGACCTTGTCCCACCATGGTGAGCCGGGCATCGGGCACACGCTCCGCGATGCGCTCGAAGGCGCTGAGCGCGAGGTGCGGCGCCTTCTTATCGACGAAGCGGCCCACGAAAACGAAATGAGGCGGCGTGCGGGCCGGATCGCCCATGGCGAAGCGATCAGCATCGACCCCGCAACTGTTGCGCACCAGCTTTTCACGCGGCGCGCCCAAGCGTAGCAACTCCTGCTCCATGTCGCGGCTTACCACCACCAATGCGCTGGCTTGCGCGAAGAGCGCATGGTAATCGCCATGGGCCTTGACCACCGACTCGACGTGCGCATCGAAGCCGTGGAAGTGCGCCACGAGGGGCACCCGTGCCAAGGCGCATGGGGCGAGCATCGCATGGGCCGTTGTGCCGTACTCGGCGAGCACCGCATCGATGCGCGCCCGGCGCAGCTCGGCCGCTATGCGACGCACCAGCACGCCATCCTGATCGGTGCGCAGCGCGCGAGCAGCGATCAATTCACGAAGGAAAGCGAGCGCCCCTTTGCCGCGCAGCACCTTGCCGTTCACCACATGCGTGGGCAACTCGCCACCGGCGAGCACCAGCTCCACGCCTTTCAGCCTTTCGATGTGCGCCGCGATGAAGGTCTCGCTCCAGGCATTCTCCTTTGGCGTGACGATGGCCAAGCGACTGGGTGCTGCCCATGAACTCATGCGATGCACGTTTTGGAATGCACGCAGCGCGCAGCGCATCGAACCAAGCAGCCGGGAGGAACCCACTGCTGCATGGCACGTCCCTTCCTGCTGTCGGTACGCTTCGGAGTCCTCATTTGACAGCACGTTCGAGCACGGCCTGCAAGCGCGCGATGCTGTCCTGCACGCGGTGCTCCTGCTCTGCCTTCGCGCGACCGGCACGTCCCATGCGTCCTGCTACTCCGGCATCGCGCGCCACGCGCTCCATGTTCCTCGCCATGCCCTCCACATCGGCTTCGTCGCAGAGCAAGCCATGCACCTCGTGCTGCACCACATCGATGATGCCCGCATGGCGCGTGGATACCACCGGGATGCCCGTTGCCATGGCCTCGAGCACAGCCAGCGGCGTGCCTTCGCAATCGCCGCTGAGGGCGCGCATGCTGTGCTGCACGAAGGCACGCGAACCGCGCATCAGGGCGGCGATCTCCTCGGGGCTTTGCACGCCGGGCAGATCAACGCGACCGGCCAAGGGCGCTGATGCAGCGCGTTGCACGCAGCTCTCCCATTGCGGCCCCTGCCCTACCATGGTGAGCTTCGCCTCGGGCACGCGCTGCACCAAGCGCTCGAACGCGCTGAGGGTGAGGTGCGGCGCTTTCTTATCAACGAAGCGGCCCACGGCCACGAAGTGCGGCGGCGCATGCTCGGGATCGCCGGCGGTGAAGCGCTCCACATCGATGCCGTAGCAGTTGTACACCAGTTTCTCGCGCGGCGCTCCGAGGCGCAGGAGCTGCTCTTCCATGAATCGGCTCACCGCTACGATGGCTCTGGCCTGCGCGAAGAGCGCGCGGTAGCCGCCCTTCTCATCAATCACCACCTGCTTGTGCGCATCGAAGCCGTGGTAGTGCGCCACCAATGGGACGTCCGCCCGCTTGCAGGCCTCGCGCATGGCGTCGGCGGTGGAGCCGTACTCGGCCAGCACCACATCGATGCGGGCCTTGCGCAGCTCCGCAGCCAGCCGCCGCGAGAGCAATCCGCGCTGATCGGTGCCGAGCAGGCGGGCCATGACCTGGTCGCGGGCGAAGGCGAAGCCTCCGTACTGGAGAAGCTCCGGGCCATTCACCACGCGCCGTGGCAACTCCCCGCCGGAGAGCACAAGCTCCACGCCGGAGAGGCGTTCGATGTGCGCAGCGATGAAGGTCTCGCTGTACACATTGTGGGCTGGCGTGGCGATGGCAATGCGCATGGCGGCCAAAGATGGAGATCAGGACCGCAACCGCCCGTAAGCCCGCATGAGCCGCGGCCAATGCAGTTGCATCCACCAGCGCGCGCGCTTCCGCCAAGGCAGGCACCCCGCTGGCAATCGCGCTGAATGCAATAGGAACCAGCGCATCAACTCGCGGTCGCCGCTGCGCTGGGCGTTCTCCATGCCTTGCTCGATCTGCGTCAACCACCGCTCCTTCGCCTCTTGGGCCAGACGATCGCCCACTTGGCCGTGCATCACTTCGTAGGCAAGGGCTATCGCTCGGCGCTGCCGCTGCCTATCCATGCTGGACATCATGCCGCCTGCATGCACGTGCCGCTCGGCCATGATCCGGTCCACGTAGCCGATGGGGCCTTGAAGGGCGAAGTGGATGTTGATCGCCCAATCGCCGAAAGGCGCAGTGCTGAATGCTCCCGGCAATTCGCGTAACTGGTTCCAGCGCCAGATCACCCCGGATGTCGGGATGAAGTTCGACCGGGTGAGTTCCTCGATGCTGTAGCGCGGCTTGGCCGTACCCGGCTTGAAGAATGGCTCTGTGCGGCCATCGTCCCAAACGTTCATGGCATTATGGAAGGCCAGCCCGAGGTCCGGTTCGGACTCCATCTTCTCCACCATGATGCGCAAGCGTTGCGGATCCGTCCAGCGGTCGTCGCCATCGATATGGCACAGGTAACGCCCCCTGGCATGGCGCAGGTTGTTGAGCAGGTTGAAACGGCCGGTGGGTCGCCCATCGATGCGCATCACCTGATCGCGGCGGTGCAGGAAGAGCCGGATCCGCTCGGGATGCGCTTTGGCGTATCGCTCTGCGATGGCGCGTGTGCCGTCGCTGCTCTCATCCTCACCGAGCAGCACTTCGTATTCGAAATCGCATTGCTGCATGAGGATGCCATCGAGGCAAGCGGCCAAGTAGGCCTCATGCTGGTACGTGGTGACACTGATGGATACGAGCGGCTGCACGGCGATCAGCTCAGCTGCGGCACGATGCCATTGAACCGCGCGCAGGCCCTGCGGAGGCGCTCTTCGAGCTGCGGCTCCATGGACACCTCGCGCAACTCGAAGTTGCCCGGGCCGGTGTAACTGGGATCCCAGGTGCCGCCCATGGCGACGATGCGCTCACCGATGCGGCGGTACAAGGCTGCGGGATCCATGCGGAAGGCATCGAATCCGATGGTGAGATGGGACTCGTCAGGCAGCTCTGCGAATTGCCGCTCGATGGCCGCTTGGGTGCAGATCACCTGACCTGCAACTTGCTCCGCTGGATCGAGCTTCTTCAGTTCTTCGTACTCGGGCGGTTTCGCCGAATACCAGGCGCTTTCATCGCCGTGGTAAACCATGCGCGCCCGCAGCAGGGAAAAGGCCGCCCGATAAGGTTCGCGTGCAATATGCACGAACAGGACCTTCCCCAACATGCGGTGCATTGCCGCGAGGTTGTATTGGAGGATGAGCCCCTTGGCGGCGAAGGGCTTGCCGAAAGCATGCTGGATGTGCGCGATGCCGCGACGGAATCCGGCGGCATCGATCAGGGCCTCCTGTTCGGGCGTGAGCCACTCGGGATGCACGTTGGGAATGAATCGCCGCCAGAAGTACCAGAACTCGTTGGGCTGAAGCAGGCCCTTGGTCTTGCCGAGCGTGCTCGAGAACGGGATGGCGTAGGTGCTGGCATCCGCCAGTTCATCCTTGAAGTTGTAGCGGGGGTCGGCGATGAGCTGCTGGATGCGCGCACCGAGATAGGGCGCTGCATAGAAGCGCGATAGCAAGTTGCTGGGATAGCACACCTGACCCGATCGCGCCAACCATTGCATCAACAGGGTGGTGCCGCTGCGCGGCGCCGCCACCACGATGATCACCGGTTGCGCCGGCTCATCCGGCAGGCCCTGCAGGCCCGCCTCCGCACCGCCCAAGGCACCGTTCAGCTCGGTGAGCAGATGCTCCAGCCCCTCGTTGCGCGAGTGTTCCGGTGTTCGCCGATGATCCATGACCCGTGCCGCCAAAGGTGCGCAATGCGGGATCAGCGGAGGTGAATCAGGAGAATGTCTAATCGGTCGCAGACGAGAACGCTCTATCCGCGCGCGCTTGTTCTGCCATAACAGGCAAGCAAAATGAAGGCGAAGGCGACCAGTGGGGCACTGGGCACCTATGCCCGGAGCCGGGCATACTGGCTCATTAGTTTCGGGAAGCTCAGAAGTAGAGACCAACGCAGGCGCTGGCGCCATGGCAATCCTCGCCCCTTGAAGCGTTCCCACACTGAGCGGGCGGCACCCAATCCTCCGTTCTTCTGGGCGGTCTCCAGAGCTGCGAACCGGAGTTCGGCGATGCGATCGTTTAGGGCTGGCTGCAAGTGTTTTGGAACATCATTCTTGAACGCGGTGATGCAATCAGCCGAGAATAGGAGTTTGAATACCTCGTCGCGCATGGATATGGCGCCTCCCACATGCCGTGAGCGCACTGCGGTGGGCCTGTCTATGTATCCGATTCGGCCTTTGCTGGCAAGCAGTACGAGCATGAACCAGTCACCCGCTGGCGCGGACCAGAACGAATCAGGCAATGGCATCAGGCTATCACGCCGCAGCATCAACGTTGCCGTCGTTACGAAGTTCTCCCGCAATATGTCCTGCAAGCCGAAGGACGACCCAGCACGTGCCGCTGCCCGAAGACCTAAGTGAGCGGATTCGCGCTTTCCATCCGTTTCAGACCAAGCCTCCGTCACACAAGCGGTGAATTCGGGGCGTGCCTCAAGGAGCGCCACTTGATCGCGGAGCTTGAATGGGTCTATCCAATAGTCATCGCCTTCGCAGATGGCCCAGAACTCCCCCTTAGCCGCACTTTGCACGATGCGTGTTACCCGCCCGCGCTCGAGGCGGTATTGATTGACCGTCTGAAAAATGGGCTTGATCAAAAGCGGGTATGCCGCATGGAACTCACGGATGATCGCAGCGGTTCCATCGGTTGAGGCGTCATCATGGACGATCACCTCGAAGGGGAAGTCAGTCTGCTGCGCGACGAAGCCCTCAAGCGTATGCCTGATGAATCGTTCGTGATTGAAAGCGGTGCAAAGCACCGAGACCTTGGGGCGAATACCCTGCATCACCCCAGTCGCTTGCTGCGCAGGATGAAGATTGGCCTGTTCCGGAACTCGCCAATGGCATTGTTCCGTGGCAGATTCTCTATTGTCGGCGGTGCATAGGCGGTATGGCCTTCTGCATCTACCTCAGCAATGCCGATGGCCACCACGTCCCAAACTCCCTCAATCCCCTTGCTGACCATCTCGATCATCTCGGCCTTGGTGCCGTTTGGGAAGAGCGGCTTCGAGTAGTCGGTCATCCAGCTGAATCCCATCTGGAAAATGACGTAGGCCGCTTTGTCCGCGAAAAAATTCAAGTTCTTGATGATGAGCTCCTTCGCACGATCGATGCCGATGGTCTTATCGCCGAAGTCGTCACCGACATGATGGAGCACATTCAACAACAGCACTATGCCATAAGGCGCCCCTGGCAGTGGCCCATTGAAATCAATGTATCCTTCCATGACGCGCACATCCTTGCCGTGTATCACCGCTGCGGCCCGCAAGAACTCGGCATGCTCCGGGTTGCCTTCAACAGCCACTACCTCAGAGGCCCCAGCATCACTTGACTCGAACGTGAAATAACCTGTGTTCGCGCCGATGTCGAGAACACGACGATCCTTGAAGTCGACGTGCTCTTGGAAGAACGCCATACGCTCACGCTCATAGCGATTGAACTTCTTGTTGAGCTCCTCGGGGTCGAGGATGCCCTGCAAGAAAGCGGGCATGATCTGGTAATGCGAATGCTTGGTG
Organism: Flavobacteriales bacterium; assembly: GCA_035441065.1. Classification (GTDB taxonomy): domain Bacteria; phylum Bacteroidota; class Bacteroidia; order Flavobacteriales_F; family PHOS-HE28; genus PHOS-HE28. Next base: position 20,589 of record DAORNP010000017.1, on the reverse strand, counting down.
GAGCGGGCGTAGAGCTCCTTCATGCGTTGCACCGGCTCCGATGCACTTGACGTATTCATTCGACCAAAGTTCAGGCGGCGAAACTACGCCCCTCGAGCCAAGCCCGAAAACGCTCGGCTATCTTCGCCCGCATCACATCTTCAAGATGAACATCTCCGGAAAAACAGTGACATTGCGTGCAATTGAATCGCGCGACCTGGAGCAGCTCCAAGCCTGGGCGAACGACCCGGATATCCAATCCGGATTAGGAGGCTGGCACTTTCCAATCAGCCAATCGGATCAACAGAAATGGTACGAGAGCCTCCATGCCAGTTCGCCTCACCAGCGCTTCGCTGTTGAGACCGGCTCGTTGGGACTGGTCGGCACCGCCAATCTTGTCGACATCGATTGGAAGAATCGCCACGCCTTCCATGGCCTCATGATCGGCCATCCCGATGCGCGTGGCAAGGGCATCGGCATCGATGCTGTGATGGCCATCATGCGTTATGCCTTCGACGAACTCGGACTGCGGCGCCTTGACGGAACGATGATCGCCTACAATGAAGCTTCACTGCGGCTCTACATCGGCAAGTGCGGCTGGGTGGAAGAGGGACGGCAGCGCGATTGGTATTATCGCAAAGGAAGGTACTGGGACCGGATCATGGTTGGCATTACCGAGCAGGATTACAGGAGCCTGCTTTTGCGCACTCCCTACTGGGAGAAGTCCTGATTCGCGGTCTCTTGATCAGGTCGCATGTCAACAGCATCGGAGATTGCGCGATTCCTCGAGTTGCGGTCGGGCGGCCCGCCAAGCCTTGATGAAGCGATCCGCTGGCGTTCGGCTGGTGGCAGCGCGGAAACGGAAGCTCTGCTGCGCGCTCATGCCTCGCGTCCGGACACCAAAGGCTCCGCAGCACCTTTGCTCGTGCAATGGCTTGGCTGGCAAGGGCGAATTGAAGAGGCATATCGAGTGCTGGAGCACTGGCTCCTGGAGAACGGCGCATTCACGCTGACGCACCTGACAACGCGCCTGAGCAGCATCCTCGGCATCCCGGCGGAACCCATAGAGGCACGCTACGTTCTTCACAGGGATGCCATGCAGAGCCTGGGAGCCTGGCATCATGTTACTACGGCATCGGGCCCAGAACAACACATACTCACCAAGATCATTCACGAAGCGCATGCGGGCAATGAACCTTTGTTCTACCATCGGATCCGGCCGATTCATTCGGACCTCCATGGCATAACCCCTCGATTGATCGACATCTTCCACTTGCCGGGCATGCCCGTAATTCTGCTCTCCATGACCATGGTTCCGGGTACCCCGTGCGATACCAGCCAGCTCTCTTCCGAGCAGCAGAAAAATATCGCGCTGGCATGCCGGATGATCTGCGATACGCCTCTTGGCGCACTGCGCTCCATCCTACCCGACGGTGAGCAGCGTTTCGGCTACAGTCATGGCTATCTGGTTTCAGCGTTGAGCAATATTCATCTTGCCTCGAACTGGGCACGAATCGACGAATGGATACGGACTGCACTAGTTGATAGAGATTACCCTGAACGCATCGCAACTT
>DAORNP010000017.1:17041-18915 GCA_035441065.1 Flavobacteriales bacterium | reverse complement strand
GTGATGCTGGTTGATTGGGCGCGTTGCACCATTGGTCCGCGTGGCGCTGACCTGGCAGTGCTGTTCCGGCGCTATGGCTATACCCATGTCCGTGACCTAGCGGTGGAGCACGGCATCATTCCCAAGGACGACATGGTCGCCGATGGCCTGATTGCCACATCCCTGGTCCTGGTAAGTCTTCAAATTAACCTAGATGCCATCAAATGCGAGCCTCTAGAACTACTCTTCCTGCCTGCTTGCCGTGCACTTAGCAGGGCGAGCGTTGTTGAATGAAGGCGAGGGTGCTCGCTGAGTCATGCATCTAGCGTGTATTGCTCAACTAAGCCACGAACTTGCTCCGGTTGGTTCCACATGAGCACATCGATAATGGAAAGTCCGGGGATAAAGTCTGTAACTCCCTGGTTGTATGGCCCCGCCTGCACCTTCAGGAATCGCAGGTCCAGGCCACGCTCGTTGAATCGTTCTACTTGATAGAGGTCTCGCCCGCCGGGCGGATTGACGTAGGTACGGGCACCGAGCTGTTCGCAAATGGCCACGATGCGGTCCTGCCCGCGAAGGTCATTTCGCAATTGCAAGGTGCTCGCTCGAAGGAATGGGCGATCGATACCAATGATTTGCAGTGTCGCTCGCAATGAAGCCTCCGCGAAGTCGGCAATGCTGCCTTCGGCCCCAGCAATGAGGTCAGTCACCATCGGCAGTACGGACGCAGCGAGAGGCGCCTTTCGATAGGCATGCTGCATCTGCTGGATCAGCTTGCGCTTCCAGCCATCGTCCGGGGCTATGAGCGTATCCTGTATGCTCGCATGCTGCGAAACGTTACGGAGCGGCACTGTGAACAGATGGTCCCGTCCATCGAGCAGGATTCGGTTGCGATTGATCCATCCCCGTTTGATGAAGTTCGCGTCATTGAGGGATACGAAACAATCGCAAGCATGCAATAGCTGGAAGTACCCGATGTACGGGAACAGATATGGCTGCATGATGGCCAGGGTCATGCCTGGAAAGCACGGTTGGCTTGCACTGCTCCATTCGTAACGCTGGCCCGGAACGCGTCAATGACCGTTCGGCGCGTCTGGTGCGTCATGCCGTTGAAGAGCGGCAAGCAGATGGCGCGTTGCGCCATCGACTCGCTCAACGGACACGACTGCTTGCTCACATATGGCAGTTCGTTGAGCGATGGGTAGAAATAGCGACGACCATGCACATTTCGATAAGCCATGCGCTGGAGCGATTCTTCACGCGAAGCGGCATCCTCAAGCAAGACAGGATAATAGGAGAAATTGTATGACGTGCCTTCCGGCAGCGCTGGGCGCCTTACCGGCAATTCATGCAAAGCAAGGTCGTATTCCTCGCAAATGGCCTTGCGCTCCGCGATGTTCTGCTCCATATGCGGCAGCACGGCCAGCCCCATGGCCGCGTGCACCTCGCTCATCTTGGCGTTGATGCCCAGGGTGAAATGGTCATCGTTCACATGGCCGAAACTGCGCAGCAACCGGGTGGCGTGCTCATGCTCGGGTGAGTGGATGATGGTGGCCCCTCCTTCCACGGTGTGGAAGAGCTTGGTGGCATGGAAGCTCAGGGTGCTGGCATCGCCATAGGCGGTGATGGGCCTGCCCTTGTAGCGCACGTCGAAGGCGTGGGCGGCATCGTAGATCACCTTCAGGCCATGGCGCTTGGCAATGGCATCGATGGCCTCCACATCGCAGGGGATGCCATAGACATGCGTGGCAAGGATGGCCGTGGTGCGCGGGGTGATGGCGGCCTCGATCAGTTCGGGATTGATGCAGAGCGTGTCCGGCCTGATATCGACGAAGACCGGCGTGAGGCCTTCCCACAAGATGGCGCTTGTGGTAGCCACGTAACTGAATGGCGTG
>DAORNP010000017.1:13399-17028 GCA_035441065.1 Flavobacteriales bacterium | reverse complement strand
GTGATTACCTCCCCTGTGACATCCAGCGCGCGCAGCGCGAGCTGGATGGCCAGGGTGCCATTAGCCATGAGCAACAGGTGCGGTGCTTCCAAGCGATCGCGCAAGGCGGCCTCCAAGCGCTTATGCAACGGCCCATTGTTGGTGAGCACATGGCTCTCATAGGCTTCATCGAGCAGGCGCATGTACTCCTCCTTGGGCGGGAGAAAGGTGCGGGTAACGTATATCGGGCTGCTGCTCATCACATACGGCACTGGCCGCAAGCTACGCCGTTGGCCCAGTCCGGCCTAAGGGCACTTCCTTGAAAACCTGAGCACGTATGACTCTTATTGCGGCTGCAACAGCCTTTCTGATCCGCAACTGCAGCGGATAGAATGCCATGAGAAGGCCATCGAGCGGACCGATTCGCCACCAGCCTTGCTGACCATAGCCGCAGGCGCGCAGCCAGGCGCCGGCCACGCGATCGAACACGTACCGCTGCCTGAGGCCCATCCGCGTGCGCCAGATCGCACCTGGCGTTTTCCTGAGTTCATTCAAAGAGGAATCGCCCCCGCTCACTTGCTTGCGCTCCACCTGGTTCTCTTCAGCGATTCGCGCGCACCAGCCCTGGTCAGCCGGCAGGCCGCAGAAGCCCAGGATCTCCGCGAGTCCAGCCTCGGCATTGCGCACCAGATCCTCATAACGCAATTCCATGAAATGCGATTCCCCGACCCGTGCGCCGTGCAGCTGCGCGAGCTGAACGGATTCGGCCCATTCGCGGGCGGCATCCTCCATGGTCCGGGCACCGAAGCCGAGCTTCTCGCGCGCATTGAGCATGCTGATCGCTGTTTCGCGGCCGTCGCGCAGGAGGTGGATGTACCGGCCGCCGGGCATCAGCTGCTCGATCAAGGGTAGATGGAACGTGTAGCCCGGGTGCTTATCGAGGATCAGGCTGGCGCCCGGCTTCTTGCTCAGCACCCGCTGGTACACAGCCTCCGTGATCGCGCGCAGGCCATCCGTGAACTCAGCCTCGCTCATCAACATCGGCAACCCTTGCTGCCAATCCCCGCGGTCCATATGCCCCTTCTCCTTGCGGAAGCTGGCGTAGGCCGGAGCCAGGTAGCGCGAGAAAAGCGTCAACTCTCTTGGAGCCGTGGCGATGTCCGGATGCTGTTCCAGCATGCGGTGCAGCCAGGTGGTGCCGCTGCGCGGTGCCCCAATGATGAAGATGAAGGAACCGCCTTCGATCCGACCGATAGCCATTCTGCTGGGGATTCGCGGGTCCATCATCAACGCGGCGGCGAAAGTCGGAATCCGTATGCCCGATGAACCTGGTCCATGTCCTCTGCGAAGAATGCCCGCAGCCGCTCAGTCATGGGCGCGGACATGGCCGACTCATACACCCGTGAATTGCTTCGTGTCGCGAAGGCAGGATGATCGGCAGGCAGCGCCTCGAGCCCCAACCGTGCAAGAACGCCATTCACCAGTCCAGCCGGATCCTGTTTGACCTGATCGAATCCATGAACCAGCAGTCGGTCGGGGCCAACCGCTCTCAGATACCGGGCGAGTTGCGGCATGTACACCCCCCGGTCCAGGTAACGCCGGGCGCTGTCAACTTGCCTTCCTGAAAGCTCCTCCTCAACCGCTTCCTCAAAACCGCGCGGATCATGGAGATGCGCATGGCGTGGATCGTTCTTGAACTGGTGGTACATGTTCCACGCGCTGTAGGCGCGCTCCACCGGATCGCGCAGGATGGCCAGGCAGATGGCCTCCGGCAGCTGACGGGCGATGCGCTCTGCGCACCGCTCATGGTACAGGTACATGGGCGAGGCATCGAAGGTGATGGCCCGGCCCAGCACCGGCCTGCGGGGGAAGAAGGAGCGGTAATGGCCCATGCCACGCGCATAGGCCTCCTCGTTGCAGAAGAAGGAAACCTCCTTCACGCGCGGCTGGATGATGCGCGGATGCTGCGCCAGCAGATGGTACAGCGTGGTGGTGCCGGCCTTCTGCGCGCCGATGATGATGAGGGCAGGCCGCATGCGCGGCATGAGCTGCTGCAGTGGGCGCGAAACGTGAAGGGCGGCTTTACCGAGGGAACTGGCCATCACCTGTTCCAGATGAGCGTTGGTCGCACCATACCGGGCAGCTTGCGGAAGCTGCTGCCACTGCGCGCGCCTTCAAGAACGTGGAAGCTGAGCACGTCGTCGGCCTTGATGAAGCTATGCCCTTGACGGAAGAAGACCAGGCTGATGCGGTAGGTGTGCGCATTGAGCAGGTCGCCGGGTATGGTGCAGCTCAACTTGTTGCGGCCGATGTTCCATAGCGTAGCGGGCTGGCTGGCAGAGAGGTCACTGCTGAAGGCAACAGCATCGTTGCTGGTGCGCACGAGCACGCGCACATCCAGATCCGCATCGCGTATGCCCAGGTTGTCCAGTTCGATCTCGATGCGGATCGATGCTTGCGTGGTGAAGGCGCCAGCGGGATCACTGCTCACGGCTCTCACGGAGATCAGGTGGAGTTCCTCGTTGCCTGGCCCCTCGCCCGACGCCCATTCCTGCTCAGCGTGCCGATGGATGTAGAGGCTGAGGTAATCGCGCACGGTCTCTTCGGTGGCTCCTTGCTGGCGCACCATGCCCTTCTCGAGCCAGATCACCCTGGAGCAAAGGCTCTGCACGCTCACCATATTGTGGCTCACGAACAGGATGGTGCGGCCACCATCGGCCACTTGCCGCATGCTGCCGATGCATTTGCGCTGGAACTCCGCATCTCCCACGGCGAGCACCTCGTCAACGATGAGGATCTCGGGATCGAGGTGGGCCGCCACGCTGAAGCCCAAGCGCACCTTCATGCCGCTGCTGTAACGCTTGATGGGCGAATCGAGGTGGTGCTCGATGCCGCTGAAGTCGATGATCTCGTCGAGCTTGCGGTCGATCTCGGCCTTGCGCATGCCCAGGATGGCACCGTTGAGGTAGATATTCTCCCGGCCCGAGAGCTCGGGATGGAAGCCTGTTCCCACCTCCAGCAAGCTGCTCACGCGGCCGCGCATGCGGATGGTGCCCGAGGTAGGCACCGAGATCCGCGCGAGCAGCTTCAGCAGGGTGCTCTTGCCCGCACCATTGCGTCCCAGGATGCCGAGCACATCGCCCTGATTCACCTCGAAGGAGACCCCGCGCAGGCTCCAGAACCAATCCCCTACGCGCTGGTTCCCGCTTTCCGGATCGGGAAGTGCTTTGGACGAGCGACCGCGCAGGCGGCCCCAGGCGGCCGAGGCATCGCGCATCAATGCATCGCGGCCGATCACGCCCAAGCGATAGCGCTTGCACACCTCATCGGCACGTATGACTGCGGGCGCGTTCATCATACCACGTCTGCGAATGAGCGCTGCACGCGTTGGAACAGGATCAATCCGAGCACCAAGGCCACCGCGCCGACCACAGCGCTATACGACAATGTGCCCCAATCCATGGGCAGGCCGAAGAAGGCGGCGCGGAAGCCCTCGATGATGGGCGTGAGCGGGTTCACTTCGAGCATGCGGCGTAGGCTGGAGCCCTCTTCAACGCGCGAGAGCGGGAAGATGACCGGGCTGCAATACATGAGCAACTGCAGGGCGAAGCCGATGAGGAAGGAGAGGTCGCGGTAGCGCACCGAGAGTG
>DAORNP010000017.1:10404-13275 GCA_035441065.1 Flavobacteriales bacterium | reverse complement strand
CGGTGAGTTGCACAAGGAAATTGAAGCCGGTGCTCAGGGTGGTGGCCACTGGCGGCACCAACCGCGGGAAGTACACCTTGGTCATGAGCGCCGAGTTCCACACCAGGGTCTGCGAGATGCGCGTGACCACGCCATTGAACAGCCCCCATGGCACCAAAGCGCTCATGTAAAAGAGCAGTGGCGGGATGCCGGTGAGCGAGAGCCGGGCCATGAGGCCGAAGACCACGGCGAACATGATGGAGGTGAGCAAGGGTTGCAACACCTGCCAGGCCGGTCCCAGGATGGTCTGCTTGTACACGGCGAGCAGATCCCTCCGCACCAGCAGGAAAAGCAGGTCGCGGTAGCTCCAGATCTCGCGCGCATCGATCCGCCACCAAGGCACGCGGGCCTGCACCACTACGTCCCATCGCTCTTCCTGGGCATGCCCGGAGAAGGCCCCTTCACTCATTCCGACTGGTTCTTGCCATCACCCTCTCTTTTGCCGCGCGACTTACGACCGTATCCGTAGCCGTAGCCATAGCCACTGCCATAGCCATAGGCATACCGGTAGCCGTAGCCGTAGTTGGTGTTGTAGTAGTACTTGCTCTTCTTCATCCGCACGCCATTGAGAATGAAGCCGACGTTCTGGCCTTGGTTGCTCTGCAGCACATCGAGGGCGTTGTTCACATGGTCCTTGCTCGCGAACTGGGTGTTCACCACGAACATGGTGCAATCGGCATAACGCATCATGAGCAGTGCATCCGTGATCAGGCCCACCGGTGGTGTGTCAATGAGCACATAGTCATACTCCCTGCGGGCCTCAACCAGGAGTTCCTCAAGTCGCTTGCTGAGCACCAGCTCCGATGCGTTGGGCGGTGTGGGCCCGCTGAGCATCACGAAGAAATTCTCGAACTGGGTGGGCATCACCGCATCGCGCCAGGGCAGCTTGCCAATGAGCACGTTGCTCAATCCGGAGGTGCTGCTCATGCCCAGGCCAGTGGCCACCTTGGGCTTGTGCAGGTCGAGTTCCAGCAGCAGCACCCGCTTGCCCGCCTTGGCCAGGATCGCGCTCAGGTTCACCGAGCAGAAGGTCTTGCCTTCGTTGGGGCGGTAGCTGGTCAGCATCACCACTTTGCCGCTATCACCCTTGCCCGGGACGTACTCCAGGTTGGTGCGTACCGTCCGGAAGCTCTCCGTGATGGCCGCCTTCGGATCGCTATCAACCACCACGTAGTTCTGCTCGGCCTTCTCACTGGCGATGATCTCGCCATAGATGGGCAGCGGCGTGAGCTCCTTGAGCTGGTCGGCGTTCTCGATGCGGTCATAGAACATCACGCGGATGAAGACCACGAGCATGGCCACCACCACGCCGCCGAGCATGAAGGTGTAGAGGATCTTCGCCTTGTCCGGACGCACCACACCCATGCCTCGCGCGGTCTCGATCACCTTGGTCTGCGGCACGATGCCCGCGCGGGCGATGATCGTGCTGGCCCGCTTCTCGAGCAGGAAGGTGTAGAGCCGTTCATTCACGGTGAGGCGGCGCTTGATGTTGACCATGTCGCGCTCCTTCTTCGGCAGCCGCCGCAGAATGCGCTCGTAGTCGGCGATCTGCGATTGCACATCCTTGATGCGCCCAAATCGGGCCTCACGGGCGTTGTTGATGTAGGTGAGCAGGCTCGCGCGGTCGCGCCGCATCACGCTATCGAGCTCCAGCACCGCCATGTTCAAGGCCGTACCGGAGAAGAGCATCGAATTGCGCTCCATCTGATTCTGCACCAGGCTCGTGAGCATGTCGCGCAGGAACTCGTCGGCGATGATGAAGGAGGCCGGGGGCAGCAGGCGCTCGTCGCTGCTATTGAGCACATAATGCTCCAACGCATTGAGCGATTGCACCTCCATCTCCAACTCCCGCCGCTTCTTGTCGAAGGCGACCATCTCGTTGAAGAAGAGGCCTTCCTCGCGCTCCATGTCGATCACGTCCTCGATCTCCTTGTAATCGAGCATCTCGCGCTCGTGCTGGTCGAGCACCACGGTGACCTCGGCCAACTGGCGGTCGATGTAGTTCACCGTGTTCTCGTTGATCTCGTACTCGCTCTTCAGCGTATAGCGGATGTAGCCGGCCGAGAGCGAGTCCAGGAAGAGCTTGGCACGCTCGGGCACCTCATCCTCGGTGGTCACCTCCAGGATGGTGGTATAATCCTGGTTATTGACCTTGATGGAACGGATGCGTTCATTGACCTGGCGGTTGCGCTCGTGACGCACGAACTGGTAATCGGTCTGGGCCAGCTGCTGGATGTTCTTGGCCGTCATGTAGGGCGAGCGGTCCACGCGGATCACGAAATCCTCATCGCTTTCATCCACATTGAACCGGAAGGTCTTCCGGGCCACCTCGCCGCCCTTATCGTAGCTCAGCTCGTACTGATCGATGTTCAGGATCCGCAGGTCGATGGGACGGTCATAGAGCCGCTTGGTGAGCACCTGCATATTCACCTTGAAGGGCATATTGCCATAGTGCTGCGTGGTCTTGAAGCGGCCCACGATGAAATAGCTCACATCGAAATCGAGCTTGTTCAGGGTCTCGTTCACCAGATCGAAGCTGGTGAGGACCCGCTTCTGGTTCACGATATCGCTGTAGACCCCCACGTACCCGATGCTCTTGTACATCTGGGTCTGGTAGTCGTACACTTCACGGTCGCGCAGCAGGATCTGTGTGCGCGCCCCATAGACATCCGGGAGCTTGTACCCATAGAGGTAGGCCAGCACTGCGGAAACCCCGAGCGCAACCGCCACGAAGTACCAGTTCTTCGCAGCGATGCGCATGAAAGCACGCACATCCTTCGCATCGATGATGCTGTTGCGCTGCTGAGCCTTGAGCGAGGACATTCAGGGAAT
>DAORNP010000017.1:9018-10394 GCA_035441065.1 Flavobacteriales bacterium | reverse complement strand
CGCGACCTACCTGTGGTTGGAAGCGGCCAAATATAGGCCGATGGTTCCGGCGCATCCGGGCCGAAACCCGACCAAGGCGTGGTCGAAAACTCGGATTGCCCTCATTCGCTTGGTTTGAATACTTTTGGCCGCGACTCAAGCTCACCTGAACTGATGCAATTGGCCCTACGCGCGCTGTTCTTCCTCGGATTGGTCGTGCTTCCCTGCGCGGGCGCCCTTCTGGCTCAACCAGTTGGTGGCCCCCCGCCTTGCTGGCCGCCACCCTGCATCCCGATTGATGGTGGCATGAGTGCCCTGCTGGCTGCGGGCTTGCTCTTCGGCGGCGCCAAGGCCGCGCAGATGCGCCGCCGCCGCGCCTGATCATGCCTCCTTCCCCTTCGGCTTTGTCCCTCCGGGATCCGTTGGTTCGTTTCCTCGTTGTCGGTGTGGGACTTTGGCTGGCTTGGCTCCTCGCCTACCATTTCGCCATACACCCTTGGGGGCAGTTGGATCGGGCTGTGATCAACAGCTTGGTCGCGATCGCATCGGCATTGCTCGTCGGATTGGGCTATCAGATGCTTCCGGAGCCGCGCGTCGATCTGGAGCGGTACATCGGCGTTGAGGGCGGCAGCCACTTGTGGATCGGCGACCCCTGCAATGGCATCCCCCTGTTCGCCGTCTTCACGGTGTTCATCATCGCATTCCCCGGCCCCTGGAAGAGCAAGGCCTGGTTCATCCCGGCCGGCCTCGTGCTCGTGCATGTGCTCAATGCCATCCGCATCGCTGCGCTCTGCATCGTGGTCACCTACGGCTACGGATGGCTCGAGTTCAATCACGACTACACCTTCTATGTGGTGGTGTACGGTGCCGTTTTCGGCCTTTGGTTCCTCTGGGTGAAGCGCTTCAGCAGCCAGAGCAAGCCAACCTCGGCATGACCGCCCGAACGATGCGGAGCCTTCTTTGGCTGGCCTTGGGCACAAGCCTTGGGGCCGCGCGTGAATTCGTGTTCGTGAACCTCAACTTCCAGATTGATTTCCTCGCCCATGCGCGCGACCGCAACTACGCGCATTCCCAATTCCGGCGATGGGCCGATGGTTTCAGCCTGAACGAGGTGCTCGTAGCCAAATGGCTGCTGGCCGCTGCATTCATCGGTGCCATGCTCGTGCTCTCCGTAGCAATGGCCCGCACGCGCTTCGGCGACGCCCGCTTCGACAAGGCCATCGTCGCAGGCTTCATCGGTGTAGCGGCCCTTGCCTTGGCTTTCCACGCGGGCTCCGAGCTGCTCCCAAGCCTTCGCCCTGTTTCCATCGCGGCGCTCCATGCGCTGCAATACCCTGTGCCCTTGCTGCTGGTCTGGGTTGTCAGCCTGCTGAAGAACACTTCGGGACGCTGACCCT
>DAORNP010000017.1:8278-8967 GCA_035441065.1 Flavobacteriales bacterium | reverse complement strand
GCCGTTCATCCGGTGATGCCCCCGCTTCCAACCCGCCACCGCACTTATCCTGGCTTGGAACCTCCTGCTCACCGGCATCGTCGCATGGCTGCTCTTGCGAGGCGGAAGCCCGGCGCAAGCCTCATCCGACAGCTTGGCGGACGCATCCGATGCTCCAGTCACCATGCCGATCGCGCAGGATAGCGCCGCCCTGAGCCGGGCCCGCATCGCCTTCTTCCGCATGGACAGCCTGCGCGTGGGCTATGAGCTCATCAAGGAGAAGGATCAGCGCTTCATTGCAGAAGGCCGCCGCTTGGAGGCGGGGCTGCAGGAAGAGCAAGCCAAAGCCCGTGACCGCTACCGCCAGCTCATGGAGAAGGACCAGACCTACAGCACCAAGGCCGAAATGGAGCGCGACGAGGCCGAGCTGCGAGCCTTGATGGAGAAGCTACAGGGCATGCAAGCCGCAGGGGAAGAGCGGTTGGCGCGCATGGAGGGCGAGATGCTCAAGGAGATCGCCACGGAACTGGAGGACTACCTGAAGGAGTTCAATTCATCGGCAGGCTACGATTACATCTTCAGCGTGCAGGGCGGCGGGCAGGTATGGGTGGGCAACGAGGGGCTCGACATCACGCAGCAGCTGGTCAATGGCCTGAATGCGCGCCATCGTGCCAGCAAGGCCGGTAAGAAGTGAGCATGATGGACCCACT
>DAORNP010000017.1:0-8264 GCA_035441065.1 Flavobacteriales bacterium | reverse complement strand
AGGAGAACATCGCGGGCTACGTGATCGGCATGTGGCAGTTGGAGGACCTGATGCGTGCGCTTTCACTCGACATGAAGCAGGTGGAGGAGCGCTTGATCGCCACCGCCGAGGGCGATGAGCACGCCAAGGCAGGCCTGCGCAACTGGTATCAGGAACTCGTTGACCGCATGCGCGCCGAGGGCTTGGAGCGCATAGGCCATCTGAGCGAGGTGGAAGAAGTGCTGAACGAGCTCGAGCACTTGCACGAAGCATTGCTCGAAGCCATCGAGGATGAGCCCTATCAAGCGCTCAACAAGAAAGCTTCAGCGGGAATCGCGGCGGTGCAGCAGCATGCCGGCGGCGATCCCGAAGGCCCGGTGACCAGTGCGCTCACGGCTGTGTACGGCGTGATGATGCTCCGTTCGCAAGGCAAGCCGATCAGCGCCGAGACCCTGGAGGACGACCGCGCCATCCGCGACCTGCTCGACCGCTTGAGCCTGCACTATCGCCAGATGCGCCGCCTGCCGGGCGTTTCGCTGAATTGATGCCTGCCCCGCTCCCATTGGCTCCGGCATGCGCATTGAATGCGCCTGGCGCCATGCGCGCACTGCTCTTGCTCACCATCGCATTTGCCCCAGCGCACCTTGCGGCGCAATCGCAGGCGGATACCCCTAGCGGCCAGGTGGAGATCCTCAATGCCGATGAGTGGCTCTATGGAGGCAGCTCCGGTGCGCAGCGGCTGCGCGGCCATGTGCGCTTCCGCCATGCCGGGGCCGTGATGCAATGCGACAGCGCCCATCTCTTCCCTGACCAGCGCGTTGACGCATTCAGCAGGGTGAGCATCGAGCAAGGTGACAGCCTTCGCGCCGATGCCGACCTGCTGCGCTACAACGGCCAGCAGCGCACCGCGAGCCTCGACGGGCAAGTGCGCCTGCGCGATGGCAGCATGGAGCTGACGACCGCATCGCTCGATTATGACCTGCGCGGCAAAAGGGCCACCTACCTGCAAGGTGGGCGCATCGTGAGCACCAAGGATGGCAACGTGCTCACCAGCGGCACCGGCACCTACCTGGCCGACCAGCGCCGGTTCATCTTCGGGCGGAACGTGCTGCTGGAGCATCCAGAGCGCCGCATCAGCACCGATACCATGCACTACGGAACCGGTAGCGGCATCGCGGCCTTCTTCGGCCCCACCACCATCACGCAGGGCGAAACGGTGATCGCCACGCTGGGCGGCACCTACGATACGCGCGCCGAACGGGCACGCTTCACGCGACGAACCAGCGTGCGCAGCAAAGGCCGATTGCTCGAAGGCGACAGCCTCCACTATGATCGCACCAACGGCATCGGCCTTGCCTGGGGCCATGTGGCCATCAGCGACAGCAGCGGCGATATGCGCGCCCTCGGCAGCGAAGGCCGATACAACGAGCGCACGGAAAGCAGCATGGTGACCGGCCGTGCCGAACTGCAGCTGCGCATGGGCACCGACACCCTCTACCTGCATGGCGATACGCTCTTCACCATGCCCGATGGCACGGGGCGTCGCGTCACCGCACGCAGGCATGTGCGCTTCTTCAAGCGCGACCTCCAGGGCGCGTGCGACACGCTCCTCTTCAGCGATGCCGACAGCCTCATCCGCATGCACCACCAACCTGTGCTCTGGAACGGCGCCGACCAGATCACCGGCGACACCATCCGCATCGCCCTGAAGCATGGCAAGGCGCACCGGCTGCATGTGCGCGGCAACGGCTTCCTGCTCTCGCGCGCCGATACCAACCGATACGACCAGGTGACCGGAACCGTGATGACCGGCTACTTCGTTGATGATGCGCTCGACCGGCTCGATGTGGAGGGCAATGCGCGCACCGTCTATTTCACCCGGGAGAAGAAGGATGATGGCGAAGAGGTCTTCGGCGTGAACCGTGCCGATTGCAGCCGCATACGCGTACGCATGCACGAGGGGGCGATAAGCGCCGTGATCTTCCTCGACCAGCCCGATGCCGTGCTGTACCCCATTGAGAAGGCACCGCCAGAGGAGCTCCTGCTGAAAGGCGCAGAGGACCGCAGCGCCGAGCGACCGGTTGATCGCGACGGGATCTTCGTGCGCTGATCAGGGCAGCCCGAACATGCTGCGCAATTTCTCCTCGAGCACGCGCTCTTGCACGATCGCGCTGTACTCATCGGCATGCTCATCGCGCGCATTCGCATCGAGCTCGTTGGCATAGCGCACCAGTCGCGCGCCGCCATAGATGGGCTTCTTGCGGTAAGCCGCGAAGGCCGTCTTGTTTCCCGTGAACCGATTGCCCGAAGCGTAAGCGACACTCAGGTCCTTCGCCACAAGGCCCGATGCGTTGCCCTCGAAGCGCGAATCCATCACCAGCAATTGGCTGGCCTCGCCAACGCTGATGCCTTTGTCGTTCAACCTGGAGAATGCGCATGCGGTGACGAGGATGCGCGATGCGCTCACATCGAGGCCATCGCCGTTGGCATCACCGCTCGTATTCCGGAAAAGGCACTTGTCCACGCGGCCCGTGCAGCGATCAAGGTCAACCAGATCGGCATGTCCATCCTCGAAGATGCAATCGCGCAGCAGCACCTCGCCGCCCTTGATGTTGAGCAGGTCCTCGCCTTGCGAGCCGCTGATGATGCAATCGTTGAGGAAGGTCCTCGCCGCACCATGGATCGCGAGCATGCCACTGGCGCGCACCGCGTTGATCCAGCCTTCGCTGCCACCGCTCATCTGCAAGCCCTCGATACGCACATCGATCGTGCCATCGCCCACCACGGCGAAACTGCCGAACGGCGCACGCTCATCGGCCGCGCGGATGAAGACCGGATTGCGCTTGGTGCCTCGAACATGCAACGGCCCTTGCACCATCACGCTGGCTCCTGCGGCGACCTCGATGCGGGCGCCTTGCTCCATCACCACCGCGTGGCCGTATGGGATGGTGAGGTCGCTGGCGATGATGTAACGGCCTCTTGGGAACACGAGCGTATCTCCGCGGACAAAGGCCTTTGTGCGCTTGGCGATGCCATCCAGGATCATGGCGTCGTCAGTTCCCGGCCAATAGCCAGCGGCTTGCATCCCTGCCGTGTGCGATGCGGACCCGGCATAACGCGTCAATGCGGCATTCAAACCGGCGATCGGGTCGGCTGCCAGCGCGGCGCTTCCAATCAAGTCCTCCTGCACCCGCTGCATGCGTGCCTGCATCACGGATAGCGATTGCCCTTCGCAAAGGATCGGCAGCCACGCGCGGTCCATGGCAGCGAAGCGCTCGCGCACGCGCCAAGCATCTTCACCCAGCTTCAGCCACCTCTCGCGCACCAGCTGGCGGATCCGTTCATCGGCGAGTGCCGAAGAGAGCGCATCGCGCATGCGGAACGCTGCTGGTGGCAACTCCTTCTCCCCTGCCCTGCTCCGGCGGTACATCGGCACCAATCGTCCGCGCGACCAATCGTGGGCCATGAGATGCTCATGATTGAACGCGGCCGCACCATGCTCGACCCAAGAGAGCACGATGAGCGATGCGGCCGGGCGCGCGTCGATCAGGTAGGGCATCACATCCGCGCGGCCCGCAGCTGCATCGGTGTATGCGCGTGCCAGCAGCGGCGTTAAGGCAAAGAGCCCGAGCGAATCCTCCTCGAAGGACGGGAACAAGTGATCCGGTCGCCCGGTCGTATGCCCTTGTTCCGCGAGCGCGGCTCCGGCGAGCCCACGCTTCTCCAGGAAGTCCTCGTCGATGCGCTCTTCCTTCAAGTAGAGCCCCTGATCCAAGCCGCAGGCGATCAGCCGCACGAAGCTCACTTCCGGCGTGATCAGGCCCAGCTCATCGGCGAGGATCTCGAGGTACTTGGCGCGCAGGCCATGCACCGATGCTGGCGTGAGAACAATGTGGCGCTGTGCGCGGAAAGGCTCCTCCCGCTTGAACTTGACCACGAACCCGCCGCGCTCAGTGCGCAGCCGGCGCACCGTCACCGAGTCGCCATATCCATCGGCCTCGAACCAATGCCTGCTCCAGCCGGCTCCGCGATCATTCATCAAGCATCCGTCGGGATCACTGCTGATCAGGTATCGCTCCGGTTTGCCCGAGGAGCTATCGCTGCGCAGCTCAAAGAGCGAAGCATACGCGTCCACTTCATTCGACCTGATGCCCAATGGCCATTCACCGGTAAGCCTCGCCGGGTCAGCGAAACGGAAGACCGCGAAGAGCGCGGCAGCTGCCAGGGCCGCAGCCATCAGCCACGCGAGAGCACCGACCTTGCGACTATTCGATCGGCTCATCGGTTACGGCATTGGTGAGCACGAGCGAAGCAGGGATGGCACCGCCGAAATCAATGGTGGCATCGAGCGGCGCAACAACAAAGCTCTGCTTGTCGGCCAAAGGGTGATCCTTGCCTCCATCCTTCACCCTCAAGGTGCGGTGCAGCACGATGCTCCAGCCATTCGCGGTGGACGCTGCCGTTTCCGCCACGCCATTCACCAGAACCTGCTGCGGCCCATCGCTCCATTGCAATCGGATCGGGACTTCCGAGCCGGTGCGGATGCGCAGAGCCGCGCCACGGGTCACTTCAACCTCCGCGCGCTCCAAGCGATGCAGCGTTTGCTCCCAATGCGCGGTCGTTCCGCTGCGCAGGCCCGCGATGGAGCCGATCACATGCAGCAGCGAAACGCGATGCACATCCGCAGGCTCCAAGGTGACGTTGCCGAACTTGTTGCGATCGGCGAGCACCGATGGACGGATGCGCTCGATCACATCATCGAGCTGCCTCGCGAATTCCCCCTTGCGGTGCAAGCGATGCATGGCGGCATGCACGTACCGATCACGCTGCAGGCGCCATTCCGGTATGCGCATGGTCCACCAGCTCATGGCATCATTCACATAGTAGAGCGGCTCGCCGGGCGGCGCGAAGAGCATGAGGGCATCCCACAGCACGGGATAGAAGCGGCCCGTGCGCGGATTGAGCACCAGCCATTGGTTGTGGTACTGGTCGATGTGCGTGGTATTGATCACCAGCAGCGCGGCCTCGTAGCGCAGCCAAGCATCCACATCGATGAGGGCAGCGATGCTGTCGCGGTGCGCGGCGATGGGCATCGTATCCATCCGCAAGGCCGCCACGAGCCGCACGAGCTTGTCATGGGCCAAAGCGCTATCGGCATTGCTGCTGTATTCCCAATGCGCGGCATCGGCCCAGAGCGTGCGGCCTTTGGGCAATGCTCGTCCTTCAACCGAGGGGAAGTCGCCCTTGTACACTGGCACTGCCTTCGCCCACAGATGCCGGTTGCGCTCGAAGTCGCCGTCCACCTGCTCGAAGAGCTCCATCACACCGATGTCGCGCCCGTTGATCCGGGTGAATACGAGTTCATCCATCGGCACCGGCACGCCCATGCTGCCCGCCACCCAGGCCGCCATGTGATTGTTCACCAGGTTGTGCGCCTTCGGATTGATCACGTTCACCTTGCGATAGGGCGCCCAAGGGTTGCTGCGCTTCATCGACAAGCGGAACGATTTCTTGCCGCCCAGGAAATGCGAGGGCGTGTACAAGCCGCGGTAACGGAAGCGCACCTTGTGTTCCACGTCGTGTTCAATGAGCTTGGCCCTTTTGTTCGCTCCACCGCTCCAAGGGAGATCGGCGTTCAGGCTGTCGAGCGATTCTTGTGCGATGCGCAGATCGATGACCGGTATGCGGTGATCGGCTGGCTCTTCGGCGAAGCCATCGACGAGCACGCTGGTGGCAGCGGCTCCAGCGATGCGTGCCGCGCGCGATGGACCCAGTGCGATGGCGAAGCCCAGCAGCGAAAGGGAGACGAGCGCGACGAAGGCGATGCGCAGAACGGCGAGCGTTGATGCCGGGCCCTTCATCGCTGCTGGCGCGCGCTGAAGAGGAGCGCGAGCAGGACCACCATGCCCAAGACCAGCGCGCTGAGATTGCGCTCCAGGCCGAGCAGTGCGGAGAAGGCCATCACCGGCATCCAAAGGCCGCGCGGCTGCACGCTGCGGCCCAGCAGGCCAGCAAGCACCAAGCCGAGTGCGATGATGATCGCAGGGAGCAGGTCATCGCGGAACGCGCGCAGCAAAAGAATCATGGCCGTGCCCGCAATCAGCAGCGGCGCGCTCAACAAGGGGCCACGGTCGGCCGGACGGAAACCGCGATTCCAAGCCCATGTGAAGAGCGCTACAGCAACGAGCAGCAACGTGAAGAGCGTGAGGATCTCCACCCATCCATGGAAGAGTGCTCCCAACCAGCGATCGGACTCGGTGCGCATGCGAACCCGACGAAGATGGCGGCCGAATCAGCGCCCTAAAAGTCGTGGCGCACCCGACTTACCAACGGTGCGGAGTAGGAATCTTAGAGAAAGCGCTGCATCCAGCTGGTGCGCAGCGGCACACGGAAGCGCTCCCGTAACTCCCCAGCCGTGCTAACCAAATCGTCGAATACAATGGTGTCTGCGGTGATGATGCCCTCCTTAATCAGCTCCGGCAATTCCTGCAGACGGCAGCCGGCCACGCCACCCTCACGCTCATACACCACCACCATACGGTCGGTGAGCATGAGGTTGAGGTCGTGCTCCAGTTGCTTGATGAAGCCCACGCTCTTATCGATGCTGCAACCGCTGGCTTCGGCTTGCTGCTCATCCACGGCCACCACCACGAATCGGGCATGCAGCACATCGACGCAGGCATCGAGCGGCGCGCCATGCGCGGCCCACGAATCGGTGAATGCGGCGCCACGGTCGCGGATGAGCCGCTGCTCGGCAGCGCTTAAGTCGCGTGCGGTCTTGTACACCCAGACACGGGCATGGACTGGCATCTCAGCGATGCTCCGGATGGGGGAAGGCGCGGTGGTGCTCATAGGGTATACAGCTTGCTTGACGCTGCTCGAAGCGAAGATGATGCCTAAGTGGCGGCCGCGAAGCAAACAAACGTCAAGGCGTTGCGAACAAACTCATGCACATTCGGGAACGAATGCGGACCATGATTGTTCAGTTCAACTCAGTCAGCAGGAAAGAAACGAGCAATACGGGTAAGGGAGGCAATGGAGGTGAAGAAGGTTACGGCATCGCTGTCGTCATTCACCTCATGTGCATATCTCGCATGTGTTCGGACCTTTCCACTAGCTCAGTGAGGATTGTCACCCGTCAACCCATTACAGGAGCTTTTCACTCCTCCATCGTCATTGGCTTCCACTGCTGGTCCTGGAACACCGAGCTGGGGTCGAAGCTGGGGCTGTTGCTGAGGATGTAGCTTCCATCGCCGCGGCTCCACGCATGATTGTAGCCGCTCGATAGCTCAACACGCCCATTGCTGCCGTCATTCCAGGTCTCCACCTCGCGGATGGCCTTGATGAACTGCGTATGCTGGCGGTCCTGCGACGATTGCTGCTGCTCCCAGCTGCGCATCTGCTGGTCCATGGCCCCCATGCGCTCATTGTAGCGCGCGGTGCTGGCAGCGCCTTGCGCCTGGATGTCGGCCATGCGCTGGTTGTGGGCGCGTGTATTGGCTGCGGTCTGCGCATCGATGGCGGCCATGCGCTGATGGTGCATGCGGTCCTGATGCTGGCGCAGCTGCGCGAAATACCCCTCCACGGCCTGCTTCCATTGGGGATTGGTGCGGTAGCTCGATTTAATCGACGCCAGCACGCGCTCGGCCTCATCGCGCCGCTCTGCCGGGAAGCGCAGGATGCTCCGCTCGCTGGCGTTGCTGTTGGTGAGCTGCTGATACTCGCCGGTGTACATGTTCTGTGACACGTTGATCACATTCAGCACGGAAACCAGCGCCAGCCCTTCGATGCCATCGCTCCACTTCAGCCGAGCGATGATCGCGCTGGGCTGCAGCGTGGCCTGGCCGCCCCATTGCTCGAAGGCTGCCTTCGTCTGCGCGGCCATGCGCTCCATCTCGCGCGCCACCTCGGAGTTCTCCCTCACATCCGTGATCGTGGCTCCGACCAATTCGCGTGGGGCCATCACCTCCCGCAGGTAACTGGCCGCATCCATGGGCCCGCCCACCTCGCAACCGCCTTGCTGCGCCTGCATCTGCAGGTTCTGCATCATCATCATATCACTGGCAGAGGACCAGCTGTGATTCGGCAGCACGGTGTAAGAGATGGCGCCATCGGGCGAGCGCACGCTCCACTTCGCAGCGATCATCTCGCCCCGGCACTCGTTAAGTCCCTTCCACGCAACGCCGCCCTCGCGGGTCCATCCCTTGGGCAGCAGGATGCTGAAGGCCTCAGCGGGCTGCTCGAATCCCTGGGCATCCATGAAGCGCACGCGCTCCAGCACCATG
>DAORNP010000016.1:25926-40120 GCA_035441065.1 Flavobacteriales bacterium | reverse complement strand
AGCGAAGCCGGTCATCGCGAGCAAAGTGAAGCGATCCCGGCAAGCCTATCGACCATGCAACTGCCAGGTGGCCTCTATCACCTGCACCTGCACGATGCCACGCGCTGGATCAGCGGTGCTAAACTCGTGGTCGAGTAGCGCCTACCCCTCCTTCCGTTCCTTCTCCTTCTTCTGCGGCTGCAGCGGGTTGGCCATGATGGCCTTGTAGCGCTCCCGATTCGCACGGATATCGGCCGCCATCCACACGGCCGCGCGGAAGCTGCCTTCGTCGGCGAGGCCCTTGCCGGCAATGTCGAGGCCGGTGCCGTGGTCAGGACTGGTGCGCACGATGGGCAGGCCCGCGGTGACATTCACGCCATGACCGAAGCTGAGGGCCTTGAAGGGGGCCAAGCCCTGGTCGTGGTACATGGCCAGCACCCCATCGAAGTGCTTGTAGCTGCCGCTGCCGAAGAAACCATCGGCGGCATACGGCCCCATGGCCTTTATGCCCTCGTCGTTCAGCCTGCGAACGGCCGGGGCAATGCGCTCCTTGTCCTCAGTGCCCAAGGCGCCGCCATCGCCCGCGTGCGGGTTGAGGCCGAGGATGGCCACGCGCGGCTCCAGCACGCCGAAGTCGCGCAGCAGGCTCTGATGAAGCAAGCGCGCCTTGGCCACGATGCGGTCAGTGGTTACCGCAGCGGCCACGTCCTTCAGTGGTATGTGGCCCGTGACGCAGCCCACGCGCAGGCCTTCGCCCACCAGGATCATGAGCACTTCGCCATCGCCTCCGGCCATGTGCTGCAAGTATTCGGTGTGGCCCGGAAAGGCGAAACCCGCCTGTTGCATGCTGTTCTTATCGATCGGCGCGGTCACCAGCACATCGGTCTTGCCGCTGGCGAGGTCCTGCACGGCTGCCTCGAGGCTCTTGATGGCGAAGCCTGCCAGGGTGCTCGATGGCTTGCCCGGCTCGATGTCGAAGTCGTCCTCCCACAGGTTCACCAGGTTGAGCTTCTTCGGAAGCGCATCGCGGGCATCGTTCACGCGGTGGAACTGGACCTCATCGAGCTTGAGCAATTTGCGCCAATGGCTCACGGCTTTCGCCGAGGCATACAGCACAGGGGTCGTGTCGGCGAGCATGCGCGGATCCTCGAAGCACTTCAGCACCACTTCGATGCCGATTCCGTTCAGGTCGCCGCACGAGATGCCGATACGCGGCGAGGGGCGTGGCTCACTCATCCGTGGGCGCGTTGTTTCAGGAATTGATAGAGAAGCCGGACACCGACGCCAGTGCCACCGCGCGTGCGGTAGCCATCGCGCTTGGTGATGAAGGCGGGTCCGGCAATGTCGATGTGGATGAAAGGACGCGTGGTGAACCGAGCAAGGAATTTGCCCGCCGTCTGGGCGCCTCCCAGGTCGCTGCCGAGGTTCTTGATGTCGGCCACCTCGCTCTTGATCTCATCGCCGTATTCATCCCAGAAGGGCAATTGCGCCACGCGCTCGTAGGTGGTGAGGCCCGCTTCTTCGAGGCGCTTGAACTCAGTGGCGGAAGCGGTTCCCATGACGGCGCTGCCGTATGTACCGATGGCGCGCATGGCGGCACCGGTGAGCGTGGCCATGGTTACGACCAATTCGCCTTGGTATTGCTCCCCGTAGCTCAGTGCATCGGCCAGGATCATCCGGCCCTCGGCGTCGGTGTTGAGCACTTCCACCATGAGGCCGCTATGCATGCGCACCACATCGCCAGGGGCGTATGCATTGCCCCCGGGGCGATTGTCGGTTGCCGGAACCAGGCCGATCACATGCACGGGCAATTCGCGCTTGGCAGCCACGGCAATGGCGCAGGCCACCGCTGCGGCACCGGCCATGTCGCACTTCATCTGGTCCATGCTGTTGGGCGTGGGCTTCAGGCTGAGGCCGCCCGTATCGTACACCACGCCCTTGCCCACGAGAACGATGGGCTTCTTGTTCACAGCGCCCTTCGGCTTCCATTCCAAGATGCTGAAGGTGGGTTCATCGATGCTGCCTTTGTTCACCGCCAGTAGGCCGCCCATGCCCAAGGCTGCGATCTGCTCCTTGCCGAGCACCTGCACCTTGAAGCCCGCATTGCGGCTCAGATTGCGGATCTCAGCGGCCAGTTGTTTGGCATTCAAGAAGTTCACCGGCTCGTTCACCAGGTCACGCGCGGTGCAAACAGCATCGCAGAGGTCGCCGAGTTCTTCGACCTGACCGGCGCTCAGTTCCTTGGCCACTACGTGCAGCTTTTGCAAGGAGGGCGCGCCGGCCTCGTCGGTCTTGTACTTGCGAAAGGCATAGCTGCCCAGCGCGGCACCTTCGGCGAGGGCCAGTGTCAGTGCGGCATCATCCTGCAGGCTCACCACTTGGGCTTCGGCACGCTTGGCGGCATTGAGGCGCGCTGCCATGGCATCTCCCGCGCGGCGCGCTTGTTCAAGCCGCTTGCTCGCTTCGGTGGCGGTAACCAAGTGCGCCATGATGAGCCGACCGCTGACATCGGCGATGCCCAATGACGGGTCGGCTTTCAGCTGCTCGTTGAGGTATTGCCGGTCGGCACGCTCCAGGTCGAGGGAGCGGAGCTGCGCCAGGTCGTCTAGGATCACGAGGCTGTCGCGCGAGGCAGCGGCGCGCGGAGCCTTGGCCAATTCGATCATGGGCCGAAGATACCTGCGCGCTTTCAGGTGGGGTCGGAGCCTTGCTGCGCGCGGAAAGGCGCGAGCGAGACAGGCAACGGCGCGGCAGCTGGGCCACGGGGAGCGGTGCAGGAATCGTCGTTACCGGGAGCGGTCGCCCCCGCCGATGGCCCATCTTTGCCCTACCGATGCACATGCTTCGCGCGCTTGCAAGTCTTTTTCTGTTCGTATGGGCAGTGGTAGCGCATGCCACGCACAACCGAGCGGGCGAGATCATCGTGTGCCATGTGAGCGGACTCACCTACGAGGCCACGATCATCACGCACACGAAACTTTCGGCGCCCGCCGATAGGCCAGAGCTCACGATTCATTGGGGCGATGGTGACAGCAGCGTGCTGCAGCGCCAGCCCCCACAGGATTTCCCTCAGGACGACCTGCGCCGCAACGTTTACACCGGCACGCATACCTATAGCGGGCCAGGGGTGTTCACGCTCCATTTCTTCGATGAGAACCGCAATGCCGGGGTGCTGAACATCCCCAACTCGGTGAACCAGCCCTTCGCCGTGGAGACGCAGTTGGTCATCAGCCCTTTCGGCGGTAACAACTGCTCCCCTCGGTTCTTGAACTCACCGATCCAGGATGCATGCAATTGCGTGCCTTGGATACACAATCCGGCAGCATTCGACCCCGATGGCGATAGCTTGAGCTATGAACCAATGCCCTGTTTGGGGATTGATGTAGCGCCCATCGTCGGCTACCTCTACCCGAACCAGATGGCTGGCTGCAATGGCAACGCATACAGCATCGACCCCGTCTCGGGAACCATCCGGTGGCTCAATCCCGGCGTGCAGGGCGAATACAACATCGCCTTCCGGGTGAAGGAGTGGCGGCGCGTGAATGGCGTGATGGTGAATGTAGGCTGGGTAACGCGCGACATGCAGGTGACCGTGGTGGCGTGCAACAATCAGCCACCGGTCATTGCGCAGGTTCAGGATACCTGCGTCACGGCCGGCACCTTCCTCGCCTTCAATGTGCAAGCCAGCGACCCGAACAGCAATGCGGTCACGCTCACCGCGCTGGGCCAACCCTTCGTGCTTGCCAATTCACCCGCCACATTCGTGAGCCCCTCACCGGGGCCTTCGGTGAATGGCATCTTCTCCTGGGCTACCAGTTGCAGCCATGTGCGGCCTCAGCCATACCAAGTCGTGTTCGAGGCGCAAGACAACGGCCAACCCGTTCAGCTCTACGATTACCGAACCATGAACATCAAGGTGGTGTCGCCTCCGCCCACCAACCCATCGGCAACGCCGAGCGGCAGCAGCGTGCTCCTGAACTGGACGCCCACGGTGTGCTCCAATGCTGCCGGCTATCGCATCTACCGGCGCCTGGGCCAGTACGGCTTCGTACCCGCTCATTGCGAGCTTGGCGTTCCCGCATACACGGGCTACACGCTCATCGGCAGCGTTACCGGGTCGGGCACCAGCACCTACACCGATCCCGGCCCCATCACGGTGGGCAACACCTACTGCTACATGGTAGAGGCCTATTTCACCAACGGTGCGGTGAGCTATGCGAGTGAGGAGTTCTGCGCCGTGCTCGATCGCCAAGTGCCGGTGCTCACGCACGTGAGCGTGGGCCAAACCGATGCGGCAGCCGGCATCGATACGGTGCGCTGGAGCAACGCTTATGACCTGGATACGCTCCTGCGCCCTGGTCCATATCAATTCAAGCTTTACCGCGGAACGGGCTTCAGCAATGCCAACACGCTCGTTTACACCAGCGTCCTGCATCCTTTCCTCGCGCATCCCGATACTGAGTTCATCGACACAGGAATCGACACGCGCAGCCTCGCACACATCTATCGCGTCGATTTCTTCGGCAATGGCGGGGCTGACTTCATCGGAAGCAGCAGCCCCGGCTCGTCCGTCTTCATCAGCGCCGAGCCCAACGATGAGCAGCTCACCATCTCGTGGCAGGTGAACCCGCCGTGGATCAATTCGCTCTACGAGGTCTATCGCGACATCGGCGGCACGTGGACCCTTGTGGGCACGAGCACCACCAGCAGCTTCACCGAAACGGGCCTCAGCAACGGCACCGAATACTGCTACCGCGTGCGCAGCACCGGCGCGTACAGCAACCCCGACATCGTGGCGCCGCTGCTCAACTTCAGCCAGGAGCTGTGCGCCGCCCCGCGCGACCGCACGCCGCCGTGCCCGCCCACCGTGCAGATCGACAACGACTGCGAGACACCGCTGAACACGCTCACCTGGAACAATCCCAACCTGAGCTGTGCGGACGACACCTACTTCTACCGCGTGTACTTCGCCGAAACGCCCAATGCCGAGTACGAGCTCATTGCCACCATCATGGGCGCTGAGAACACCAGCTTCACGCATGTGAATGGCACCAGTGTGGCGGGCTGCTATCAGGTAACGGCCATCGATACAATCGGCAACGAGAGCCCATTCATTACATCGGTTTGCGGCGACAACTGCCCAGTGTACACGCTGCCCAACATCTTCACGCCCAATGGCGACCGCGTGAATGACCTCTTCGCCCCCTTCCCCTACCGCGGCGTGAAGAGCATCGACCTGCAGGTGTTCAACCGCTGGGGGCAAACGGTCTTCAGCACACAGGACCCCGACATCCTTTGGAACGGCACGCTCAATAACAACGGCGAGGCTTGTCCGGATGGCGTGTACTTCTACAGCTGCATCGTCACCTTCGCTCGGCTGATGGGCGACGAGCCGGTGGTGCTCAAAGGCTACGTGCATATCAGCGGCGGCAAGGACTCGCCGAAGCTCAACTGATGTTCACCGGGATCGTGGAGGAAGTGGGCGCAGTGGCCGCCGTGCGTGATGAAGGCAGCAACCGCGTGCTCACCATCCGCGCGCGCATGGCAGCAGAACTGAAGGTTGACCAGAGCGTGTCGCACAACGGTGTCTGCCTCACCGTAACGCGCTTGCTGGGCGATGCCTACGAAGTAGCTGCCGTGAAGGAGACGCTGGAGCGCACCAACTTGGGCGCCTTGCGCGTGGCCGATTCCGTTAACCTGGAACGCAGCCTGCGCATCGGAGACCGCCTCGACGGCCACATGGTTCAAGGGCACGTGGATGCCACGGTGCACTGCACGGACATGCGCGACGAGAGCGGCAGCTGGAGCTTCCGGTTCGAGTTGCCCGCCACACCGAAGCTGCTAGTGCAAAAGGGCAGCATCTGCCTCAACGGCGTGAGCCTCACCGTCGCCAACCTCGATGACCAAGGGTTCGGCGTAGCCATCATTCCCTACACCCACGAGCACACCACCTTCAAGTCGTTGCGCCCGGGCGATGCGGTGAATGTGGAATACGACGTGCTCGGCAAGTATGTGGAGCGGATGATGGCGGGGAGGTGATTGCTGCAGGCGACAAAATCGAAGGGCGGCCGATGATCGGCCGCCCTTCGCGTTGTTGGGCCGGTTGTGGCCCCGTGCCGCAGGCTTATGCTGCGGCGGCTGCCTCCTGCTTGCTCGGCAGGAGCTGGAAGTTGCTCATGACCACTTCGGTGATGTAGCGCTTGCTGCCATCCTTCGCTTCGTAGCTGCGGTGCACAAGGCGCCCTTCGAGCATCACGGGCGATCCTTTGCGCAGCAGGCGCTCGGCCATCTCGGCCGTTTGGCCCCAAGCCACCACGGTGTGCCACTGGGTATCGGTGACGCGCTCGCCACTGGCGTTCTTGTAGCTGTCGTGCGTGGCCACCGAGAGGCGGGCCACTTTGCGGCCTTTCGCGATCTCGCGCACTTCGGGGTCGAAGCCGAGGTTCCCTACGAGGTGGACTTTGTTCTTCAGCGTGTTCATGGTACTTGGGTGTTTGGGTGTTTGTGACTTTCGGTTTCCGCCGACCGGTGCTGTTGCCGACCGACACTGCAAACATTTTCGCCGACCCCGCCCCGGATTCGGCCAGTACCCGCTTACAAGTGGTTGCAGCCGTTTGCTACCGTTTGCTGGTGGGCGTGTCTCGTGCTGGTGCCACTCTATCTTCCCATGCCGAAAAGCCAAGGCAGCGGGTGGGCCGCTCGATGTGTCTTGGCGCTAGAAAGGCCCTTGGTTGCGTGAACTGACTGATCGCGAGCTGGTGCAAGGATGCCTCGATGGCGACCGCCGTTGCCAAGAGGGGCTCTATGCACGGTATGCACGCCGCATGTATGCGGTGTGCCTGCGCTATGCACGTCACGAGCTAGAGGCCCAGGACCTGATGCAAGAGGGATTCATCCGCGTTTTCGAGAAACTGCCAAGCTTCCGCTCTGAAGGCTCCCTGGAGGGCTGGATTCGCCGCATCATGGTGCATTCAGCCATCAACACATACCGCCGCAAGAGCTTCACGCAGGAACGCTTCGGCATGGAGAAGCTTCCGGAAGAGCCCGTGCCGTCCGATGCCATGGAACGCCTTGGCGCCGAAGAGCTCATGTCCATGGTATCGGCGCTGCCCGACGGCTACCGCATGGTGTTCAACCTGTTCGCCATCGAGGGCTTCGACCACGCCGAGATCGCCGACATGCTGGGCTGCGGCGAGAGCACCTCGCGCAGCCAATTGGCCAAAGCACGGCGCATGCTTCAATCCATGATCACCGCTTCAACCACCCCTGTTCATGCAGGAACGACATCCCATTGACGACCTATTCAGACGGGGCCTGCAGGGCGCTTCGGTGGCGCCTCCGCCCGCGCTGGCCTCGGCCATCATGGCCAAAGTGCAGGGTCGGCGCCGACGCGCGCTTCTCTGGCGTTGGCGCCTGGTGGCCGCGCTCTTGCTCCTCGTGGGCGGCACCCTGCTCTGGCTGAAGCCCACTGGCGAAGCATCGTCGGTGGCCGATGGGCAAGGCAAGCAGTCGGAGGCCGCTCCGACCACCACCGTATCACCGGCAGAAACGAAGCCATCGGTTGCGCACGAATACGCCACTAGCGAAACCCCGAAACAACTGGAGCCGAATCGTGAAGCCAATACGCCACGCACTGATGGCGCTTCTCCACACGTAAAGCCCCCGGCCCGTAACAAACAATCGGAAGGCACAGGGCAAGTCGGAGGTGCGGGTATCAACGCCCAAAAAATGAGCGCATCGGGAATCGGGTCAGCGTCAACCTCGCTTTCAGCGAACGATCATGAACCGATATCGGTGGGCTCCAGCGAAGTCCCCTCGGAATCATCGGCACCCAACATCGCAATTGATCGGATGAGCTTGGAGCGCCTGTCGATTGCACCTGTGCTGTGGGCTGGCGCGGGTTCGGCTCAACCGCATGCGCGCTACTTCGAACGGCAGCGACGGCGCGGGTACTGGTGGGCCGGCGTATCGGTTGCCCCGCAGTTCTCGCGCTATTCGTGGCGAAGTGATCAGGGAAAACTTGAGCAGGCACTCAACGGAAACGGCAAGCTCATCGGCGGCGTGTCGCTGAGTGCCCATGCTGGTCGCACTTGGCCCTCGGGCATCAGCCTGGCACTCGGCGTTGAGGCGGACCGCATGGAGCAGGCTTACAGTAGCGTTGACCGCCGCACGGAGGTGCAATCCGAAACGGTGGTGCAGCTGGTCACGCTGAATACACAGGTTTTTGCCACGAACATCGAGACGGTGAATACCACGGTGGTCCAAGAGGCTCGCGCCGAGGGCAAGGATAGCCGCACACGCGTGCGGGTGCCGGTAGAGCTCTCGTATCACCTCGCTTCGGGGCGTTGGCGCCTTGGCCCACGCGCTGCGGCCGTGATGGAATACACGAGGATCCGCTCCTCTTCGAGCCTGGTTGTCGATTCCGAGGACGGGCTCATCCGTTCACGCCCCCTAACCCAACCAGAACAGGACGCCCGCTACCCGCTAAGCTTATCGGCACTGCTCGGCATCGACCTCGGCTTCAATCTTTCGGATAACAGCCGCATCATCGTTTCACCCTTCGCCTCGCGCGCGCTGGCCACCTTCGGCCCAGCCACCGACGCAAAGGCATCTCCCGAACGATACGGTCTCCGCTTCCTGCTCCAACACCGCTTCTGAACGCGCATGCATCCCTCACGCACACTCATTCTGTTCTTCATTGTCCTTGGCGGCGCGGCGCATGGCCAGGTGCTCAGCGGGCTCACCCCCCTGAAGGGCGGGGGCATCCTGCAGACCTGCGATACCAGCATGCACGTCGATTTCGCAACAACGTACCTGAACAACTACGGCTGCCAGTTCTCGCCGGATGTAGTCCTGGGCAGCACCAGCCAGATCAGCGCGCAATGGGACTACTACAACCACGCGCTGGGCATCTGGTCGTCGGAATACTCCACTGCGCCTACGGTGTCCTATGCTGGAGCGCAACCCTACCCCATGTGCTACACGGTGAACGCATTCGACCAAGTAGCCTCGCAGCCATGCATCACCACGGTATGCAAGCTGGTCACGCCCTATGCCTACGCCCAATGCGCCGCTATGGAGGTGGACTTCACCATCGGGAGCGTGAATGGCAACAGCATCACCTTCGCGAATACATCGCAGTTCCCCGGCGGGCAAATAGCCGAGTCATTCTGGGATTTCGGCGACGGCTCCAGCGTTGCGTCAAGCCCATCTGCCACGCATGCATTCAGCGGAAGCGGGCCTTTCCAGATTTGCCTGACCGTTGTGGGCGGTGCTCCCGACTATTGCACGGCCACACGCTGCCAATGGCTCTATCTCGGTCCCGCCGGCCTGCCCTGCGATGAGGTGGTTGATCACGGTTTTTCCGTGCTGCAATACGGCAACCTGGTGGGCGCGCTCGACACCTCATACACCACCGGCATGAACGCCCGGTATGATTGGGACTTCGGCGACGGCGCGTTGGCTTCGGGCCGAATCGCGGCTCATGCATACGCACCCGATCAGACGTACGAGCTATGCGGAACTTTGCGCGTTTGGGGGCCTCTGCTCAGCGACACATGCGTAACCACCTTGTGCCGCACGATTGATGCCCAAGCCGTCGTGGGCACGGTCGAACAGCACATCATCAGCGGGATTCTGGCCTGGCCGAACCCCTTTGAGAACAGCTTGTTTGTTGCGCCGAGCGCATTCCCTCGTCAAGCCCAACTGCTCGATGCAGCAGGACGCGTGGTGGCGGAGCAGACCCTGTCGCCCACTGTCGCCGCCACCGCACTGCCTTTCCACGGGGTTCCCCCGGGCGCATACTTGCTATTGCTGCACGGCCCCGAGGGGCGCCAAGCACAGCGTATCGTGCGAGCGCCGTAGAATCTCCCGCTCATTCAAGCTCGGCCATGACGGCCTCGGCTTTCGGCGCCAGCAATTGATAATCGGAGAGCACCACCTCGGTGCTGAAACGCTTGCTGCCATCCTTGGCCTCGTAGCTGCGATGCACGAGGCGGCCTTCGAGCACGATTCCACCGCCTTTGCGCAGGATGGCCGCCAGGCGCTCGGCTTGCTTGCCCCAGGCCACCACAGGATGCCATTGGGTATCGTCCTTCCATTCGCCATCGGCGCCCTTGAAGCGCTCATTGGTGGCGATGCTAAGCTTCAGCATGGCGGTTCCGGTGCCCACATTCTTCAATTCGGGGGCCTTGCCCAAGCGCCCTACCAGCTGCACCTTGTTCTTCATCGTTGCGATCATCTCTTTGAGGTGTTTGGTTGATTTTATGCCGGTTCGATTCCCGGCTTTCGAAGGGCAAAGCGAGTGCTCGGGGCGCCTCGGATCCGGCCAGTTGGCGTTTACAGTCGTTCATCGTTGTTTGCCTCCGTTTGCTTGGCGGCTAGCACAGCCCGCGCGCATCGCCCACACAACGGCTGCGCTCTACATTCGCGGCGCACAGAACCAGCTTCCGAGCAACACCCTATACCCTATGAGCGCAACTGCCAAGAAGATCCTCGTTCCAACTGACTTCACCAAGGTGGCCGACAATGCCATCAGCCACGCCATGCGCTTGGCCAAGCATACCGGCGCCGAAGTGTACCTGTTGCATGTTGTCGCCAAGCAGGATGATGTGGAAGAGACCCGGCGCAAGCTGGAGATGGAGCAGGCGCGCGCACAAGCGATGGAGTCCGGCGTTGCCGTGCACAAGCTCGTGCGGGTGGGTTCGATCTTCGACGACATCGGCGATGCCGCTGCCGAGATCGGCGCTGGATTGATCGTGATGGGTACGCACGGCATGCGGGGCATGCAGTTCATCACCGGCAGCCGGGCCCTGCGCGTCATCACCAGCAGCCAGGTACCCTTCATCGTTGTTCAAGAACGCGGAATCAAGGAGGGCGGCTATGACAGCATCGTGGTGCCTTTGGACCTGCACAAAGAGACCCGCCAGAAGCTCACGGTTGTGGCCGACATGGCCAAGACCTTCCAAAGCAAGGTTCACCTGATCGTGCCCAAGGAGGAGGATGAGTTCCTGCGGAAGCAGCTCCAGAACCACATCAAGTTCGCCAACCAGTACCTCGATGAGCGAGGCATCGCCCATGACGCGGTGATCGCCGATGAGGACAGCAGCGATTTCGTGAAGGCCGTGGTGAAGCATGCCGTCAGCGTGGATGCCGACCTGGTCGCTATCATGAACCTGGCGCAGGGCAACATCTTCGGCGTGCTGGGCGTGCCCTATGAGCAGGAGATCCTCACCAACGAGGCGCAGATCCCGGTGATCTGCATGAACCCGCGCGAGACCAACACGGGCGGCGGCGGCTGGAGCTTCCAGTGATTCGGTTTCGAATCACGCGCGCATGCCGATGACCAGGATGTCATCGACCTGCTCATGCGCGCCGCGCCATGCATTGAAGGCGTCGTGCAGCATGCGGCGCTGCCGGTCGGGAGCATGTGCGCTTACCTCCACGAGCAATTCGCGGAAGCGGCGATAGAGGAACTTCTTGCCCTTGGGTCCTCCGAACTGGTCGGCATATCCATCGGAGAACGCGTACACCATGTCGCCGGGGCGCAGCTCGATACTGTGCTGCACGAACTCCTGACCCTGCGGCTCGAAGTTGCCGATGGCTATCTTATTCGGCGTGAAAGTCAAGGTCTCACCATCGCGCACCACGTAGAGCGGGCTGTTGGCGCCGGAATAGTCGAGCGTGCGCGTTGCGGGGTCGTAGCTGCAGAGCGCCAAGTCCATTCCGTCGCGGATCAAGTGCTGCTCCCGATCCTTGTGCAGGGCCTCGAACGCAGTTCGATTGAGCTCGCGCAGCACATCAGCCGGCCGCGCGAGGCCCCGTTCTTTGGCTGCTTGATTAAGGCCATTGTGGCCGATGAGGCTCATGAAAGCACCGGGCACACCATGGCCGGTGCAGTCAACCGCGGCGAACAGTATCCTGTCGCCCACACGCTCCATCCAGTAGAAATCGCCGCTCACGATGTCTTTTGGACGGTAGTACACGAACGCCTCGGGCAGCAGTTCGCGTATGCGGCGCTCCGGTGGCAGGATCGAATCCTGTAGACGCTTCGCATAGCGTATGCTGTCGGTCACATTCTTATAGAGCTCCACCACCTTGCGGCTCTGGCGCTCCACCTCTTCTTTCTGCCGAACCATCTCTTCCGTGCGCTCAGCCACCTTCATCTCCAAAAAGCGTTCGCGCTGGCCCAATTCGTCGCGCATCTTCAGCAGAGCATGCCCGAGCACGTCCTCTTCGCTCAGCGGCTGATACTCCGCATCGAAGTCACCCGCAGCAACAGCGTGCGAGAAGTCCGTGGTGCGGCGCAAGCCATCAACCAAGGAGCCCAAAGCGCGGCTCATGTCGCCCACCTCGTCGTTGGTGATGCGCACGCGGGTGCGCGGGAACACGCCGCGGCCCAGGCTGAGCAGGATGGCGCGCAGGCGCTGCACAGGCGTGACGATGCCGCGGATGATGAGGAAAGCCACGACGATGCCCACGACCACCAGGGCCATGCCCATGTAGAGCACGAAGAACTTCAGCGAGTCGAAGCTCTTGATCATGCCGGAGCCGAGCTCGCGCCTTTTGCGCTCTAGCAGATCGAGCAATCTGTCCAGCTCCGCCAGCACCTTGGCCGTTTGCTGGTCAATCGGTCCATTCTCCTCCGCAAGGCCGGTGCGGTCCATGTGGATGAAGGGGTCGTTGTAGCTCTCGAGCGACGGGAGCATCGTCTTGATGGAGTCGTGCAGCGCCATGAGGGCGCTCAGCTCCGTGTGTACCTGGGTCATGATGGCCACTTCATCACGACCCCAGCTGCCCATGAGCGTATCGATGCGGTCAAGGGCTTCTGGGATGCGCTGTGCCGAGATCTCCACCAAGGCGGTCTTCTCGGGCGCATCGGCGCGGCTCTCGATCAGCGCCCAATGCTTGATCAGCATATGCCCGCTCACGGTAAGGTTGCGCAGGACCACCAAAGCATCCACCGAGGGCGAATACACCTTGTTGATCTCGGTGTTGATCTCGCGGCTCCGCTCAAGGGTGCGGTTGGTGAGGAGCACTACGAGCAGGGCGAAGAAGATGAAGAGGCCGAAGCCAAGGCCAATCTTCCTTCCTATGGTGAGGCGCATGGCCATGTGCGCTAACGGTCCTCTTGCTGGGGCAACGACTCGTACAGCTCGCGGAAGCGATCGGAGTTCATCTCGTCCTGCAAGCTGTAGTAGATGCCCTCGAGCCCCAGGAGCGTCTCGCGCCGCGCAGGATTCATGTCGTGCGCCTTGAGCATGAATGGCAGGGCCAGCTGGAAGTACTCGCGCGCCACCTCCTGGACCTGCTGCATGGTGATCAGGTCAGCTTCGGCTTGCAGGGCCCGGATGCGATAGACGCCCATGTTATAGAAGAGCGTCGCGAGGTTGTAATTGGCGCCGTAATTATCGGGGTCGATGCGCAGCACGCCGCGGTACGTATCCGTCGCCTTCTCGAACCACTCGGTGCGCGTACGGTCCTCGTTGAAGCGCTTGGTGTAGAGCGTGCCGAGCGCGTTGGCGAATTCGGCCTCCCGGGTTCGCAGGTCGGCTTGGGGCTTCAGCCGAATGACGCTCTCGCGATAGGTGTCGAAGAGCTCAACGGCCCGGGCGTCTTGTCCATCGGCCAGCGCCTTGGCCGCTTCGTTGTAGCAGGAGCGCGTGAGGAAGTCATAGGCCTGTACCGCATTGTCGCGGTACGTGCTGTCCTTGTCCATGACCACCGTTCGGTACAAGCTGGCCAACGCGGAATCACGGGCCGCATCGCCTTCGCGCGTGCCGGACTTGGCCTTGTAAAGATCCTTGTAAACGAAGCCGCGCAGCAGCCAAGCCTCCGCGTTGGCCGCGTGCTGGGTCGATGCAACTGCGGCATCAACCAGCACCCGCGATCCCTGCAGGTCGCCGGCCTGATATTTCCGCAGGGCCTCAACCAGCGGGTCCTGCGCGCGGAGCGCCATCGCCACAAGGACGAGGAACAGGAGTAATGGTGCGCGGCGGCTCATGGTCATTCCTGCACGCGATGCGCGAGGTTCTTCAGTGTTAGGCCCACCACCAAGCCGTGCTGCTTGGCATTGGCCATGCTCAGTTCGTACTTCAGCAGGTTGTCCACCTTCACGAAGTTGGCCACAGCGCCATCCTCGAGGGCGCCGGCATACTCCGTTACGATCATGGTGGGCTTGCCCTGATTGCGCTTGTAGATCTCGGGCAGCAAGGCC
>DAORNP010000016.1:13564-25845 GCA_035441065.1 Flavobacteriales bacterium | reverse complement strand
CTGTTTGCCAATGGTGCGCGTACTGTACTGCTTGATGAGCTCCTGGTAGAGATTGGCGCCGCCGAGCACGCCGATGATGAAGTTGCCCTGCCGCATGCTCTCATCCTTCCACTCAACCAGCTTGGCGATGTTGTAGAGGTAATTGGCCTGCAGGATCGAGGTCGTGTCTTTCTCAGAGTCGCGCGGCTGCTGGGCGGCGGCGCAAACGACCAGCAGCAGCAACATGAGCAGCCGCTTCGCCACAAAGGCCGGGTATTCCCTTCGCATAGATTTGGTCGCGCGCTTCACTGAAACCATGCCAATAGCCCCCTCCCCGCTGCAAAGTACCCGGCACGCATTGCTCGCCTCGGCGATTTCGCTGGCCGTCTGTCAACACGCTTGTGTTGACGCGCAAGCACAGGCCCCGCTCTTGGCCGCATTCGACCGCGCTGCGCAGACCGACGCCATGGGCTATCGCTGGCTGCGCTGGAGCAGTACCCACATCGGCCATCGCCTGACCGGAAGCACGCAAGGCGCCATGGCCGAAGCCGCTGCCGACAGCATCTTCCGGGTGAGCGGGCTGCCCGTGGTGAAGCGCTTCCCATTCCGGGCGCAAGCCTGGTCGCGCGGCACTGTGCAACTCACCGTGGGCGATGGCGCTGGCTTCCTCCACCTGCAAGCCGTGGCCTTGGCCAACACGCCCTTGACGGCCGCCGTTGATGCGCCCTTGCTCGATGCTGGCAATGGCCTTCCGGACGACCTGGATCGCTTGGGCGAAAGCGCCAAGGGCGCTGCGTTGCTGGTGAACATCGGACTGGTGGCTGCCTTGGAAGGCGCGCGGAACCTGCATCGCAGCGAGAAGGCAAAGCTGGCCATGGATCGCGGAGCGGCCGCGCTCATCTTCGTGAATCAGGCCGAGGGACATGTGCTGCTCACTGGCACCGCATCCATCGACGGGGCGCTGATCCCGGTTCCAGCCGCTTGCATCGCCACGGAGGATGGCACTTTGCTTCGCGAGCGATTGGCTGCCGGGCAGTCACTCACCGCACGCTTGGGCATGAGCAACCAAAGCGCCTTGGTTGAAGCGAACAACATCATCGCTGAGATCCCGGGGGCAACGCGGCCCGAGGAGGTGATCGTGATCGGTGGCCATCTCGATAGCTGGGACCTGGCCACTGGCGCCACGGACAATGGGCTGGGCTCGTTCTCGATCCTCGACCTGGCGCGCGCCATGAACGCCATGCCGCAGAGGCCCGAGCGCACCATCCGCTTCGTGCTCTTCATGGGCGAGGAACAAGGGCTGCTCGGCTCACGCGCATTGGTGAAGGACTATGTCGAGAGCGGCGAACTGGCACGCGTGAAGTGCATGATCAACCTGGATATGAGCGGCAACCCGCAGGGCTTCGGTGTTGGCGGTCCGGGTGGCTGGAGCGAATGGCTGCGCGATGCTTGCGAGCGCATACGCCCAGTGGATTCATCGGCTTTCGCTGGTCGCGTGAGCGACGAGATCTGGTTGCACAGCGATCATCAGCCTTTCCTCATGGCGGGCGTACCGGTCATCTATCCGCTCAGCGACCTGGGCAAGCATGTGTACGGCTGCTATCACAGCAGCTGCGACGACCTCCACCTGGTTGATCCGCAAGCGATGGTGAACAATGTGCGCTTCGTTGGCGCACTGGCCTACATGCTCGCGAACGCGCCAACGCTGCCTCCGCATTTCACGGTTCCCGGGCTGAAGCAGCGCTTGGTCGATGCAGGGCTCGAGCAGCCGTTGCGTATCGGCGGGGATTGGCCTTGGCCATAACGAGAAGAAGGCGCTGAGTGCGCCTTCTTCCGGATGATCGTGTTGCGTTATTGCTTGCCAGCTCCCTTGGCATTGCCGCCATCAGCGCCTTGCATGCCCTCCAGGTCGCGATCGAAGAGGTAGAGGCCGCCTTTGTCGTTGCCGATCAGGTTCAGCTTGTCGATGAGGGTGCGGGCCAGTGCTTCCTCCTCGATCTGCTCGCCCACGTACCACTGCATGAAGTTGTGCGTGGTGTAGTCCTTCTCCTTCAAGCAGAGGTCCACCACGCCATTGATCTCGTTGGTCACAATGGTCTCATGGTCGAGCAGGGCCTGGAACACATCGGTGATGCCCTTGTATTTGGTGCTTGGCTGCTTCAGGGCGGGCACCACTGCGCAACCGCCGCGCTCGTTGATGAACTTGATGAGTTTGAGCATGTGCATGCGCTCCTCGTCGCTGTGGCGGTAGAGGAAGGCCGCTGTTCCGCTGAGTCCCTGGTTCTCGGCCCATGAGGCCATGGCCAGGTAGGCTTGGCTGCTGCTGGCCTCAATGGCTACTTGGCCATTGAGCGCTGTTTCAATCTTCTTGCTGAGCATATTGATTCGGTGTTGGTGGCCGATCGCTCGAAGCGAACGGCGCTGCGAAACTAACCCGCAAGCGGTGCGCAGTGTTCACTTCGACCTAGGCCCCGAACAGCTCCGGATCACCCTTCTCGTAGGCCTCGTCAACGGCCAGCATGTTCGCGGGCTGCTCGCGCGCGGCCACAGCCAAGCGATCGCACAGCTCGTTCTGCGGATGGCCATTGTGCCCGCGGATCCAATGGAAGCGCACCTTATGCTTGCGGTACACCTGTAGGAAGCGCTTCCATAGGTCGGGGTTCTTCTTCTTCGCAAAGCCCTTCTTCTCCCAGTCGAACACCCAGCCCTTCTCCACCGAATCAACCACGTACTTGCTGTCGCTCACCACCACCACTTCGGTGTTGGGGTTCTTCAGTGCCTCCAGGCCCACGATCACCGCAAGCAGCTCCATGCGGTTGTTGGTGGTCATGCGGTAACCGCCCCAGAGCTCTTTGCGGTGCTGACCGCTCTCGAGCACCGCGCCATAGCCGCCCGGGCCGGGATTGCCGCTGGCCGCGCCGTCGGAATAAAGGGTCACGCTCATGGCACGCGCGGGAAGAGGTATGGGATGTTGCCTGCGAAGAGCTTCACCGCGATGGCGAGCAGGATGATGCCGAAGG
The DNA here is from genome assembly GCA_035441065.1 of Flavobacteriales bacterium. Taxonomy (GTDB): domain Bacteria; phylum Bacteroidota; class Bacteroidia; order Flavobacteriales_F; family PHOS-HE28; genus PHOS-HE28. Next base: position 22,846 of record DAORNP010000016.1, on the reverse strand, counting down.
CTTTCTTGATCACGATGAGGCCCACGCGGCCCAGCGCGCGTTCGATGCGGTTGGTGAGCAGCAGCACCAGCACAACGGGGATCATGTTGAGGATGATGGCCACCAGGATGTTGGGGCGATCGAATTCGGCGCGCAAAGAGAGCACGGTGGTGATGGTGCCCGCACCCGCGATCACCGGGAACGCCAATGGAACGATGCTGAAGACCTTCTGGTCCTCGTCGGCGGGCGTGAGGCCCGGCGCGCTCAAGTCCTCCTTGAAGAGGCGCACGCCCAGGATCATCTCCAGCGCGATGAAGAACAGCACCAGCGAGCCCGCCACGGCGAACGAGCGCACGTCGATGCCCACGATGTTGAGGATGGTCTCGCCCAAGTACAGGAAGGTGATCATGATGCCCAAGCTCACCAGCGTGGCGCGCGCGGGGTAAATCTTGCCCGCCTTCTGCCGCACCTGCAGAATCAGCGGTATGCCGCCCACGATGTCGATTACCGCGAAGAGTATCAGGAAGGCCTTGCCTATTTGAGCGAGGTCGAACATGGTTCAGCCGGTGATGAGTTTCTCGACGATCTGCGGATAATGCGCATGCTCCAATGCATGGATGCGCTCGGCCAGCGAATCCGGTGTGTCGTCCGCGAGCACAGGGCATTTCGCTTGGAAGAGGGTGCGGCCCTCATCGTAGCGCTCATTCACCAAATGAATGGTGATGCCGCTCTCGGTTTCCTTCGCCGCAACCACCGCTTCATGCACATGGTGGCCATACATGCCCTTGCCGCCGAACTTGGGCAAGAGCGCGGGATGGATGTTCACGATGCGGTCAGGGAATGCGTTAACCATTTCCACCGGAATCAGTCGCATGAACCCGGCGAGCACGATCAGGTCAATACGTTGTTGTTGAAGCTCGCGCAGCACATGACCATCGCGCAGTTCTTTCCCACCGAACAGGTAGCTGGGCACATGCAGGTCCCACGCCCGCTGAAGCACCCCTGCCTGCGGCTGATCGCAGCCCACCAGCACCACTTGCGCCATGGGGTGCGCGCGGAAGCGCTCAATGAGCCGCTGGGCGTTGGTGCCCGAACCGGAAGCCAGCACAGCGATTCGCTTCATGCATTGTACGCAGCAGCAATTGCTGTCAGCGAGGCTGCGAAGGTGCGACCTTCGGTGCATGACCGATCACGGCAGCTTCATTGTGCGCGGCTTCAAAGCGGCATGGCCACGAGGAAATGCGCTCAAGGGCGCAGGCTTTCTCTGCCGAGCTGAAGTGTCGGCGCGCAGTGCGCCACATCAGTGATGAGCCGGTTCCGCTTGCGGTGATCGAAGAGGTGGCGCACCGCGAGCACAGCGCCCATCGGCGCCCACAAGCAGCCATGGACCTTCGTGGCTGTTGGCGATCCGGTGCTCAAGCGGCGAATCCGCGAAGCGGCCGAGGAGGAGCGCATCAACTATGGCTGGCGCCTGAGCGATGAAGGGCTCCAGGACCGCAAGCCCTTCGGCACCGATGCCAACAAGCCGTTCTTGGAGATTGCGCCCTGGCCTTTGGTGGTATTAAACCGCGCGTAGGAGCAGGATTCCGACGGCCACAAGTACCAGAACTTCCATGCGGACGAGCGTGTGGGCATTGCCACGGGCCTATTGGTGACGGCGGCCCATCATGCCGGCCTTGCCACCCTGACGCACACCCCCAGCTCCTTGATGTTCCTGTCCAAGGAGCTCCGGCGGCCCGAAAATGAGCAGCCTTACCTATTGATAACCATGGGCTTCGCTGCGGAAGGCTGTCAGGTGCCCTTACGCACAAGGAAGCGGCTGGATCAAGTATTGGTCGTGCATAAGTAGGCTGTGCGGGGTCGGGCTTGCCCGTTTGGAAAATGTCTTTCCTTTGGGGCCTCACATCAAAAACGAACCGACATGTCGGACATCAAGTCAAAGGTCATTGCGATCATCGTGGACAAGCTGGGCGTGGACCAGAACGAGGTTACCATGGAAGCCAGCTTCACGAATGACCTTGGCGCTGACAGCCTCGATACCGTGGAGCTCATCATGGAATTCGAGAAGGAGTTCAACATCGCCATCCCGGACGACCAGGCCGAGAAGATCCAGACCGTGGGTCAGGCTGTGGAGTACGTGGAGAAGAACGCGAAGTAATCCCGCCGCATGCAGCTCAGGCGTGTGGTTGTCACCGGACTGGGCGCGCTCACTCCCATCGGGAACACCCTCAAGGAGTACTGGGAGGGCTTGGTGAGCGGCCGTAGCGGAGCTGCGCCCATCACCCGGTTCGATGCGAGCAAGTTCAAGACGCGCTTCGCATGCGAGGTGAAGGGCTTCAATCCGGAGGAATTCCTTGACCGCAAGGAGGCCCGGAAGATGGACCCTTTCGCGCAGTATGCGCTCGTGTGCTCGGATGAGGCGCTCAAGGACAGCGGACTTCTGGAGAGCGGCGTTGACCGCGATCGGGTTGGCGTGATCTGGGGCAGCGGCATCGGTGGGCTGAAGACCTTCCAGGATGAGTGCATCGGCTATGGCAAGGGCGATGGCACACCGCGCTTCAACCCCTTCTTCATCCCGAAGATGATCGCCGACAGCGCTGCTGGCCTCATCAGCATGCGCCACACGCTGCGTGGCCCTAGCTACGTGACCGTGAGCGCCTGTGCATCGAGCAACAACTCGATGATCGACGCCTACAACTACATACGCCTGGGCACCTGCGTGGCCTGCGTTACCGGCGGCAGCGAAGCGGCGATCTACGAGGCTGGCGTGGGCGGATTCAACGCCTTGCATGCCATGAGCACCCGCAACGCCGACCCGGCTACCGCGTCCCGGCCCTACGACAAGGACCGAGACGGCTTCGTGCTGGGCGAGGGCGGCGCTGGCATCATCCTCGAGGATATGGAGCACGCCATTGCGCGTGGCGCCAAGATCTACTGCGAAGTGGTTGGTGGCGGAATGAGCAGCGATGCCTACCACATCACCGCGCCGCACCCCGAGGGCCTTGGCGCAGAGTTGTGCATGCGTGCCGCGATGAAGGATGCCGGCATGGATCCCACTGAGATCGACTACGTGAACACCCACGGCACGAGCACCCCCATCGGCGACCCGCAGGAGGTGAAGGCCATCCAGCGGCTCTTCGGCGAACACAGCTATAAGCTGAACATCAGCGCCACCAAAAGCATGACCGGGCACCTGCTCGGCGGAGCCGGAGCCGTTGAAGGCGTGGCCGCGATCATGGCCATCCATACGGGCATCATTCCGCCCACCATCAACCATTTCACCGACGATCCCGAGATCGACCCGAAGCTGAATTTCACCTTCAACACCGCGCAGCACCGCACGGTGAATGCCGCGTTGAGCAACACCTTCGGCTTCGGGGGGCATAACACCTCGGTGATCTTCCGCAAGCATCGCTAGCGTGATCGCACGCCTATTCAGCCGAGCGCGCAACCCCGAAGAGAAGCGGGTGCGGGCTTGGTGCCGCCAGACCTTGGGCATCACCCCTGGCGACCTTCCGCTTTATCGCCAAGCACTGCGCCATGTAAGCGCCGTGTCCGAAGACCGGCCAGACCTTCCGGATAACGAGCGCCTCGAATTCCTGGGGGACGCCGTGCTCGATGCCATCATCGGAAACCTGCTCTTCCAGAGCTACCCCGACCAAGGCGAAGGCTTCCTCACGCGTATGCGGAGCAAGCTGGTGAGCCGTTCGCAGCTCAACCAACTGGCCAAGCGCATCGGCATCGAGCGCGTGATTGAGACCACCGTGGCGCGCGCGCACGAGAGCAGTGTGCCCGGCAACGCCTTGGAAGCACTGATCGGCGCGCTTTTCCTTGATAAGGGCTTCGAGCGCACGCGCAAGGTGGTGGTGGGCCTCATCACACAGCACTTCGACTTGAAGGAAATTGAGAAAGAGGATCGCGACGGGAAGAGCCGCCTGCTCGAATGGGGCCAGAAGCGCCGCAAGAAGGTGGAGTTCGTGGTACGAGAGGGCGGCGGCGGCCGTGGACGGCACTATGTGGCCGAGGTGCGCATTGGCGGAGAGTTGAAAGGCACCGGCAAGGGGGCCAGCAAAAAGACCGCAGAACAGGATGCCGCACAGAGCGCATTCCGCAGCATGCGGTCGCGTCGCCACAAGCCCAATGAGCAAGATGCCGACGAGCCACCAGTCATGCGAGAGGGGCCGCGCGGGCGTCGCGTGCAGCATCCCTGAGGCGCGCAGGTACCTTTGGTGCCATGCCTAAGCACCGGCTAGATGTGGTTGAGACCTTGCCGCAGGTCGTTATCTACGGCATCAGCAGCCATGTGCCCGATTACCGATTGTGCTGGGCGCTGAACAAAGCGCTGGGCCTTGATCTGGCGCGTCGTCGCGAGGATATCGTGGAACACGTGCGCGGCAAGGAGCTGCATTACCCGGTCTTCCAGCACAGCGCGCATGACGACACGGTCACATGGTCGCTGGTGTGCAATACGTGCGGTAAAAGACGGTTGATAGCGGGGCATACGCAAGCCGACTATTTCCTGGTAATCGACCAAGAAACCGCCGAAAGCGCACAAGACCTGTTGCAGCACTTACGGGCCACCGAATTCGTGCTGCTCGCCTATCCCATTGAACTGAACGAACTCCGCAACGGCCACAAGTTGTTGCTTTGAGCCCCATCGCCGACTTCGGCACCGAGAACCCGATGAATCATCCGAAAACCAAGATTGTAGCCACGCTGGGACCCGCCAGCTCCTCGCGCGAAGTGCTGCGCGACATGATCCTCAGCGGGCTCGATGTGTGCCGCCTCAACTTCAGCCACGGCAGCTACGAGTTCTACACCGAACTGATCGCGACAATACGCTCGCTGAACGAGGAGCTGGGCAGCACAGTGGCCATCCTTGCCGACTTGCAGGGCCCGAAGCTGCGCGTAGGTGCCATGGAGGATGGCCCCATTGAGCTGAAGGACGGCGAGCTCCTCACCATCACCACCGATGAGTTGCTCGGGAGGCCCGGACTGGTGAGCACCGTTTATAAGCAGTTCCCGCAAGATGTGAAGAAGGGTGAGCTGGTGCTGCTCGACGATGGAAAGCTTCGCTTGGAAGTAGTCGGCACCGATAGCCGCACCGAGGTGACACTGCGCGTGCTGCACGGCGGCATGCTCAACGCCAACAAAGGGATCAATCTGCCCAATACGCGCGTGAGCCTGCCATGCCTCACGCCGAAGGACCGCGCCGACCTCGACTTCGCTCTGGAGAACGATGTGGACTGGGTGGGCCTGAGCTTCGTGCGAAGCGCAAGGGACATCATCGAGCTCAAGGGCATCATCCAGCAGCGCGAGAAGCACGCGCGCGTGATCGCCAAGATCGAGAAGCCCGAGGCGCTCAAAGAGATCGATGAGATCATCCGCGAGGCCGACGCCCTCATGGTGGCGCGCGGCGACCTGGGCGTGGAGATCCCGATGGAGAAGGTGCCCTTGGTCCAGAAAGACATCATACGCCGATGCCTGCTGCAGCACCGGCCAGTGATCGTGGCCACCCAGATGATGGAGAGCATGATCACGAGCATCACGCCGACGCGTGCCGAGGTGAACGATGTCGCCAACGCCGTGCTCGACCATGCTGATGCCGTAATGCTCAGCGCCGAGACCAGCGTAGGCAAATTCCCGGTGGAGGTGGTGCGCGCCATGAACCGCATCCTCATGGAGATGGAAAGCAGCGATGCCATGTTCAATGTGGAGCAGCCTGATCTGGAGCTGAAGGACCGCATGGTCACGGACACCATTTGCATGGCAGCCGTGCGCATGGCAGCCGCCATCGACATCAAGGCCATCGTCACCATGACGCACAGCGGCTACACGGCATACAAGATCAGCAGCATGCGGCCCAAGGCAAACGTGTTCGCCTTCACCAGCAACCGCCGCATCCTCAACCAGCTCAACCTGGTGTGGGGCGTGCGCGCGCAGTACTACGACAAGACGGTGAGCACCGATCACACCATCGCCGACATCAAGCACATCCTGCGCAGCGGGCGCTTCGTGCAGAAGGGCGACCTGGTGGTGAATGTGGCCAGCATGCCCATCGCCGAACAGGGCATGGCGAACATGCTGAAGCTGAGCGCGGCGTAGGGCTACCGGCCAATCACGGCTTTCTCCCAGATCATCCCTTCGTTCGTCTTCAGCACTACGAAGCAGGTGCCGGGCGCCTCACTTCGCAGGTCCACGGAGTAGCTGCTTTCACCCGGCGGTGCCGCATTGCTGCGCATCAATTGCCGAAGTGTTCGGCCATCAGGACCTACCAACCGCAAGTCGGCGATTGTTTCGCGGTCCAGTCGCATCGAGACCATCAGCACTTCGGTTGCCGGATTCGGGCTTACCCGAAGCCCGTGCCATAGGTTGCGAGCCTCAAAGGCCGGTGCTTGAGTGGTCGGGTCTGCTTGGTACTTGTAGATCCTCTGCCCAGTAAGGTATGCCGTGCTATCGTTCACCTTGAAGAAGCGATTGTAGCTGTTGCCGAGCATGACCTCCTCCCATGTGGTGCCGCCGTCAGAGGTTTCCCATAGCCTGTCCTCGCCGCCGGTCCACCCGAGCTGTTCATTCATGAATCCTACGACCTCCACGTACGTGTAGCTATCGCTCACCAACACTTGTTCCCAGGTGAGTCCGCCATCGTTGCTCCGGAGCATGCGCGTATCATCGTTCGTGGGCTCGCTGTAGATGCTGGCGTACCACTGTAGCGCTGTGAGCCGTTGGATCTTCCACACGATGTCCGTAAGCGTGTTGGTGAAGTGCACGGTATTCCAGGTAGCGCCGCCATCGGTGGTGCGAAGGATCACGCCGCCATCGGTTGCTGGATCCGCTGTGCCCGTCGCGAAACCGGTATCGGGGTGCGTGAAATGGATGTCGACCAGGCGCGTGGCGAGGCCGCTCATGTTGGTGTATGACCAGGTGTTGCCAGCATCGGTTGATGAGTACACATAGGCGGGCGCGGCCCAGAGTCCGCAAGCATGTATGGTGCTTGCTCCAACGGCGGCTAGTCCGCAAATGCCTTGCGGAGCGGGCAGCATGCTCCCGGCGATGTTGCTCCAGGAGTCGCCTCCATCCGTTGTTCGATAGAGCCAGCCATTCAGCGATCCAGCGAAACCGGTATCGGCATTCAGGAATTCGATGCTCCGCAGGTAATAGGGCGAATCGAATTGAAGCATCCAGCTCTGGCCGCCATCGGTCGTCTTACGGATCCAACCATTGGGGCCGCCAGCAGCCCAGCCCGTATCGGCATTGATGAAAAAGGCGTCGTCATAACGGCCCGAGGCGGGGATGCCCAGCACGGACCATCCGGATTGCGCTTGAATGGATTCCAGACCCAATAGAAACGAAAGGCCCAAAATCCCAATGCGCGAAACCTTCATCGTGGTGGGGGTAAGGCCCCCGCAAGCTAGCGCCCTTTGCGCTTGCCCGCCTTAGCCGCAGCGCTCTTGCTCGTCGCCTTCTCGCCAGCAGGCTTTCGCTCTGATGCTGATTTACGATTCGGCTTGGCGTGCTTTTCATGCAACGCCACGCGATTGCCCTCACTGTCGATGAAGAGCGCGAACGATCCCGCCGCTTCGCTGATGAGCGACTTCGGCATGATCACGCGTCCGCCAGCCAGGTCGATGCGACCAAGGATGCCATCGAGATCGTTGCCGGCATTGAGGTAGATGAGCGTGCCCGTATCGCTTGGCAGGCAGCCCGGACCCGCGATGAGCGCGCCGCCAATGCCCTTGTCCGCAGGGAAATAAGCCATGGCGAATTCACCGTTCACGGCTACCTCCATCTCCATGTTGTAGATGGTGCCATAGAAGCGCGCCGCCCTGTGGATGTCGTAGGCGGGGATCTCGAACCAGCTTATGAAGTCCTTCAGTTTGATGTGGTGACGTCCTGCGAGGCTTCCCATGGGTGTTGGATTACTGATTGCTGAATCTTATCGGCGTGATCCTGCATCCGCGACTCAGATCGCGTCCGGGTCGCTTGGCGGCCGGTACGTGCTGATGATGTGCTTGGGCAATTCGTGCGCGCGTGTCTCGTCCTTCACTTCCAGCTCCGTGAGCTCCTGCACGCGCGTGGGCTTGATCAAAGGTCCAAGGCTCTCCAAGTGCGGATGCTTCACGCCCGGCGCGTAGATGCCGAAGTCCACCGGCCGGTCGCGGAAGCTCTTCAGCGGCTGGCCCAGGCGCAGCACGCCCAGCTCGCGGCTGCGGCGCACCTTTTCAAGGTTTATCTCAATCGGGATGAACTCCTCGTTCACATCGGCCTGGTACACGATGCGCCCTTCAGGCCCGCAAACGATGCTGCGGCCGCTGCCGCCTGCATCGAGGCCATTGATGTCGAAGAAGTAGCACTGATTGATGGCGGCGCTGGATCGCGCGATGCTCAATTCGATCTCGCGGTCGATGGTACCGGTGAGCGTGGGGTGCAGGATCACTTCGGCGCCCATCACAGCCAGGGTGCGCGTGGTCTCGGGGAACCACATGTCGTAGCAGATGCTCACGCCGAAACGGCCCACGTCGGGAACGTCGAACACGCAGAATTCATCGCCGCCGGTAACGCCCACCTCGTACGGGTAGAAGGGGAACATCTTGCGGTAGCGCGTGACGACGCTGCCTTCCGGATCGATCACGCTGGCGGTGTTGTACACCTTGCCATCCTTCCTCTCGAAGATGCTGCCGGGCAACAGCCAGATGCCATGCTTGGCCGCCATGGCACACATCTCCTGCTCGAATTCGCCGGGCACGGGTTGCGCATGCACGATGTGCGGGCCATAGGCGCAGAGCTCGCTGAACATCACCATATCGACCCACGGGTAAATGGCCATGAGCAGGTCGAGTTTGGTCTTCATGGCTTCCACGTTGCTGTGAGCAGAGCCCACGCGCATCTGGATGCCGGCGATGGAGAAGGGTTTCATTGGAATGCATCACCACAGAGGCACAGAGAGCACGGAGGGAATGCGCCGTGCATTCATTCCGGGTCCTTCGGCATGCGGTCTTTCATTTGAATTTCGCTGTTTCCTCTGTGCCTCTGTGGTAAACTATCCGCAGATCTTATCCAGTTCCTCCTCCATGATGTCGAGCCCCTTGTTCAGCAAATCGTCGCTGATCACCAATGGGCTGAGCACGCGTATCACGTTCTTGTCGGTGCCGGCGGTGATCACCACGAGGTTGCGCTTGGCGCAGGCGTTCATGAGTTTGGTGCAGGTGTCGGCATCGGGTTTCGCGGGGTCGCGCTTCACGTTGAATTCCATGGCCATCATCGCGCCCAGGCCGCGCACATCACCGATACAATCGTGCTTCG
>DAORNP010000016.1:0-13527 GCA_035441065.1 Flavobacteriales bacterium | reverse complement strand
CGCGGATCACCTCGCCCACATGCCTGCCCTTCGCGTTGATATCGATCTCTTCCATGTACTTCAACGTGGCCAATGCAGCAGCGCAGCTCACCGGGTTCCCGATATAGGTGCCGCCAATGCTGCTAGGCGCTGCCTTGTCCATGATCTCGGCCTTGCCCATCACCGCCGCGATCGGCAATCCACTGCCGAGGCTCTTGGCCCAAGTGCTGATGTCGGGCGTGATGCCGAAGTGCTCATAAGCGCTCCATGCGCCCGTGCGCCCGAAACCCGCTTGGATCTCGTCGAAGATCAGGATGATGCCGTGCTGATCGCACCACTTGCGCAGGCCCTCCACATAGGCTTTCGGCGCCACATTGAATCCACCTTCGCCTTGCACGAGTTCGATGATCACGCACGCAAGCTGCTTGGGGTCAACGAGATTGTGAGAGAGCTCTTCCAAACGATGCAGCTCGGCTTGCGCGAACTCGGCTTCGCTTCGACCTGCGCCGTAATGGAAGTAGTTCGGGTATTGCGTGCGATAGACCTCCGGCGCGAAGGGCCCGCAGTCCGGCTTGTAGCCCACTTTGCTGGTGAGTGTCATGGCCATCAAGGTGCGACCATGGAAGGCATCGGTGAAGCAGAGGACGCCTTGGCGCTTGGTGGCCTGCCTCGCGATCTTGATGGCATTCTCCACGGCTTCGGCGCCTGTGCTCACCAGCAGCGTCTTCGTTGGGCCGCCATGCGGAAGCAGTCTGTTCAGCTTCTCGCATAGCGCTACGTATGGCTCATAGCTCGCCACGTTGAAGCTCACATGCAGGAACTTCTCCGCTTGCTCCTGAATCGCCTTCACCACGGGCGGCGGGCAGTGGCCCGCATTCACCACGCCGATTCCACCGGCGAAGTCGATCAGCTCACGGCCATCGTCGTCGATGATGGTGGCGCCATGGGCCTTGGCAGCAGTGGCGTAATTGAACATGCCCACGCCGTTGGGCACGGCGGCCTTGCGGCGGGCAATGAGCTCCTGGCTCTTGGTCAGTTGGTCGGTCATAGCGGCTGCGAAGTTGCGCAATGGGATGGGCCGCAGAGGCGCTAAGGCGCAGAGAATGCCAACAGCGGAAGTGACCCAGAGCGCCTTCAGAAAGGGCTGGGAATCAGTCCAGCCGGTGCGCCAGTGTCACGGTCTTGCGGAAGGTCTCCACGTTGCCAGCCAGGTCGTACGCCTCCAGCACCACGATGTAGGGCCCCATGCGCCCTTTGCTGCCGCTGTCGAGGATGCCGTCCCAGCTGATGGCGCCGGTGGCGCCCAGTAGCTGATTCTCCATAAGCCGGCGCGCTTCCCGCCCGGCGACATCGTAGATCACCATGGTGCCCACGAACCCCGGCTGATCGAAGCGATAGGCGATGGTGAGCAGGTCCTGGTAGCCATCTTGATCAGGGCTGAAGATGGCCGGGTCGATGGTCATTTCGCCCTGCGGTTTCGGCGCGCGGCTGTATTGCGAGTTCTCAAAGCCGGGCGTGGCCATACCTGCAACATCGCTGGCCGTATGCCAATTGGTGGGGTCGTCAGTGGCGCGCTCGGGATCAACACGCTCCAAACTGTAGCCCTCGGGCTTGTTCACCAGCGTGAAGTGGATCTTGTCGTCGTAGCGGAAGAGGTCGAGTGTGGCGTTGGCGCCATCGAGCAGCACCACGGTGCCGCTGCCATTGTTGTAGCCGGGAAGGCTCATTTGCAAGAACCGCTCGGTGCGGCTCTGCGGATAGCGCGTGGCGATGTCGCTGGTATTCGGTGTGAGCAGGATGTACTCGCCGGGCAGCAGCAAGTAGGGCTCGTTGGTGATCACGCGCAGGTTGGCGATCGCGCCGTTGGTCTCGTTGGCCATTTGCAGCCCTTGCAGGCTCAGCGTCTTGTTGCTGCGGTTGTACAACTCCACGAAATCGCTACCGGTGCCGATGGGGTCGTAGAGCACCTCGTTTATCACGAGATCACCGGCAATCGCGGGCTCGGGCAGCGCGAATGTTCCGGTGTTCGCAGCGCCGATGCTATTGCCCGTGCAATCCGCAGCGCCTGTGACCGCGATCGTGTACACCGTGCCCACTGTGATCGGCGAAGCGAGCGAGAGACGCGCGCGATCATCGGTGCCGCTAACGGCTTGGGCGTTGATTACGGAAATAGTTGGCGAGATAACATAGGTCGCCGATGCTAGGCTAGCTGCATTCATCGGCTCACCGAACACAAGATCCAAGGTGCTCTCATCTACCACTTGCACAGCGATGAGCGCGGGTGGCGCGCTATCGGGTGTCGGGTCGTACACGGAGTTCTGCTCGCCCGGCGTTCCGCCCATGGAAGCATTGCTGGCGACCCAATTGGCTGCCCCACTGCATGGCGTTAACGGATTGATCTGCTCCAGCGTCCAGCCGCCCTCTTGCTTGGTCGCGTCGCGGTACCAGCTCAGCGCATAGCTCACCGCATCGATCACGGTGTTGTCCGGCGCCGTGATTGCAAGATTGTCACTGTCGTTGTTCAAAGAGGGCAAGCTGCCCACGCCGATGCGGTTCGGCACGAAGGCGAAGAGCGAAGAATTGCTGGTGCTTGTGATGATCACATATTGGCCGGGGCCCAGCGCATAAGCAGGCAGCGTTGCTGTGCTGGTGCCGTCAGTGAACTTCCAGCCAGCCAGGTCGAAGGTCTTATCGGTAGTGGTGTTGTGCAGCTCAACGAACTCGGCATCGGGCAAACCCACCACTGGGGATGGGTCGGCCATGAACTCATTGATGACTACATCTCGGTACGCCGGAGCGTCGGGCACCACGAGCGAGAAGTTGGCTTGCTGATTCACGCATGCATTGCCCGCTGGATCCTGCACATTGTTCACGGTAACGGTATAAGTCACATTGTTTGCCATAGCTGGCGAAAGCGTGATCCGCACCGTTGTCGTTGATTGAGGTACTGCCTCAATCACATTCAATCCGTCGCTCACTGCGTAGTTCGCCACGATGCCTGCTGTTGCCGCATCCAATGCCTCATCGAACTGCAGATCCACTTGCGTGGCGGTCACCACGGTCGCGCTCAAGAGCGATGGCGGCGTCAGATCCACAGGGATGTTGCCCACCACGAAGTCGTCGAAGAAATGGTTGTTGATCGGGCCCGCTGCGCTGCTCTGCACGATGAGGATGCCGAAGTGCGTGCTGCTCAGGACGGATGCGTCCGTTGCTGGCCCCACGCTCAGGAAAGTGCCCGTGTTGCCGTCATCGTATAGCAAGGTCCAGTCATTCGCTGCTGTGCGCTCCACGCGGATGCGAAAGGGGTTGTTCGTGCTGCTGTTCACGATGCCATCCGGGCTCACCAGCACCGAGATGTTCGCTCCGCCCACGCGTTTGAATAGCTCCACGCGGTCCTGCGTACCGCCCACGCGAACGAACCAGCCGTTCTGCGCCGAGGTGATCACAGCATTGTCGCTCATCAGGTACAGGTCCGTGTAGTTGGTGCCGCTCGTCGCGAACTTCAGATTGAGGAAGCACTCCCAGCGCGCATCGCTAACGAGCGTGCTCGGCGTGCTCAGGTAATAAGTGGCTGCGCCGGGGCTGTTGCTGCGCAGCACGTTGTTTCCACTACCGTCATCGAGCACGGTGAAGAGCGCATCACTGCCGGTCCATGCCGGGTTGGCGGTGAGGTCGCCATCGGTGAAGTCGTCAGTGAACTGGGCATTCGCGATGGATGCGAGCAGCGCGACCATCAACAACGGGAAGAAGCGGAACCGTGCGGGCGCCATGGGATTTCGAGGGCGTGAAAGCTAGAACCTGTCTCGAGAATGTTTTTGGCAGCGAGCCGGAGGAATTTCGCCTTCCAGCCAAGGCGCGAAACCCGCGCATAGCCGGGTGCTATGCAAGAGTTGAGCAACGAAGGCTGGGGGCGCAAAGACCCCGGCGCAGCCCGAAAGGTATTCTTGAGACAGGTTCTGGTACTTTCGACCGCCCTGCCACGTTCAGGGAACATCATGAAAGTCGCTGTCGTTGGTGCTACCGGATTGGTCGGTGGCGTAATGCTCAAGGTGCTCGAAGAGCGCGCGTTCCCGGTTGATGAGTTGCTTCCCGTTGCCAGCGCGAAGAGCGTGGGCTCCACCATCCGCTTCTGCGGGAAGGAGGTGCCCGTGATCGGAATGGAAGAAGCCATCGCGCGCAAGCCGGACATCGCGCTCTTCTCCGCGGGCGGAAGCACATCGCTCGAGTGGGCGCCTCGCTTCGCCGAAGTGGGATGCACGGTGATTGACAACAGCAGCGCGTGGCGCATGATGCCTGACAAGAAGCTGATCGTTCCGGAGATCAACGGGCAGTTGCTCACACCGGATGATCGCATCATCGCCAATCCGAATTGCAGCACCATCCAATTGGTCATGGCTTTAGCGCCATTGCATCGCGCCTATACAGCGAAACGCGTGGTCGTATCCACCTACCAAAGCGTCACCGGCACGGGCATGAAGGCCGTGAAGCAGATGGACGATGAGCGCGACGGCGTTACCGGCGAAAAGGCCTACCCCTTCCCCATCGACCGCAATGTGATCCCGCGCTGTGACGTGTTCCTCGATAACGGCTACACCAAGGAGGAGATGAAAGTTGTGCAGGAGACGCACAAGATCCTCGACCCCTCGATCCGCGTGACCTGCACCGCAGTGCGCGTACCCGTGACCGGCGGCCATAGCGAGGCCGTGAACGTGGAGTTCGCGCGCGACTTCGACCTCGACGACGTGCGCCGTTTGCTGCGCGAATCACCGGGCATCCTGCTGCTCGATGATCCTGCGAACGACAAGTACCCCATGCCCATGCTAGCCGATGGCCGCGATGAAGTGCTCGTGGGCCGCGTACGCCGCGACGAGAGCCAGCCGAACACCTTGAACCTATGGGTGGTGGCGGATAATCTCCGGAAGGGCGCGGCGACGAATGCGGTGCAGATCGCGGAGAGCTTATTTCGGATTCCGAAGCCCTCGGAGCCAGTTGATTTGGGGATGCGAGGCGTGAAAGACACAAGCCGTTGATAAGTAGGCGTTCATGTTTGATCACAGACTGGGGATGTACAACATTGGCAACACAGGCGCCTTGTTTTGTTCTGACCAATAACGTGCATTCCTAAGGACAATACCCTGGTTAACATGAAGAAGAGGTCGCTCAACTTGATTAGGCCAGAATGCCTGGCTTTCTGTGCCGCCTTGCTCTTTGGCTGCACAAGGCCGGACTCGCTCGCCGCAGAGGTATCGACAAGCGCAATACCGAAGGGCAATACCACCGTTTGGCATGTGTTCGTGCCAAATTCCTCGCACGTGGTCATGCTCGAGTCGGCGGAAGGCAACGACATCGCCTATCGGGCCGTGGTAGCCGACTTGGGCGATCGGGTTCTACCCTCGGGCCTGTCGATTCCGAATAAGTACGATGCAGTGGCCCTGAACGAAGGCAGGACAGAGGCCACTTGCACCGCGCCCGGTGGCGTACGGTGGACATACAAGCTGGATGCCGCCACGACTACGACCCCTGACATCGTGATTGGCATCATTGGCCTATCGGACCTGTATAGCGAAGATGGCTGGAGCGTCTCAACCGCTGCCGCCTTCGGGTCCGGATCTGCATGGGAGCTACTCTCGCGCAGCAGAGTCAGGAATCCCGGTCCCGAACCAACTCATGATCTATGCGGTTCAGGAGGTCCTGGCTCCACCAGTTGCTCACAGAGCTGGGGTGGGTCCAGTTGTTCTGTAACCTGCGGTTCCACCTATCATGCATGCTGCTTTCAAGCTGCAAACGGTGATCCACGTTGCACCTGCGTGAAGGATTGATGCCATCGAGCATATGCTCGGTGGAGTTCGTGCGCGGCTTGCGCACCTCGTCGAGGTCGAGTTCGCGTACGAACTCCATCGGGTATCCTGCTGGTCGATGATCCTGCGAACGACAAGTACCCCATGCCCATGCTGGCCAATGGGCGCGACGAAGTGCTCGTGGGCCGCGTGCGCCGCGATGAGAGCCAGCCCCATTCCTTGAACATGTGGGTGGTGGCGGATAATCTCCGGAAGGGCGCTGCCACGAATGCGGTGCAGGTAGCAGAGGTGGTTGCTCGTCTGTCTGCGCTTCCCGTCAAGCACGCCGCTCGGCTGCCGCAATAATTGACCTTACGGCTCGTTCGAGCCGCACATTCTGAAATCATGGAATACACGCGCGCGCTCACCGCCACATTGCTCGCAGGCCTGGTTGCCATTCAATCCTTCGCTCAATCAGAAACAGGGCCGGCGTCTCGCCTACTCGACTGCGGCCTTGGCATGGGCCTTCAGGTAGAGCGCGGGCCCTGGCTCAGCAACGCGGATTGGCAACGGATGCTTCCCGGATCAAGTCTACTGCGCGATGATCTCCCCGCACGGTCCGATGGGTTCTTCAATGCGTATGGGTATCGCCCCGGCCTGCGCGACGTGGGCCAGTCCATTGGCATGGGCATGGTCTCTGGCCACGCGAGCCTGCGCCTCGGGAAAGCCAATCTCGATGGCCGTTATCAGGAGAAGCTTCGCCTAGGCATCGTTTACGCGGGGTCTGAATATGTTGAGGAGGTGTGGAGCCGCGCGAGCACAGCAGCTTACGACACCCTGGTCTCCGTGCAGACCGGTCAGCTCTATGTGCTCGATACCACCTATCGTGACACCTACAGCGCAAGCCTGACTCGCTCGCGGATCGGCATCGAGGGCACCTACATCGCGCACCGCATCACCACCTCGCGTTTCTCATGGTTCGTCGGCATCGGCCTGCAGGCCGGCATGACCACCGGCGGCGAGGCAACGGTAAGCCGCTATGTGACCCGAAACGAAGAGCGCTACCACGAAGGATATCGGTCCACGTTTGAGACGCTCGGCGAAGAGCGCTTCAGAACCGCAGCATCGGGTTATGGAGGCCTTCATGGTTTGTTCGGCCTCGACCTTCGGCTCGGCAAGAAGAGCCCCTTCTGGAGCGCGCTTCACCTCTACAGCGAGATGCGGCCTTCAATCCTGGCTGTGTCCATGCCTTCCCTGCCGTCGCGCGTGATCGGATCGTGGCAGATGCTCTCGGGCCTTCGCGTGGATCTGCGCTGATCGAGTTACTCTTTCACGATCTTGAAACGCTCGGTCTTTCCGCCAACGGAGACCGAGACGGACTTGAGGCCAGGGGCCAATCCGTTCAAGTCGATGCAAGATTGGTCGGCATTGACCGTCTGCTCCCTTTCCAATCGGCCATCGGGGCCGTGAATCATCACACTAGCTTGGGCAGCGCCTCCGTCAATTCTTAAGAACAGCGCGTCAGTCGCTGGATTCGGCCATGCCGAGACCTCGGCAACCGGCACTTCGGCAACACTAACAGCGAAACCCAATTCGCTGAGCAGGCCGCAGACCGTGGTGGTGCATGTCTCTGTGGAATTCGCGGGCTGGTACCATGCGGTGACGCATAGTTCGATGTTCAGCACGGAGCCGAGGCCCACCGAAATGGTTGGCCCGGAAAGCACCAATCCATTCGCGAATGTCCATGTGATGCCATCGTTGGGGATGTTAGTGCTTGCTGTAAGACTGAAGCCGGCGTTCGATGGTTCGGATTCAATCTCAAGCGCGAAGGATGGATCGCATTCCTCGGACTCACCTCCGCTCCAAGTCACCGCCTGGCAGCTCGTGGCCGTGCAGGGCGCACTGCCATTAGTCGAGTAGGCGATCACCGTGAGGCACACCTCGTAGGTGCCTGCCGCTGCATAGCTGTGGAAAACGTTCTGCGTGCTGGCTGTGGTGCCATCGCCGAAGCTCCACAGGTAGGCGTATTGCGCACTGGGCGTGGGCGGCTGGTAGGTGAACTCCACCCCGTTCGCGCCAGCGCCCCAATTGAAACTGGCGTTGAGCCACGAGCAGTTGTTCACCCCGGGAACAGTGACCGTAGCGCAGATATCATCAACGCAGGTGGTGGCCACCCCCGCATTGCTGATGTAGATCGATATCGCCACCAGGCACACCGTATAGGTGCCGGGGCCGGGGAACTCATGCAGTGGTTGCGCCACATTGCTCGTGGTGCCATCGCCGAAGTTCCACTGCCAGGTGGTCTGCTGGCCCGTGCCCGTTGTGCCGTTACTGAACTGAACCGGATTGCCCGTGGCCGCAGAGGAGGCCCAAGTGAACGAGGCGTTTAGGCCATTGCAAGGGGTCTGGCCGTGGGTGAGCAGCACGGCAGTACAGGCCAACACGAGGGTAGCGTGGCGCTTGGGTCTTGGTTTGGGTCATGCAAATGACGCCATCCGGTACGGAAAGGGTGCCTTGGAATCGATTGCGCCAACCCCTTGTCCGAACGCCCATGCTTTCTACATTTGCGCTCCCTTGAAAAAGGGGGACCTTCCCTGGTAGCTCAGCTGGTTAGAGCACATGACTGTTAATCATGGGGTCGCTGGTTCAAGTCCAGCCCGGGGAGCAAGAGAAGGCCGCACGCTGCGGCCTTCGTCCTTTTCAACCTGAACCGCATGCAGCTCATCACCGTCGGCACCGTCGCTTTCGACCGCATCGAGACCCCCTTCGGCGTGGCCGAGAAGACCGTTGGAGGCGCAGCCACCTACATCAGCCTGGCCGCTTCTGTGTTCCTGGACAAAATGGGCCTGGTGAGCGTGGTCGGAGATGATTTCCCCGAAGATGTGATGGCCCAACTCCGCGACCGGGGCGTGGACTTGTCGGGCCTCGAGGTGCTGAAGGGCAAGGAGAGTTTCTTCTGGGCAGGCCGCTACCATTACGACATGAATACGCGCGACACCCTGGAGACGCGCCTGAACGTGCTGCTGGACTTGGACCCGGAGCTTCCGGGGGCCTACACCAAGGCCCCCTATGTAATGCTGGGCAACCTCGATCCCGGGGTACAGGCCAAGGTGCTGGACCAAATGGCTGAGCGCCCTGCGCTTATCGTGATGGACACGATGAACTTCTGGATGGACAGCGCCATGCCGAAGCTCAAGGAGGTGATCGCGCGCATCGACATCCTCACCATCAACGATGCGGAAGCGCGCCAGCTCAGTGGCGAGCACAGCCTGGTGAAAGCCGCGGCCAAAATCCTGGCCATGGGGCCGAAGTACCTGGTGGTGAAAAAAGGCGAGCACGGTGCGCTGCTCTTCAGTCCTGACCGCATCTTCTTCGCGCCCGCTTTGCCGCTGGAGGACGTGGTTGATCCCACGGGAGCAGGCGACACTTTCGCCGGTGGCTTCATCGGCTATTTGGCACGCACGCAGGACCACAGCTTCGACAACCTAAAGCGCGCCATCATCGTGGGCAGCGCGCTGGCCAGCTTCACCTGCGAGAAGTTCGGCATCGAGCGCTTGGTAGAGGTCACGCGCGAGGACATCGATGCGCGCATCCAGCAGTTCGTTGAGCTTGTTGACTTCGATATCGAGCTGGTGGAGGGCTGATCAGCCCAAGCGCCGGGCCACCTCGCCCCAGTTCACCAAGCTCCACCAAGCGCCCACGTACTCGTTGCGCTTGTTCTGGTACTTCAGGTAATAGGCATGCTCCCACACATCAAGCGCAAGCAGCGGCCTGCCCCTCAAATCGCTCAGGTCCATGAGCGGATTATCCTGGTTGGGTGTGCTCCCGATGAGCAGTTTGCCATCCTTTTCCACCAGCCAGGCCCACCCACTACCGAAGCGCTTCATCGCGGCGTCGGTGAATAATTCCTTGAACTTCTCGAAAGAGCCGAAAGCGGCATTGATGGCCTCCATCACCCTGCCCTCCGGAGCGCCCTTGCCCCCTGGACTCATCATGGCCCAGAAGAGGTTGTGGTTCCAAGCGCCGCCCCCGTTGTTGCGTGCCTTTGCGCTGAGTTTGGAGATGCCTGCGAAGAAGTCTGCCTCACTGGTTGCGGCGATGCCCTCGGCGGCGATGGCCTCATTGACGTTCTTCACATAAGCAGCGTGGTGCTTGGTGTAGTGTATCTCCATGGTGAGCCCATCAATGTGCGGCTCCAGTGCGGCGTAAGGGTATGCCAGCGTATCCTGCGAGAATACGAGCGGTGTAGGTAGGGCTGCAGACGGTTTACGGGCCGTCCGAGTCAGGGAGCACGAGGCGGCCTGTAGCATGGCTGGGCCCCCGATAGCCGCTCCGGCCATAGCCTGCAGCGAGCGTGAAATGAATTGCTTTCGGTCCATAGCGGCCAAGGTAATGGCCCTGACCCATGTTTCTCTTAGCCGAATTGGATCAAGAGCTGTCCCTTCTCCACTGGCCTGCCTTTTTCGGCCACCACGGCTTTGACAACCGCATCGGCTGTCGCCTTGATCACGTTCTCCATCTTCATGGCTTCGAGCACGAGCACCGGGTCATTCTTCTTCACCTGATCCCCGGGCTTCACCAGCACGTTGAGCACAAGGCCAGGCATCGGCGCTTTCAGATCGCCAGCCTTGCGCGAGCCTTTGTCCAGGCCCAGCGTCTGCAGCAAGCGGTCCTGCTCTTCCTCCAGTTTCACGGTACATGTGCGGCCGCCCAGGCGCAAGCGCACGGTGCCGTTCTCGCGGTCCTCCTTGAGCACGAGAACGGTGTGGCTGCGGCCATTGATCATCACGCTGAACTGCGCAGGGCCGATCCGTAAAACGTCGGCATCGGCACCTGCCGATAACGACCACGGCGCGTTGGGTGTGGCGCGCTCCAGCACCACTTCGTCCTTGGTTCCGGTGATGCTTGCGAAGAGCTTGGCCATGTGCTGCAATCTTGGTTCGCGAATGTAGCCGCGGGTTCAGCGCTTGTTGAAGTTGTTCATGGCGCTGGCCACACCGAGCAGGCCGAATTGGAGCACGGCCTTGGCCGCGAGTTCGATGCGATCATCCAGGGTCTTGCGCTCCTCCTCCGTCCAAGGACTAAGTACAAAGTCGCTCTGGCGGCCCCGAGCGAAATCGCTGCCGATGCCGAAGCGCAGCCGCGGGAACTCATCGGTGCCGAGCAGCTCAATGATGCTGGTGAGCCCATTATGCCCGCCCGCGCCGCCTTTGGCGCGGATCCGGACCGCCCCGAACGGAATGGCAAGGTCATCGGTGATCACTAACACCCGCTCGGCCGGTACGCCCTCCTGCTCCATCCAGTAGCGCACCGCCTTGCCGCTGAGGTTCATGAAGGTGCTGGGCTTGATCAGGATGAAAACGCGGCCCTTGTGGCGCAATTCCGCGCGGTCTCCATAGCGATCGGCGTCGAAGCGCACTTGTCCGAGGCTGGCCAGGTGGTCGAGCACCTGAAAGCCGATGTTGTGGCGGGTGCCAGCGTAATCGGGCCCAGGATTGCCCAAACCAACGATGAGGTGCTTCATGCGCGATGCAAAAGAAACGAGCCCCCGACAAGGTCAGGGGCCCGTTGTTCCATGTTATGGAATCGGCAAGGCCGATGGTTACTTCTTCGCGGCGGCGGGTTTCGCTGCTTCCGGCTTCGCTGCGCCAGCAGCGGCGGCTGGGGCGGCGGCAGCGCCAGCGGCAGGGGCGGCGGCCTCCTCAACCTTCTTCGGCACCTTCACCGATGCCACCACCTCGTCTGCGTCATGCATCGGGGTGAGTCCGGTGAGCTTCAGGTCGCCCACGTGGATGCTCTGGTTGAGGCCGAGCTCTGCCACGTCCACTTCGAGGTGTGCAGGAATCGCGCTGGGCACGCCCTTCACCGTGATCTTGCGCATGGGCTGGCTCAGCTTGCCGCCGCTACGAACACCAACGGGTTGGCCCTTGAGGCGCACAGAGAGGCTCACCTTAGCCTCGCGGTTCTCCTTCAGCTCCATGAAATCCACATGGATCACGCGATCGGTGAGGGGGTGGAATTGCTTCTGGTGCACCATCGCGAGGGTCTTGTTGCCATCGAGATCGAGTTCGATGCCATTCACCTCGGGGGTGAAGACCACTTTGCGCAGGGCGGCCTCATCCACACTGAAGTGGACCGTGCCGGCGCCTCCGTAAAGCACGCATGGCACGCGCTTCACGCGACGCAGCTGGGCGGCATCCTTGGTGCCGACTTGTTGGCGGACATTGCCGCTGAGTGTGATTCTGTTCATGGGGTGACGGTGTTACGCGATGATGAAATGGCTGCTGATGCTCTCGTGGCTGCGCACGCGGCGGATCACGTCAGCAAAGAGTTGCGATACGCTCAGGACCTTGATCTTGCTGGTCTGTGCGAGCTTCTCGGCAGAGATGGGGATGGTATCGGTGACAATGAGCTCGGTGAGGGCGCTCTTCTCGATACGCTCACAGGCCTCGCCGCTGAGCACCGGATGAGTGCACACGGCGCGCACGCTGGTGGCACCCAGGTCCATCATCATGTCGGCGGCCTTGGTGAGCGTGCCTGCGGTATCGATCATGTCGTCCACGAGCACCACGTTCTTGTCCTTCACGTCGCCGATCACGGTCATGCGCTCAATCTGGTTGGCCACTTTGCGCTGCTTGTAGCAGATGGCCATGTCGCAACCCAAGTGCTTGCTGTAGGCATTGGCGCGCTTGGTGCCGCCGGTATCGGGCGCCGCCATCACCAGCTCGGGCAGGCTCATGGACTTGATGTGCGGCAAAAAGATGGTGCTGGCGAATAGGTGATCGACCGGCACCTCGAAGAAGCCTTGGATCTGGTCGGCGTGCAGATCCATGGTCATGATGCGGTCCACGCCGGCTGCGGTGAGCATGTTGGCCACCAGCTTGGCCCCCACTGACACGCGGGGCTTGTCCTTGCGGTCCTGCCGGGCGAAACCGAAGTAGGGCATCACGGCCACGATCCGCTTTGCGCTGGCGCGCTTGGCGGCATCAACCATGAGCAGCAGCTCGAAGAGATTGTCGCTGGGCGGGAATGTGCTCTGCACGATGAAGACCAGCTCGCCGCGCACGGTTTCCTCGAAGCTGGGCTGGAACTCGCCATCGCTGAACCGCGACACGGCCACCTCGCCCAAGCGCTCACCACTAGCTGCGGCAATCTGCTCGGCCAGGTACTTGGTAGCGGTACCGCTGAAGATCTTGGCGCTCTCGAGCATGGCCCTGTTTCCCGAAACGGGCCGCGAATGTAGCGATCCTCAGCGGGTTATCAACACCTGTGGGTTATGTGGCGGGCGGGGGGGCTGCGGATACCTTCGGCGCCGGTCCTCACATCAGGACCACAGATGCCCAAACGCCCCTCTTCGCGCCCCCCCCGGCCGGACCCCTCCCCTACACGCCTCATCCAAGAGGTCTTAGAGGCTATTCGCCGTTCGGGCCACGCGGGCATCACCAGTCAGCAGCTGGCCATACAGCTGGGCTTCAAGGACAAAGGCCAGCGCTATTTGCTCTTCGACGCCATTGAATCCCTGCTGGATGAGGGCCGAATTGAGAGCGGCAAGAAAGGCCGTTACACCGCGCAGGGCGGCAAGGACAGCGTAGAGGGCCGCATCGACATCATTGCGAGCGGTGCCGGCTACGTGCGCGTGGAGGGCGGCGATGAGGACATTTTCATCCACAACAAGAATGTGGGCGTGGCGCTGCACGGCGATCGCGTCCTGGTGAAGGTGATGAGCAGCCGCGGTTCACGGGCCGAAGGCAAGATCCTTAGCATCCTTGAG
>DAORNP010000015.1:35161-41652 GCA_035441065.1 Flavobacteriales bacterium | reverse complement strand
AGCTTGAACTCGATATCGACATTGGCCACGAGCGGCAGGAACTGGCTCACCACGTTGGGCCAATCTGGATTCTGCTTGTTGAAGTCCTCGTTGAGGATGCGCATGGCATCGAGGACCTGATCATCACTGATGTTCTCGCTGCCGAACTGGTGAATGATGTGGAAGACAACCGGGATGGTATAGGTGCGTCGAGCGCCTTCACTGAAACCCTCGGTCCAATCCTCGAGCTCGGCATCGGCTTGCGCGATGGCCGCGATGGTTGCGGCATCGCCCCCGTGCAGCTGGTGAAGGATGCCTGCATCATTGGTGCGGCAGGTAAAGCCTTCCTGCTGGGCGTGCGCGTTAGCGGTGAGGAGAAGGGTCGAGAAGAGGATGATCCGGTTCATGGCCGAAGGTTCTGGAATGATGACGTGCGAAACTAACGGAAGGCTGCCGGGCTATTCGACGAGCAAGCGCGCCGTCACGGGCACGCCGTCGATATCGGCCCGCAGCAGATAGGGGCCGGGGGCTAGTTCGCTGACGCCGATGGGCAGGAGCAACTCGCCCGAGCGCTGGCCCAGGTCCCAATGGCGCACTTGCCTGCCGGTGGCATCGTGCAGCTGCATGCGCACATGCGCGGCGCGCGGCAGATCAAGGCGCGCGTTGGCTTGCCCCTGCGCAGGGTTCGGCATCACGAAGAGGCTGCCGCTGTTGGTCAGTAGCTCTTCAACCCCCACGGGCATGCCGTTGAGGTTGATGTCGTCGAGGTAGATGTTGTTGCCACCGTCGCTCACGAACACGAACTTGAAGCGGAAGCTGGGCACATGGCTGGTAGCGCTGATGTTGGTGACGTTGGCAAAGCCCCACTGTTCCGGTCCGCTGGGCACGAAGCTGCTGGTGGTGTTGGGTGCCGTGGGCAGGGAGGTGCTGCCGCGCATGATGCGGCGCAGGAGCCAGGTCTGCCCGCAATCGTTGCTGATGTAGAGGCTCAGCTCATCGTTGCTGCTGGCCGTGCGCTTGGCATAGGCCCAGCGGAAGCTGATGCTCACAGCCTCAGCATCGCTCAGGTCGAAGGTGCGCGAGAGCAATTCATCCGTGTTGCCGGTCATGGCCGCGGTGTTCACGATGCGCGTGCTCTTGGTGCCGGAGTAGGCAGCGGCCGAGGTCACCTGGAAGGCATTATCGCCGTTGGTATTCTCGGTGTACCATTCAGGTCCAGTGAGCGCCGTGAGCGCCTCGAAGCCCTCTGAGAAAGGCGCTGCATCGCCGGGGTTGGCCAAAACGGTGATGTAGTTGTTCGTGGTGGTGGTCAGGTTCGCGGTGCCATCGGATACGCTGAGGCTCACCGGGTAAACGCCTGGCTCCGCATAGGTGACCACGGCCTGTGCTTCTTCCGCTGTGGCGGGTGTGCCGCCCGTGAAGCTCCACTGCCAGCTGGTGACGCCGTGGAAGCTCAGGTCGGTGAAGGTGATGGGCGTGCCCGCGCAAACCAAGCGCGCGCTGCTGCCGAATGACGCTTGGCAGAGCGTGGGGGCATCATTTACGCCGGTGGAGGCCAAGTTGCTCGGCGCATGCAGTTGATTCCGCTGCGCGGTGCCGCTGTTGAGCGCGGCGATCATGCGTGTCTTCTGGCCTTCGGTGAACATCTTGCAGCAGTAGCTGTACTCCATGTAGTTCTCCACGTTGTCCAGCGAGCCGCAGCTACTGCCGTTGATCGAGCAGAAGGTCCAGCCGATGGTGTTGGGTGTGTCGTTCACGCTATCGTCTCCGTTGCAGTTGGTCTCCAGCGCCGGGGTGTTGCTGTTGCCCCAGGTGTGCGCCAGGTTGATCCAATGGCCCACCTCGTGGGTCAGGGCGCGGCTGCGGCTAAGGCTGCCCGTGCCGATGGCGCCGACATAATCATGCTTGATCACGATGCCATCCCAAGTGGGCTGGTTGTTCACCGAACCGGGGCGGTAGGTATAGCCTGCGGCACCATCGGCACTGGCCGCCACCCAGATATTGAGGTACTTGTTGCGCGGCCACTGGATCAGGTTCTTCATGGTCTGCGTGCCGTCGTTGGTGAGCGCGCTCACCGTGCGCGTGATGCCATTGGTGCAGTTGCCCTGCGGGTCGCGCTTGGCCAATCTGAATTCAACGCCGACATCGGCTACCAAGGGGAGGAAGTCCACCTTCACGTTCACCCAGTCGGGGTTGAGCTTGTTGAAGTCCTCGTTGAGGATGCGCATGGCATCAAGGACTTGTTCATCGCTGATGTTCTCCGGGCCATTGTTGTGGATGATGTGGAAGACCACGGGCAAGGTGTACACCACACGCTCTGCGCCGGTATGTTCCGCAGCGAATTGAGCGGTGAAGGCCTCGAGCTCAGCATCAGCTTGGGCGATGCGCGCCAATTCCTCTGCGGGATCGGGAAGAAGAGCGAGCAGCGGCTCCAGTTCATTGGCTCCGCATGGGCGTTCTTGCGCATGAAGCGGTGAGGTGAGCAGCGCGAAAAGCGAAAGCGCGAGTCCGAAATGACGCATGGTACTGAGGGGCTGGTTTTGCAGGAGGCCGCAAAATATCCCGCGAACGCATCGGTCACCGTCAGGCCCATGTAAGGTGATGGATCCGTGCTGGTAATCCCAACGAGTCGGATTAACCGTGAGTGACATCAGGATTGGCGACCAAGGCCAATAAGCGCAGAATGAATGTAAGCCTCGGGCCGATGAATTCCTCAGGGCTTCACGAACCGGGTGGCATCACTTCGGATCCCGCCAATGAAGCGAAGCACGTAGGTGCCTGCTGGAAGCCCCTGCATGGGCAGTGCGATGCGATGCGAGCCAGCAGCCAATCGCTGAGCAGGGACTTGGGCTACCATCCTGCCAAGGGCATCCATGAGTTCGAGGCGGATCTGGTCGGCATCTTCAATTTCGAGTAATGCGAAGGCCTCACCGTTCGCTCCATCCACCGCTACGGAAAGACCACGGCCCGCAGCCTGCGATTCTTCGATGCCTACCAGGCCTGCAGTGATGTTGATGTCGTCGAGGTAGAGGTCGTTGCCCCCGTTGCTGATGAACTGGAAGCGGACACGGAAGTTGGGCGTGCAGAGATTCGGGCCGATGTTCGCGATCTCGGTGAAGCGCCATTGCGATGGATCGGTGGGGGCGAAGCTCCCTGCCACCACGCCCGCCGTGAGCAAGCTGGTATTGCCGCGCATGATCTTGCGCAGCGCCCACGTATCGCCGCAATTGCCGCTCACCCAGATGTAGAGCTCATCGTCATCGGCGATGTAGCGCTTGGCGTAGGCGTAGCGGAAGGTGATGATCGCGCCCGGTGCGCCACTGAGGTCGTACGTGCTCGATATCAGCTCGTCGGTGCGGCCGGCGCTGAAGATGGTATTGGGCAATCGCACGCTGCGCGAACCGGAGTAAGCGGCAGAAGAGGTCACTTGGAAGCCGCCATCGCCAGCGAAGTCGATCACCTCCCAATCGTTGTTCGGCAATGAGGGCACGTTCTCGAAGCCCTCGGAGATCGGCACCTGTTGGCCGGGAGAAGGCAACACGCGGATGTAGGCCTGCTCCGCTGTCCCAAGGCTTCCTCCATTCGCATCACTCACGATGAGCGAGACAGGATAAGTGCCGGGTTCTGCATAGGTGATGCTGGGTTGCGCCGAGGTGCTCGAGCTCGGCTCCCCGCCGGGGAAGCTCCAAGTACGGGACACTACTCCGTTGAAGCTGTGGTCAGTGAAGGTGACGCTTCCGCCCGCGCAGATGGAGCGGCGATTGGCTTCGAAACGCGCTTGGCAAACGGTGCCTGGGGCATCAACGCCCGTGAGGGCCAGATTGGCCGGCTGCCACAAGTTTGATCGCTGTGCGACGGATGAGTTGAGCGCGGTGATCATGCGCGCGGCCTGTCCTTCGGTGAACATGCGCGAGCAGTAGGCGTACTCCATGTAGTTCTGCACGTTGTCCTGCGTGCTGCCGCAGCTGGCACCGCTGGCCACGCAATTGGTCCAGCCCCTTGTCAATGGCGTATCCTCCACTTCATCGTCCCACATGCAGTTCTCTTCGGAACCCGGCTCGTTGCTATCGCCCCAGCAATGCATAAGGTTGAGCCAGTGCCCCACTTCGTGACTGAGCGCGCGAGAGCGGAAGGGTGAGCCTTGTCCGATGCTGCCCACGTAGTCATAACGGATAACGATGCCGTCGGCCTCGGGCCAGGTGTCGAGCCACATGGGGTAGTAGGTATAGCCCGCGGCACCGTTCGCATAGCGGCAAACCCAGATGTTCATGTAGCGGTCGCGCGGCCATTGGATCAGCTGTGTCATGCCGAAGTCGCCCTCGTTGGTGAGCGTGCTCACCGTGCGTGTGATGCCGTTGGTGCAATTGCCCTGCGGGTCGCGCTGGGCCAAACGGAACTCGATGCCCACGTCCGCAACGATGCTGAGGAAGGCCGGCACCACTTGTGGCCAGTCCGGGTTCATCTTGTTGAAGTCCTCGTTGAGGATGCGCACCGCATCCTGGATCTGCGCATCACTGATGTTCTCCGTGCCGTTGTTGTGGATGATGTGGAAGACCACCGGAATCACGTACGACCCGCCGCCACCGCGATGGTTCAGGGCTGCTGCCGCATCGAGCTCGGCGCGCGCTTGGGCGGCCTGCTCAAGAAAGCCGGGGTCCTGCGCTGTGCGTCGGGCGAGCTCCGCTGGATTGTTGGCCAGGCAGCGGAAGCCTTCATCATCCTGCGCATGGCTGGCGATGGCGAGAAGCAGCAGGGCGAGAAGCGGTAGGAGGCGCATGGTGTTCACGGGCGCCGAAAATAGACCAATGAACAAGGCCCCTGAATGGTCTCAGGGGCCTCGCTCATGCTAGGGTTGGAACGCTGCTGATCAAGGGAGCTGCTCGGTGCGCGAGTTGGTGGGCACCGTTCCGCCGATGTTCACCAGGATGGGGTCGCGGTCATTGCTTGGCCCGGTGTACTTCACCACGCCGTCGAGGTTCACATCCTCAGTGTAGTAGCCGGTTACCGAAGCAGTGGGCACGCTTCCGCCGACACGCACCAGGATGGGGTCTCGGTCGTTGCCGGCATTGGTGTAGCGCAGAATGCCATCGCCGCTCACATCGCCTGCCCACAGCATGGAAATGCCGCCCACGAGCGTGCGCGCATCGGTGCCATAGGTGGCGGTGGCAGGGCTTGAGAGGTCAATGGCAACCACGCCGGTGCCGTATTGCAGCGCCACATTGGTCATGGCGGCCAAGTGGTTGCGGTGCCAAGCGGCCACCTTGTATTGCCCGCGCGGCGCATTGGGGAACCACAGGGGTTCTTCGCCATCGGGCCTTACCACCTTGCCGTTGGCCAGCACCACGGCGGCGCGCTCATCCACCACGGTGGTGTGGTTGGCGCCATCGCGAAGCTGCACCATTACCCAGTCCACGGGAGCATTGCTGCCGGTGCGATCGAGCAAGGCTTGGCTCATGGTAGCGCCCATGCCGTATGGGTCGCTCATGGGCAAGAGGCCCGCGGTTCTCAAGTTGGTGCGCATGGCTGTACCGTTCCACGCGCCTTCGAGTACCAGCTTGAGTGCGAGCTGGCTGTCGCCGTCGTTATAGTCGTAGATGCCGTCCATGTCGCGGTCAACGCCGTGGCGGATGGCGGTGCTGGGGTGGACCAGCGTCCACGTGAGCGGATTGCCTGCAACCTGTGCCGATGCGATCAGCGTGGCATGCGTCACAGGTGCAGCGCCGTTCTGGTCGGGCTGATAGGTGCCTGGATTTCCACCTAGGTAGTAGAAGCCGCGCTGCACGCCACCATAAATGCCCTTCACCACCATGCCGTATTCCGCAGGCCGGTCGTTCGCTAGGTTGCGGAGTGTGTTGATCTGCGTGGTGGAGCCGATGGTCCCATTGATGGTATGGCGCATGCCAACACCGGCTTGAACGTCATTCACCTGATTGTTCGCGAGCGGGAAGCTGAAGCACGGACCGCAATTCTCATTGAAGATGCCACCCGACCAGCTCAGGATCTCGGGCTCATAATCGCCGAAATAGCCATGCTGCGAGCCGTCCTGCCCGACACCAGTGGTGCTGTACACGGTCTCCATAACGCCTTCGCTCATGAGTCCGAACCCGGAGGTGCATTCGGTGGTGTTGTAGAAGAAGCCCGTTTTCCGGTACGTGCTCCGCAGGTCGGATGACATGTTCCTGTTCAACGAGAAATCGACATGCGAGCCTGCGCCTGTGCCGGCCACGTTGCCATTTCCCGCCAGCTCGCCGCGACCTGTCTGGGCGTTGTGGCAATGCGCGCAGTTGGCATTCACGGCCACGAACAAGTTCACCGCAGGCGGAATGGACTGCATGCTGGTTCCGATTCCGCGCACACCGATCGCGTTCATTCGCCCTACGCTGCTGTCGGTGGGCCGCAGCACGCGGTAAGGGTTCGGCACGTACCAAGTGGCGGCCAGGAAATCACTGAATTCCTGCATGCTCACCACGTCCATCGGGGCATCGAGGCCTTGCAGATGCTGGAATGCACCT
>DAORNP010000015.1:34220-35145 GCA_035441065.1 Flavobacteriales bacterium | reverse complement strand
CGAAATCAGAGAAGCCGGCCTTGTCGCCGCGCCAATGCAGATTGTTGCGCCCGCGACCGATGATGTCGATGAGGAATTGCGTGGTCTTCACCCCCTTCAGCGGATGGAAGTTCTTGCCGCTCACCACGTCGATGGAGCCCGATGGATCACCCAGGTCCCAAGCCAATCGGTCCCAGCGGCCATCGACATGGCAGCTGCCGCAACTGATGTGGCCATGGCCGCTGCCTAGCTGTGTATCGTACAGGTGCTTGCGCCCGGTCTTGATCACTTGTGGTGTTGGGTCGAAGTAGGAGGTGCGCGCGATCTCCTTGTTGGTGGCGAGATCGACGGTGCTCACGCTACCGCCGAACTTGTTGAGCACGAATGCGCGTCCGCTGGCCTCGTGCAGCACGATCCCTGTTGGTCCTTCGCCAACGGAAATCGGGTCTGGGGCGACACGTGCTCCAGTGGCGTTGATGGCGATCACGTTGTTGCTGCCCATGCCCGTGACATAGGCCGTGGTGCCATCGGCCTTCCAAACAATCGCGCGCGGGTCGCCGATGCTCTGCTTGCGCACTGCGGGCGGCGAGGTGTGCGTGCTGTAATTGATGTGCGGGTTCAGATCGGTGCGCGTTACAGCACCGGCACCCAGGAAGCGCGACACATTCACCGTGAGGAACTTCCCGTTCAGGTTGGGCTCAAAGCGCTTCTCGTTGGTGGCATCGGTGCCCACCACGAACACCTCGCCGGTGCCGGGGCGCACACTCATCGCCATGAGGATGTTGCCCAGTGTCTGCTTGTAGGTGACGCTCGCCGTGCTGGGGCTGTTGGCATTGATGATGGCGATGTCGCGATCAGGCATGTCCCAGCCGGTCATGCGCGCCTTGCCGGCCGCAGAGCCCGAGACCATGTTGGTCCAATTGCCGCCATTGTCATCCATCCATTG
>DAORNP010000015.1:0-34159 GCA_035441065.1 Flavobacteriales bacterium | reverse complement strand
GCCGTTCAGCGGCGGCTGGAACCCGGTGCCAGCGTTGGGTACGATGCCTGCAGCAGCGTTCAACGAACCTCCGTATGGACCGGCAGGGTTGGTCACGTCGTTCGGGATCACAGTACAGCCGCCCTGCGGCGAGCAAACGCCTCGCTTCGGGTTGCCGTTGCCGAATGTGCCATGCTGGAAGTTGAAGAAGCTGTTGCCATTGAGCACTGTGGTGGCGTTGCCGCTCTCGAAGAAGGCGCAATACACCGTGTTGCCATCTGGGCTCACCGCCAATGCACGAGGCTGCTCTCCTTTGAGCAGGACTTCAACTGGTGCGGTTCCCAGATTAGCCGGATCGAAAACTTGCACGCTCTCGCGCTCGGCGCAGCTCACGAAGGCGCGCTGCGGGCTGCCCGCAAAGACCACATCCGATGGTTCATTCTGGGTGGTGACGCTGCGGATGGTGGCCCCCAGCGTGAGGTCCACGATGCTGATCTCATCGCTCACGGTGCAAACCACCCATGCCTCATTGTTGGTGCGTGCGCGCACGGTCACAGGGTCGAGGCCAACAGGGATGGTGGCCGTGTGCGTGAGCCCTTCGGCAGATACCGCATAAACCTCCAAGCTGTTGTTGCCGGTGTTCACGGCCAGCAGCTTCGTCCCATCTGGTGTGAGCGCCAACGGGCTAACGTGCGCCGACTCGAAGTTGGTGAAGCTGCTAGCCGGTACGCCACCGCCGATGGCCTTGGCTGTTCCGCCAGTTTGCTCCTTCTCCTCGAAGGCGGAAAGCCCTGCGATTAGGCCTGTGCAGGCGAGCAGGATGATGGACTTGCGATTGGCGTTGAAGAAGCGCATGGTCTTGGGGCTTGAGACCGGGCAAGGCGCAACCCGGCTGTTTTGAGGCCCGCCAAACTAGTCGGTTGGAGCCATAGGTGCAAGCCTATGAGCCGCCCACCACCGAAAGCCTGTCGTTGGCGTTCGGAGCGAACACACCTTGATCGACCAGCGCCTAGTTTGCCCGCTTCAAATCCGGAGGACCATGAATGCGCGCCATTTCCTGCCTGCCACGCTAATACTCATTGCATCCGCTGGCACGGCGCAGTCGCTCGACTGGGCGCGCTCCGTGGGCGGCACCTCGACCGAGAATGCCTACGCCACCGCCATCGATGACCAGAACAGCGTGATCACCGCAGGCATCTTCGTGAACACCGTGGACCTGGACCCCGGCCCAGGCGTGTTCAATGTGACCAGCAATGGCAGCCACGACATCTACCTTCAGAAGCTCGATTCAGCCGGTCACTTCCTCTGGGGCGGTTCCATTGGCAACAGCAACGCCGAATACGCGCGCAGCTTGGCAGTGGATGGGCAAGGCAACGTGTACATCACAGGGCGCGTGGGGGGCACGGTTGACCTGAATCCCGGTCCGGGCACTGATCTTCGAACCACCCCCAATACGGTCCACGCCGTCTTCGTCATCAAGCTCGCATCGAATGGCGACTACCAGTGGGGGCGCATCTTCGGGGGGTTAGGCAACGACGAGGGTTACGGAATCGCCATCGACGGCCAAGGCAATGTGATCACCGTGGGCTCCTTGGGGAGCAGCGGCGATCTGGATCCCGGACCCGGCGTTGCAACCGCCGGTGGAAATGGCCAGCAGGACGCCTTCGTGCAGAAGATGGATCCGGATGGCAATTTCATCTGGGGCGTTTCGGTCGGCGGCACCGCGCATGACATTGCCTACGCCGTGTGCGTGGATGCGCTGGACAACGTCATCGTCACCGGCGAGTTCCGTAACACCATCGATCTGGATCCTGGAGCCGGCATGACCTCGCGCACCAGTGGCGGCGATGCCGACATCTTCGTGCTCAAGTTGTCCTCGGCAGGCGGCTTCCTATGGGGTCATGGCATCGGCGCAACCGGCAATGAGCGTGGTCGAGCCATCGGTGTGGGACCCGATGGTGGCCCTGTCTTCACCGGCCGCATAACAAGCAATGCCGACTTCGACCCCGGACCGGGCGTCTTCAACCTTGCGGGCGATTTCACGGAGCCCGCATTCGTGGCCAAGCTCAACAGCGATGGCTCCTTCGCGTGGTCCTTCATGCTCAAGAGCTTCATCAATGAGGGCTTTTCCCTGAAGGTGGATGCGCTCAACCGCATCATGGTTTGCGGCGAGTACGGCACTTTCGGCACCACGGCGCTGGACCTGGATCCCGGCCCCGGCACCTTGAACCTGCTCACCAATGGTGGTGGCGATGCCTTCGTGGCCAGCTACACCGCTGGCGGCGCGCTCATCTTCGGCTTCGGTTTCGGGTCGGCGCAGAACGATAGGGCCAATGCCGTGGCACTCGGCACCCAAGGTCGTTTCGTTGTGGCAGGCAGCTACCTGCAAACCCTCGATGCAGACCCAGGGCCGGGCGTGCAACTGCTCACGAATGCCGGCAGCACCGATGCCTTCGTGATCCAATACCGCAAGCCCGATTGCGCGGGAATCTTCGTTCGCCCGAAGGTTTTCCTCGAAGGCGCTTATGACACGGAGTTCTTCTTGCCGCAACGCGACGAGCTCCGTTTGGCCGGACTGATCCCGCTGAACGAGCCATACAGCGATATGGGCTTCATGCTGGAACAGGATGCGAGCACCACGCCGCAAGTGCTCACGTGGACGCTTTCGCCGGCCATTGTCGATTGGGTGCTCGTGGAGCTGCGCGTGGCCAATGATCCCAGCGTTGTGATCGCCCGGCGCGCCGCACTGCTCCAGCGCGATGGCGATATCGTGGCCGTGGATGGCGTGGCGCCAGTGGGTTTCTGTGCCGGTGATGGCGACTACCACATCGCCATCAGGCACCGCAACCACTTGGCTGTGATGACCGCCCAGCCGGTGACCTTGTCCGCTGCTCCATTGGTGGTTGACTTCACCGCCCCTGCCACACCCACTTGGGGCACCGACGCGCGCAAGCAAATCGGAGATCACATGGTGCTCTGGGCGGGAAATGTTGAACCGGATGGCGCGCTCAAATACATCGGGCAGAACAACGACCGCGATCCGATCCTTGCCCGCATCGGAGGAAGCAATCCTACCATTACCGTGATCGGCTACTGGCCCGAGGATACCAACTTGGATGGCATCGTGAAGTACGTCGGACAGTACAATGACCGCGATCCGATACTGGTGAATATCGGCGGCGGAAATCCCACAGCGACGCGCTTACAGCAGCTGCCCTAAGGATGTTCCTTCGCAGCATGCGGGCATCAATGCGATTCGGATTCCTGTTCGCTGCCGTCATGCAGGTGGCAACAGTCAACGCCCAACTGAGGCTCGACTCGTTGCGCAGCATGCTGGCGCAAGCAACGGATGACAGCTTGCGCTACGAGGCGCACCTCGCGCTGTTCCGCGCCCATTTGCGCAGCGCGCCGGATAGCGCGCTATTCCATGCAGAAGCGATGCGCGGCGTGGCAGCCAGCGCGTCGCTGATGCGTCGCGCGAAGGCTGAGAATGCGGTAGGCATGCCGCTCACGCTCATGGGCCGGCATGACCGCGCGCTCGAGCACTACCTCCGGTCGATTGCACTCTATGAAGAGGCCGGTGAGCGCGAAGCCACTTTTATCATCCATAGCAATGTGGCCAACGCGCATGCAGCACTGAAGCGCTTCGACAAGGCGGTGGAGCATTACCGCACGGCTGCCGATGGCTACGCGAGCACAGGGCAGCCGCTCTGGCAAGCGGGCATGATGCAGGAGCTCGGCAAAGCATACCGCGATGCGGGGCAGCTTGATAGCGCCGAGGCCTGCTTGAGCCGCTCCGTTGAACTGCTCACCGGAGCTGGTGAGGCGCACGGTGCCATCGCGCGATTCGAGTTGGCGCAACTGCGTTCCATGCGCGGTGATCATCTAGCGGCCATACCACTGTACCATGAAGCGCTTGCGTCCATTGGCACTTCAGGCGATTCGCCGGTGCGCTGTGGTATGCATATCGGCCTTGGCAACGCGCTCATCGCTGCCAAGAGGCCGGCGGAGGCCATGGAGCACTTGGTGCTCGCGACCGCGATAGCACGCAGCGCGAACCTGGCAGCATCGCTCGCCGATGCGCTGCATGCGCAGGCCATGGCGGCGCATGCCATGAACAACAACGCGCTGGCATACGAGCGGCTCCAAGAGCACCTGAGCTGGCGCGACACGCTCTTCCGCACCGAACAGCAGCGAGCCGTGGCCGAGGCGCAAGAACGCTTCGACAGCGCGCGCAAGGATGCGGAGATTGAGCAGCAGCGCGCACAGGTGCTGCAACGCACGCGCATGGCCTGGATGGCCGGGGCCGCAGCACTGATCATGGCGATTGCCGGCCTGTTGCTGCTGCGCGCGTATCGGCAGCGGCGAGCGCTTACCCTCGCGCTGGGCACGAAGAACCAAGCACTAGAGGGTGCCATTGGCGAGAAGGACCTGCTGCTGCGCGAACTGCACCACCGCGTGAAGAACAACCTGCAGCTGGTAGGCAGCTTGTTGCGCATGCAAGGGCGACGCATCAACGATCCCGCCGCGCGCGATGCCGTGCGTGAGAGCCAGGACCGCGTGCGCAGCATGGCGCTCATTCACCAGGATCTCTACCGCGCGGATGATCCGCGCGGAATCGCCATGCGGCCCTACGTGCAGAAGCTCATTCAAGGACTGCTCGAGAGTCACGGCCTCACGGAGGATCGCATCCGCATCGAAGCACAGGTTGACGATATCCGGCTCGACGTGGATACCGCCGTCCCCATCGGGCTCATCCTGAATGAGCTGCTGGTGAACGCCATGAAGCATGCGTTCCCAGAAGGACGCACGGGCCGTATCGTCGTATCGCTCCGCCTCGCAGGCGATGAGCTCCAACTGCATGTGGTTGATGATGGCGTGGGCCATTCGGACAAGGCCGAGCACGAGGGCTTCGGGTTGCAATTGCTGAAGAGCTTCGCCACGCGATTGAACGCGACCTACGTGATGAACGGATCGCCGGGGACTGCTGTGCGCATGGCCATCCGCGAATTCAGGATCACCGCATGAACATGCAGCGCGCACGACTGCTCATCGTCGAGGACGAGCCGCTCATCGCTGCTGACATGCAGGCGATGCTGGAGGAGATGGGGCACATGGTGGTGGGCATCGCGCACAACGGCAACATGGCAATCACCTTGGCGCAGCAAGAACAGCCCGACTTGGCGCTGCTCGATATCCGGTTGCACGGCGCTCCTGACGGCGTTGAAGTAGCACAAGAGCTCACGAGCAGATTGCGCATACCCTTCCTTTACATCACCTCGCATGCCGATTCAGCAACGCTTGAACGTGTGAAGGCCACAAGGCCCGAAGGCTTCGTGATCAAGCCGTTCGAGGCCGCCGACCTGCGCGCGCAGATCACCATCGCATTGGCGCGAATCGGCTTCGGCGTAGCCAAGGACCATCTGCTCGTGCGCGACAAGGGGCGGTTAGTGAAGGTACGCATCGACGACATCCGCTACATGGAAGCGGACGACAACTATGTGGTGATCCACACGGTGGGACAGCGCTACGTGCTCACCGCAACACTCAATGGCATGGAAGAGCGCCTGGCTTCGCCGCATTTCGTGCGCATCCACAGAGGCTTCCTGGTCGATGCGCGACGCATCACCGCGCTCACCGAGAAGGAGGTGCTGCTCGACGGAGCGAGCCTCCCGCTCGGCCGTACGCACAAAGAAGCGGTCCGCGCGGCTTGGACCGGGCGCTGAGTCAATACACCAGCAGCCGCGGCTCGCTCATCTCCTCCATGGCGTACTTGACGCCCTCGCGCCCCAGCCCGCTGTCCTTGATGCCACCGTAGGGCATGCTGTCGATACGGAAACCCGGCACATTGCCGATGATGATGCCGCCCACCTCCAGCTCCTCGTGCGCCTGCTTCATGTGCATCACTGAATCGGTGAAAACACCCGCCTGCAGGCCGTAGGTGCTGTTGTTCACTTGAGCGATCGCTTCGCTGAAGTCCGGAACCTCTTCGAGCACTGCGACTGGACCGAACACTTCCGCGCAGCTCACTTTCATGCTGTCCTTGGTGCCGGTGAGCAGGGTCGGTGCATACACGTTGCGCGCCGCATCCACTGGCTTCCCACCCGCCAGCAGTCGCGCTCCGCCCTGCACAGCTTCAGCCACCCAACCGCCTATCCGCTCGAAGTGCCCCTTGTCGATGATGGGGCCTGCGGTCACGCTGGCGTCGCTGGGATCACCTGCCTTCAATGCGGCGTACTCCTTCACGAGCAGATCTCGGAACTGCGCGAACACGCTCTTCACGGCATAAATGCGCTGCGTGCTGATGCAGGTCTGCCCGGCGTAGGCGTTGGCACCTGCGGCCACGGTCTTCGCAGCAGCGGCGAGGTCGGTGCCATCGTCGATGATCACGGCTGCGTTGCCGCCCAGCTCCAGCGCGAGCTTCTTCTTGCCGCAGATATTCTTCAGGTGCCAGCCCACTTTGTCACTGCCGGTGAAGCTGAGCATGGCCACGCGTTCGTCCTTCACGAGCTTCTCAGCCACAGACACGCCGCACATCAACACATGGAAGGCCTCCTTGGGCCAGCCAATCTCCTCCATGAAGCGCGCGAGCACGAAGGAGCACAGCGGTGCTTGAGGAGAGGGCTTCAGCACCACTGGACAGCCCACCGCCATGGCCGGCGCCACCTTGTGCAGCACCAGGTTCAGCGGGAAGTTGAAAGGCGTGATGGCGGCGATGACACCGATCGGGAAGCGCTTGGTGAAGGC
Source organism: Flavobacteriales bacterium (assembly GCA_035441065.1). GTDB lineage: Bacteria > Bacteroidota > Bacteroidia > Flavobacteriales_F > PHOS-HE28 > PHOS-HE28. Next base: position 27,433 of record DAORNP010000015.1, on the reverse strand, counting down.
GGTCTTGCCAACGCCCGCGCCGAAGTCCATGGGCGTGACCTCACCACCGAATCGAAGCGCTTCCGCAGCGGCCGTGCGCACTGTGGTGATGCTGCGCGCCACCTCGACCCGCGCCGCGCCGATGGGCTTGCCGGCCTCCTTTACCATCAGCTCGGCAATCTCGTCTTCGTGCTTCGCGATCAGCGCGGCCAGTGCATCGAGCTTCGCGCTGCGCTCGCCGGCGCTCATCTTCCGCAGCACATCGCGGCTCGCATGAGCAGCGGCGATCGCTTCTTCCATCTGCGCCTCCGACGCGTTCGGGATCCGTGCCAGCTCGGCGCCGTGGTACTTGTCCACCACGGTGTTGAAGCTGCCATCGCCCTCGAAGGACCAGGAGCCGTTGATGTAGTTGGCGGGGGTGAAGAGCGAGGCGATCAGCGTCTGAGACATGAGGCAAAAGTACCTGACTGAAAGCGTGAGGCTTGGAGTGCCGTTTGTGAAGCGCGAAACCGATGGACTCACACGGCGAGGACCGGGACGCACATCTACTTCGCCAAGTACCTCCCCACCGGCCTTAGCAACACCACCTGCACCTCCTGTTCCTCGAAGCGGGAAAAACTTGCCTCCACCTGCTTGTCGGGCCAGATGATCTGCACGCGGCCCTTGGCCACATCGTAGGCTGCGGTGTAGAGTGTGCCGAAGCCCCGCAGGTATTGCTGGCTATACAGCGGTGGTTTCAGGAACTGCTTGATGAGCTGGGCGCGGGTGAGCTTGGGCTGCGCGATGCTGTGCTCGAGGAAGTGCTTGCGCTCGATGGTATTCGTGAAGGCCGCGTACTCGTCCCACTCCACCTGGTGCTGGTGGTTGCACGCCACGGCCTGGTAGATCACCTGTGCCGGACGATCATGGTTCATGTACACGGTGGCGTACTTGCCGCTCTTGTCCACCACGGTGACGTTATAGCCCATGTGCACGGGGATGCGCCGCAGCACGTCGCAGGCTTCGTCCGTGGTGCTGCAGGTCTCCAGCACGTAGCGGATCACCAGCGGTATGCCGAAACCTGTGCCCCACACCTTCCTCCCACCAAAGGCGAGCGCCACGGCAAGACCATCGCTGTTCATGCCGTCGAGCAGGCCCCAGCCGCTGTCCTGGATCCCGATCACCGGTTTAACATACTCGCTGTAGCGCATGCGCCCATCGAAGTAGCGCGGGTCGAAGTCGTAGTTGCGGATGAGCGTGGGCGCGCCCTTGGTCCAGGCCACCTGGGAGCAGCCGGCCATGTAGGGCGGCGGGTTCCACATGGTGAGGAAGCGGCAGGCCACGTCGTCGTTGTTCGCGAGGCGGCATAGGCTGTTGTACACCGGGATCAGCTCCGGCATGTGCAGCTCCAGCATGCTGCGGCAGGTCACCAGGTCCGGGCGCTTCTCCAGCCCTTCGCTCTCATACCAGATCCGGAACAAGGGCCAGGCATGGTCGAAGAACGATTGCCAGCGGTCGCTCGGCCAAGGCTCCTTCACAAGCTTCAGATGTACGTACATGCGTGCTCCTCCTCACATCATTTTGAACCCTCCGATCTCAAGCATGTGCTCATGTCCGCTGGAGCTGTGCGCTCCCGGAGCAACGCTCTTGAACTGCGTGCGTATCGCCGCCAGCCACTTCTTCGCGCGCTCGGTCAGTTGGAAGTCGTCGGTCATCATCCGGCCGCGCATAACGAGGATGCCCATGTCGGCGCCCTCGTAGAACCAGTCTCCAGGACGCGTGATGCGCAGGAAGAAGGCCTCGTTGTCCTTCTCCACGTAGCGGCGGTGCGTGTCCATTCGCCAGAAGTAGATGCTGCCATCGTCGCGCATGCGCCAGATGCCGCTGCGAGGCGCGTCGGTCACGCGCTGCACATCGTCGGTGGTGTACTTGATCACCATCTGGCCCCAGCTGTCGATGTTGCGCGGGTCGGACCAGCGGCGGTTCAGCGCGTTCACGCTCAGCTCGTAGGGCACGTCCATCCATTCCAGCGTGTGGAAGAGATGCAGCGGCGCATCGCTCAGCGCGAAGACCGCGTGGTTGGTGATGGAGCTCGCACCGGTGACGCGCGGGTTCAATTCGCCGAGGTAGATCTCGCCGCTGTCCTTATCGATGAGGTAATCCAGCTCGAAGTAGCCTTTGTAGCCCTCCTTCAGCAATTGATCGCCGAACTTCTTCGCGTAGCGCCGGGCCTTCGCGCGGATCTCCGGCGTGAAGGTGTCGGCGAAGATCTCGTTGCCGCACCAGCCGCCTTTGTAGGGCGTGAGCTCCTTGAAGCCCACCAGCTCCGTCATGAGCGGGGCCACGATGGTGCCGTGCCGCGTGACGCACGCTTCCATGGCCGCGCCCCGGCAGTTGATGCGTTTCATGATCTTGCACTCCTTCTCCGCTTCGATCTCCTTCGCGTACTTGTCGTAGTCCGCTTGGGTCTTGATGAAGAAGGTGGTGTGGCCGCTATCGCCGTAGGGCGTTTGCACCACGAGGTCGTTGCCGAGCTTGCCTTTCGCGGCCACTTGCATCAAGTGCTCGAAGCTCTTCACCGGGTGCAGCACGTAGGGCACGCAGGGCACTCCGGCCTTCTCCGCCACGCGGTTGGTGTTCACCTTGTTGTCGAGCCAGCTGCGCAGTTTCGCAGGAGGGAAGATCACCTCCAGCCCGGCCTTCTTCGCGAGCGCCTCGGTCCTCTCATCGAACATGAGGAAGAGCGCCTTGCCCGCGGACTTCGGACTCATGCGCCGGCTCTCGATGTAGTCGCGCACCTCGCTATGGGTGAGCAGGTAGTTGTTGATGTCCTCGATGCTTTGGAACTCCTCGTGCGGCTCCTCGGTGCGCGGGCTCATCAGGTTAGGATGCAGCCCATCGAAGCAGTCGATGTAGGTGATGAACTTGAAGCCCTTGATCCACTCGTCGGCGCCCAGCAGGTTGAAGTTGGTGGCGCTGATGAAGTAGAGCGGCACCTCGTTGCGGTGGAAGAAGCGGCGGATGTCGCTGATGCCCTTGAGGAGGTTGGCGGGCTTCTTCTTTGCGGGGCGCTTCCCCGGTTTGGCGGGACCTGTCGGCTTGGCCGCAGGCCTGCGGGCCAGGGTTGTCTTCTTCCGCGGCGATGTACGGGCTGGCTTGCGTGCGCGAGAGGCCTTGCTGGTGGATTTCTTGCGCGCAGCGGACTTCTTCTTGGCCATGCAGTCTGGATTCAGGTTGTCTGAAAACGTTGGGTCCGAAAGGTGAGCATTGCCGGGCAAATTGCGCAGGCTTCGGTGCCGACTGATCGCAGAAGCCTCATTCATCGGCGCCCTTGTCCGTGACGGACGTTGAAGGCGCGTTTATTACCAGATGGCCACCAGGACGGCGTAGCGTGCGGCCTTGCCAATGAACATCAGTGCGGCTGTGGGCAGCAATCTTGCCCGGCCCAGACCAAGCGCCACGGCAATCGGATCACCGATGATGGGGGCCCAGCAGAGCAATGCGGCCCATGCGCCGTATCGGCCTATCCGGAGGTGCCAGCGCTCAGCCTCCTCGGGCTTCATGCGCAGCCAACGGCCAACGCGCTCCAGATCGCCTAAGCGCCCCAAGCCGAAACTGCTCATGCCGCCGAGCCAATTGCCCAGGCTTGCGACCGCCCATACCGTCATGGGGCTCCAAGGCCCGGCCAGCATGGCCACAAGGACCAATTCCGAGCTGAAGGGCAGTACCGTGGCTGCCAGGAAGCACGCCAGGAACAAGCCCAGCAGGCCCATCGTTGTCCATTCGGGTCCGAGGTCGAAGCCCATGCGGCGCAAGGTATCCGACGCCCTTCGGCATAACCTTTGGCCCGCCGCGTACCAATCTCCCCAAGCCATGAGAACCCGCCATCTGTTTCTATCGACCCTGCTCATCGGCACCACCCTTCAGGCCTTGGCCCAACGGAACCAGCAGCGTTGGAACGATCGTCCGGCTTCACGCTGGAACGATCGCCCTGCAACGGTTGCCGGGGGCCTGGAGATCGGGATCCCGCTCGGCGAGTTCGACGATGCCTGGGGACGTCAGATGGCCGGCCTCAGCGCCAATTTCACCATGCCGATGCGACGCCTCCCGTTCAGCTACGGATTCGATTTCAGTTGGCAGCGCATGGGCTCGAAGAAGCAGGAGGTGCCCGTGAACCTGCAGAATGTGAGCGCCAATACGGGCGAGCTCACGGTGCGCAGCACCATCTATGGCTACCACGGTTTGCTGCGCCTGCAGCCCGTGCAGGGCAAGGTGAGCCCATACGCTGAGTTCATGGCGGGCTTCCGCCATTTCATCACCCGCTCCGAGGTGAAGGCCCGTGGCGTGGATGATCCGGTGAGCACCGAGCGGCTGGCCAGCGCGGCCGTCGGCAGCATCGGCTGGGCGGCCGGGTTGAACTACGCGCCTACACGCAACTTCTTCGCAGAATTGAGGCTCGAGCGCCTCAATGGCGGCCGGGTGGCGTATGTGAATCCGAATTCCATCGCCATTGATGCCGACGGCAATGTGGGCTATGGCACGCTCTCGAGCGGCACCAGGGTCATCAACCTCACCTTCGGCGTGGGGCTTCGATTCTGACCCTTGCTCTTGTTGGTAACCTTCGGATAACCGCGAAGGGAGGCTTCCGCCGCAGGCTCAATAGGCGCTGTAAACTTGCGCCCATAACGAGGCCTAGACCCTCGGAATCTCCCATTGGACGGGCAAAAACGCATTCAGAGCGCGCTCATCTCGGTCTTCCACAAGGATGGGCTCGAACCCATCATCCGTGAGCTGCACCGGCTGAACGTGCAGTTGTACAGCACGGGCGGAACGCAATCCTTCATCGAAGGGCTCGGCATTCCGGTAACGCCCGTCGAAGAGCTCACCACCTATCCGAGCATCCTTGGCGGCCGCGTGAAAACCCTGCATCCGAAGGTCTTCGGCGGCATTCTTGGGCGCCGCGACCTGGAAAGCGATGTGGCGCAGCTCGAGGAATATGCCATCCCGCCCATCGATCTGGTGATCGTGGACCTCTATCCCTTTGAGGCCACAGTGGCGGCTGGTGGAAGCGAGTCTGATATCATCGAGAAGATCGACATCGGTGGCATCAGCCTGATTCGCGCCGGTGCGAAGAACCACGCCGATGTGGTGATCGTGCCCAGCATGAACCAGTACGCCGAACTGCTTCGCCTGCTGAAGGGACAGGACGGATGCACCACGCTCTCGCAACGCCGATCGTTCGCGGCAGCGGCCTTCGCCGTGAGCAGCCACTACGATGGCGCCATTTACAACTGGTTCAGCGGTGGGCAAGGAGATCTGCGCTTGAGCGCAGGCCCCACCACGGTGCTGCGCTACGGCGAGAACCCGCACCAGCAGGGCGCCTTCCATGGCGATCTGGCGGGCATGTTCGAGCAACTCAACGGCAAGGAGCTCAGCTACAATAATCTGCTCGACCTTGATGCAGCTGTTGAGCTGATCGAGGATCTGGATACGCTTGAAGGGGTCCCGTTCGCGATCCTGAAGCACAACAACGCCTGTGGCGCCGCCGTTCGTGCCACGGTGAAGGAGGCATGGGATGCAGCGCTGGCGGGCGATCCGGTAAGCGCCTTCGGCGGCGTGCTCATCACCACGGCCCGCATCGATAGGGCTACTGCTGAGGCCATTGACACGATCTTTTTCGAGATCATCGCCGCACCGGGCTACGACGATGACGCGCTGGAGATCCTGCGGAAGAAGAAGAACCGGATGATCCTGCTGCGCAAACCAGCTGCTCGTTCCAAGGTGAAAGTGCGCACCGCGCTCAATGGGGTGCTCACCGAGGATGCGGATACCGTAGTGGCATCGGCTGCGAGCATGAAGACCGCCACCACCAAAGCGCCGAGCGCGCAAGAGATGAGTGACATGGTCTTCGCCACCATGCTCGTGAAGCACACCAAGAGCAACGCCATCGTGCTGGCCAAGGGCAACCAGTTGCTCGCCAGCGGCACTGGCCAGACCAGTCGGGTGGATGCCCTTGAGCAGGCCATCGCCAAGGCGGGCAAATTCAACTTCGACCTGAACGGCGCCGTGATGGCCAGCGACGCCTTCTTCCCGTTCCCCGACTGCGTGGAAATCGCGCACAAGGCCGGGATCACCGCCGTGGTGCATCCGGGCGGCAGCATCCGCGACCAGGACAGCATCGATTATTGCAACACGCACGGCCTTGCGATGTGCATCACCGGCACGCGCCACTTCAAACACTGACCATCACCTACGCATGAGCTGGTTAAACCTCTTCACCCAGGAGATCGCCATCGACCTTGGCACGGCCAACACCCTCATCATCCACAACGACAAGGTGGTGGTGGACGAGCCCAGTATCGTGGCCATTGACCGCGCCACCAGCAAGGTGATCGCAGTAGGCCGCCAAGCGCAGCAGATGCACGGCAAGACCCACGAGAACATCAAGACCATTCGTCCGCTGCGTGATGGCGTGATCGCCGACTTCAAGGCCGCCGAGGAGATGATCAAGGGCATGATCCGCATGATCAATCCCGGCCGCCGTCTCTTCACGCCCAATCTGCGCATGGTGATCTGCATCCCCAGCGGCATCACCGAGGTGGAGAAGCGCGCGGTGAAGGACAGCAGCGAGCATGCCGGTGCCAAAGAGGTGTATATGATCCACGAGCCCATGGCCGCAGCCATCGGCATCGGCATCGATGTAGAGGAGCCCATGGGCAACATGATCATCGACATCGGCGGCGGCACCTCGGAGATCGCCGTGATCGCGCTGGGCGGCATCGTGTGCGACAAGAACATCCGCGTGGCCGGTGATGAGTTCACCAACGACATTGAGGAGTACATGCGCCGCCAGCACAACATCCTGGTGGGCGAGCGCACCGCCGAGACGATCAAGATCGAGGTGGGCGCGGCACTGACCGAGCTCGACAGCCCACCGCCTGATTATGCCGTGCGCGGCCGCGACTTGATGACGGGCATCCCGAAGGAGATCACCGTGACCTACAGCGAGATCGCGCAGGCGCTCGACAAGAGCATCAGCAAGATCGAAGAGGCGATCCTCAGCGCCTTGGAGGCCACACCGCCCGAGCTCAGCGCCGACATCTACAAGACCGGCATCTACCTCGCTGGTGGCGGCGCCCTGCTGCGCGGCCTGGACAAGCGCATCAGCATCAAGACCAAGTTGCCTGTTCACGTGGCTGACGACCCGCTGCGCGCCGTAGCCCGTGGTACCGGCATCGCCCTCAAGAACATCGATCGCTTCCAGTTCCTAATGCGGGAGTGATGAAGTGCGGAAAGCGGCAAGCGGCGAGTCGCGAGCGGCAAGTGCCCACATGCATTCCCTGCGACTTGCCGCTCGCCGCTATACACTAGCCGCTTGATCGCATGCGCGACCTCTTCCGCTTCCTCTACCGCATCCGCGACACGCTGCTGTTCCTGGCGCTGCTGCTCATTGCCCTGGTGCTGCTGTATAACGGCAACATGCACCATCGGTCCATCGCGATCAATAGCAGCAACGCTGTTGCGGGCACGCTCTTCACCTGGCGGAATCAAGTGACCGAGTACACGAACTTGCGGGAAGTGAACGCGCGGTTGGTCGAGGAGAACACGGCATGGCGCAATCGCTTTGGCATCGGCGCCGATGTCATGGACTCGACCCTGCGTCCTGCAGGCGATTCAGCCATCTGGCAGCCCTTCACTTTCACGGCGGCCAAAGTGGTGCATGCCACTTACCACAAGCCGCTCAACTACCTCACCCTTGATCAGGGCTCCGTTTCGCATCTGCATGAGGACATGGGCGTGGTGGGCCCGAGCGGCATCGTTGGCGTGGTGCGCGCGGTGAGTCCGCGCTTCGCCTCGGTGATCAGCGTGCTCAATACCGATTTGCGCACCAGCGTGAAGGTGAAGCGCACCGGCCACTTCGGACTGCTCTACTGGAACACGATGGATGCCGCCACGGCCTCGGTGATCGACATCCCGAAGCATGGCCGTGTTCGTGAACAGGATACCATCGTGACCATGGGCGGCGACGGCATCTTCCCGCCCGGTGTTCCCGTGGGCGAAGTGCTCAGTGTCGATAATCCTCCGGGAAGGCCGGACCTGAACGTGCGCATCCGCCTCTTCGAGGACATGGCCCGCGTGGGTTATGTGTACGTGGTGGAGGACCGACTGCGCAGCGAACGTGATTCACTCGAAAGCCTGCAGCCCACCCGATGATCACCACGCTCGCATCGAACCTGGGCCGCTTCTTCCTGCTGGTGCTGCTGCAGGTACTCATCCTCGAGCGGCTCGACGTGGCCAACGGCTGGATTGTGCCTTACCTCTACGTGCTGTTCCTGCTCATGCTGCCATTCGAGCTGCCGAACTGGGCGGGCATGCTGATCGGCGCGGTCACGGGTCTTGTGCTCGATGCCTTCGGAAGCACGCCCGGCATGCACATGAGCGCCTGCACCGTGATGATGTTCGCGCGGATCCATCTGTTGCGCCTCATGGCCCCGCGCGATGGCTACGAGTTCGGCATGCGGCCCACGGTGCCGCGCATGGGTCTCGCGTGGTTCGCCACAAACGCGGGCGTGCTGATACTACTGCATCACCTCTGGCTCTTCTTCGTGGAGATGCATCGCTTCGATGCCTTCTTCGCCACCCTGCTGCGCGCCATCCTCAGTGCCGCCTTCACCTTGGGCCTTGCGCTGCTGACGCAATTCCTCACCTCGCGCGCTTCTGAGCGCGCACGTGCATGAACTTCGAGGGGCGCAAATACGTGCTCATCGCTGCGGTGCTCGCCATCGCCTTCATCTTCATCCTGCGCCTGTTCTGGATACAGGTGGTTGATGACAAGTGGAAGGCCAGCGCGGCGAGCATGGCCGAGCGCAAGATCACCGACTATCCCGCGCGCGGTTTCATCTACGACCGCAAGGGCCGCCTGCTCGTGGCCAACACGCCCGTGTATGACGTCATGATGGTGCCGCGCGAGGTGAAGTCTTTCGACACCACCGCCTTCGCGCAGCTTATCGGCGTGCCCTTGCCCGAGCTGCACCAGCGCATGATCGATGCGCGCAAATACTCGCTGTACAAGCCCAGTGTGATTGAGAAGCAGATCCCTGCCGGGCAGTATGCGGCCATCAGCGTGCACCTTCACAAGTATCCTGGATTCTATGGGCAGAGCCGCACCCTGCGCACCTACCCGCCGCGCGTGGCGGCGCACCTGCTCGGTTACCTCAGCGAGGTGAGCCCCGCTAAGGTGGCGGCCGACCCTTACTACAAATCGGGCGACGTGGTCGGCGTGGGCGGCTTGGAGCAGTACTACGAAGATGTGCTGCGTGGTCGGCGCGGTTCGCGCTACGTGCTGGTTGATGTGCATAACAACATCAAGGGCAGCTTCAAAGAGGGGCGATACGATACGCTCGCTGTGGAAGGCAAGGACCTTTTCACGGGCATCGATATCGATATGCAGCGACTGGGCGAGCAGCTCATGCGGAACAAGAAGGGCAGCATCGTGGCGCTCGACCCGCGCACCGGCGAGGTGCTCTGCTTGGTGAGCAGTCCAACGTACGACCCCGAGTTGCTCGTGGGCCGGGTCCGGAACACCAACTATGGCATCCTGCAGAACGACCCCATCAAGCCGCTCTTTGATCGCGCGCTGCAGGCCCAGTACCCGCCGGGCTCCATCTTCAAGATCGCGCAATCGCTCATCGCGCTCGACGAGGGCGTGATCAAGGTCAACACCAGCTTCCCTTGCATCAAGAGCCTGGTGGGCTGCCATGCGCACCCCACTGCCACCAGCATCGAACAGGCTATCCAGTTCAGCTGTAACCCCTATTACTACCGTGTCTTTGAGCGCATGGTCGAGCAGAACCTCGATAAGAAGAGCCGATTCCGGGATGCTGCTTTGGGCCTGGCTGAATGGGAGCGCCGCATGAAGAGCTTCGGCCTGGGCGAGAAGCCGCGTATGGATCTGCCATCGCTCAAGGGCGGCAACATCCCCGGCCCTGCGTACTATGATCGCAAGTATGGTAAGGAGCGCTGGGCCTTCAGCACCATCTACAGCGTGAGCATCGGCCAGGGCGAAGTGCTCACCGTGCCCATTCAGATGGCGAACCTCGCGGCCATCTTCGCCAACAAAGGCTGGTATTACGATCCGCACGTGGTGCGCGCCATCGGCGAAGCGGACAGCGTGCAGGCGCGCTACCGTGAGAAGCATGTGGTGGAGGTGGCACCGCATTGGTTCGATCACATCCAGGAAGGCATGCGGCGCGTGGTGCATGAAGCGGGCGGAACCGCGCGGCAGGCACGCATTCCGGGCATCACCGTGTGCGGCAAGACCGGCACTGCGGAGAACCCGCACGGGCAGGACCACGCGGTCTTCATCTGCTTCGCGCCGATGGAGGACCCCAAGATCGCTATGGCGGTCTATGTGGAGAACAGCGGCTTCGGCGGCACATGGGCGGCTCCCATCGCCAGCCTGCTCATGGAGCAATACCTCACCGACACCATCACGCGTCCCGATGTGATGAAGCGCATGCTCGAGGCCGACCTGATCGAGGCCGAGAAGCATTTCGTGAAGAAGCCCAAGAAGCAGCGCCAACGCCGATGAGTGCCCGCGAGAACGTCTCCGCCAATTTCGATCGGCCGCTACTGCTGATGTACCTGGCCTTGATGTTCATGGGCTGGGCCAACATCTACAGCGCCGCCTACGATCCGGAGCACGCGAGCATCTTCGACCAGAGCAAGGAGTACGGCAAGCAGGCCGTGTGGATGGGCATCAGCCTCACCCTGGGCGGTGCCATCCTCTTGGTGCGCGGGCACATCTTCCGCGATTGGGCCAATGGAATCTATGCCTTCGTGCTGCTGCTGCTTGCACTCGTGCTTGTCATCGGCAAGGAGGTGAACGGCGCGAAGGCGTGGTTCGGCGTAGGCAGTTTCGGCATACAACCCGCCGAGTTCGCCAAATACGCCACGGCGCTCGCGCTCACGCGTTACCTCAGCGGCCTCAAGGCGCTCATCGATTTCCGCTCGCGCGCCATCAGCACCGCGATCATCCTCGCTCCGGTGGCGCTGATCATGCTGCAGCCCGATACCGGCACCGCCCTCGTGAGCGGCGCATTCATCCTCGTGCTCTACCGCGAGGGGCTCTCGGGCAACATCCTGCTGCTGGGCATCCTGGCGGCCTTCCTCGCCATCCTCTCGCTCATCCTCAAAGAGAGCTTCTTCGATCTGCCCTTCACCGATAAGCAGCTCAGTGGGCCGATGTTCCTGCTGCTGGTGATCGCAATCATCGGCGCGCTGGCCTGGTTCGCCGCGCGCAACCTGGTGGTGAAGCGGCTGCGCCGTCGCATCCATGCCTACATCATATTGGGCGTCTTGGCCAGCGCGGGCTGCATCGGCAGCATCGATTACGCCTTCGAGAAAGTCCTCGCGCAGCACCAACGCGACCGTATCCTGGTGATGCTGGGCCAGATGGACGACCCGCAGGGGATCGGCTACAACGTGAAGCAGAGCCAGACCGCGATCGGCAGCGGCGGCTTCAGCGGCAAGGGCTACCTCGATGGCACGCTCACCAAGTTCAAGTACGTGCCCATGCAGAGCACCGATTTCATCTTCTGCACCGTTGGCGAAGAGTGGGGCTTCCTGGGCACTGCTTTCGTGGTGATCCTCTTCACCGTGCTCATCCTGCGCATCATCCAGATCAGCGACCGCCAGCGCTCGAAGTTCACGCGCATCTACGCGTACTGCGTGGCCAGCATCTTCTTCCTGCACCTCACCATCAACGTGGGCATGGCCATCGGACTGGCGCCCGTGATCGGCATACCGCTGCCCTTCTTCAGCTACGGCGGCAGCAGTATGATCGGCTTTACCCTGCTGCTGGGCACGCTGGTGCGCTTGGATGCGGAACGGTTGAGCCAGTTGAGGTAGGGCAACATCATCCACACTCTTGCGTTCGGCAGCCATGCCGTTCCGCCCGACGGTCGCTTCAGCAACGTTGGTTGTTTCGATTTCAAGCTTCGGCCAATGGAGCCTTGGCGGCGGCGCGGTGATCCATGCCGAGCGCCGCGATCGTGAGGTGTACTTCGGCCCCATGGCACAGGCCGATTTTCGGCTCAATGAGCGCTGGAGCACGCGTTGGGCGGGCTTCTGGGCGGTGCCGAAGAAGAGCGAGGTGGAATACACCTCTAGCGCAAGATCATTGCCTGTTGGTGGCGACACGACACATGCAAGGCACAGGTACGATCTCGCACGCTCAAATGCATCGCTGGATCTGGGCTGCGCCATTCGGCTTGGGAATGCAGGATGGACAGAGCGCAAGGGGTATGCGATCGCTGGCATTGGCGCCTCGCTGCAGCGCATGCACACGCGCAGCCGAGGGCAGCGTACGGACCTCACCACGGGCTATAGCTCGCCGATTTCATACGATCACACGCGCTGGCTGGGAGGGCTCACGTTGTTCTCCGGATACGAGCGGGTGACGCGCCGGGGTGCCTTGTTCTTCGAGGGCCATCTGCTTCTTCAGGCAGAACGCCATGAGCCATGGCCCTCGAGCCCTGCCGCAAGGGTTAAGGTGGGCTGCCGGCTGCGCTTGGGCAGACCCTGAAGCACGAGCGCCGACCCTCGGGCCGGCGCTCGTTGCGAGATCCCTCGCGATCAGTTGTAGTGCAGGTGGCGGTTGTCCTTCACGCCAGCTGCTTCGCGAAGGGCATTGAGGACGGCGTTCTCCGCGCGGCTCTGCAAGCGGCCGAGCAGGCTGCCCTTCTCGCCCGCGATGTCGCCATCGGCGGGAGCTTCGCTGCGACTGTTCATCTGCGCCACGAACACGGCGGTCTCGCCTTTCAGCGGCACGCTCGCTTGTCCGGCTTGCAGCCCGAAGATCTTGCCGATGACCTCGTACTCGGCATAGCCGCCGGGGATGCTGAAGTTGTTGAAGGCCATGTCGTTCGCATCCTGCACGCTCGAGCCGAGCTCGCCGGCCAGCGCGTTCAGATCGGTCTTGCCCTTCATCTTCTCCATCCAGGCTTCTGCCTTCTTCTGCTTGGCGGCTTCCTTGGTGAAGGCCTCGCGCACATCATCGAGCTCGGGCACGCCTTCTTCCTTCACCTTAAGCAAGGCGGCCACCACGTAGTTGTCGCCGGCGTCCTTGGGTTCGCTCACCTCGTTCAATTTGGCGCGATTCACCCAGCCGATCACGCTGCCGGGCTCGCTCAGGCCCTGCACGAAACGGCTATCGGCGCGGAAGTCGGGCACGTTGGTGACCTGCAGGCCTTGCTCTGCAGCAGAGGATTTCAGGGCCTCAGGGGTCTTGTTGCGCAGGCTGAACTCGTTCGCCTTCTTGTACACTTCCTTGAAGGTGGCGGCGCTGGGCTTCACGTTGCGGTCAACGGTGATGATGCGGCGCTCTTGACGCGTGCGCTGACCGAGCACCTCCACGATGTGAAAGCCGTAGCTGGTCTTGCAGATGGTGGTGGCGCCCACTTTCTCATCGAAGCTGGCCTTGGTGAACTCGGGCACCATCTGCTCCTTGCCGAACCATTCGTACACGCCGCCGTTGCTCACGCTGCCGGGGTCGTCGCTGAACGCGGTCACCATCGCCTCGAACTTGCTCTTGTCGCGCTTCACCACGGTGAGCAGGCTGTCGGCGCGCTTCTTCTGTTCGTCTTCATCCTTGCCCTTCTGGGTGCTGAGCAGGATGTGGCGCACACGGGCCTCGGGAACGCCAGCGAGTTCCTTCACTTTCACGAGCTTGTAGGCGTTGCCTTCGAGGAAGGGGCCCACAACGGCACCCACGGCTCCATTCACGATCAGCGAGTCGTTCAGTTTGTCGATGCTGCCTTCGGTGTAAGGCACCTTGCTGTAGGCACGCGACTCGGCGTTGGCCACGACGAAGGCACTGTCGTCATCCGTTTGCTCGAAGGGGCCGCGCAGGGCAGCAAGGTTGCGGGCGAGGGCCTCGCGGTCATCATCGCTGGGCAACACAGGGAAAAGGACATAGTCGAAGGTGCGTGATGCCTTCTGCTTGTGCTTGGAGTCGTTCTTGTGCTCGTCGTAGTAGCGGCGCAGGTCCTTGTCGCTGACGGGATAGAGGCTGTCGGGCTCGCTATCGTAGCGCTTGGCCACGAAGCTGAAGGTGGCGCGTGTGTTCTTGGCGTTGAACTCGTCGCGGGCCTGCGCACTGTTCACGTACACGCTCTTTTTCACCAAGGCGTTGAACTTGGCGTAGAGGCGGTTCTCCTGGATCCGGCGGCTCTGGATCTCGTGGTACACCGGCGCATTGATCTGAATGCTGCTGAAGTACTCGCGCAGGCGGGTCTTGTCCGGCTGGCCATCGGGACCGTTGAACTGGCCGCGGAATTCAGGCGCCACGTTGTCGCCGAAGCGCACATCGTCATACTCCGCCTTGGTGATGGTGAAGCCAGCGGCCTCGACCTGGTTGAGCAGCACGCGAGCCTTGATGATCTCATTCCAGACCGTATTCCGGACCTGCTCGCTCACCTGCGCATTCGCGGGTTGGCCGAACTCGTTCCGGTAGCTCTCCACCTCATCGCTCACACGACGATCGAAATCCCCGATCTTGATTTCCTCCCCGGCGATCTCGCCAACAGGGTCGTCGCCACGGCCGGTGGGGCCGCCACGGTTCGATAGAAGGGCATCGAGGATGAAAAGGGCCAATGCGCCGCCCACGAGCACGATCAAGAGGCCACTGCGCTCGCGGATTTTGCCGATGACTGCCATATCTGCTGGAATTGGGGCTGCGAATATAGGTGGGCAGTTGCTACCGGAGGGTCGCTTGCAAATGATTGATAATCAAGGGTTGACAATGTGCTGGAGAGGACCAGGCCAGTGGTGGGCTGCCCGTGTGCTGTGATTGCGCAGGTCTTTCAGCGTGCTCGGCGTGTCATTTCATTCACCCAAGGCCTAGCTCCACAGCCGGGTCCCAGAAGCGCTTGGCGAAGTCAACCACCTGGTCGTCATTCACCTTCACGCCTTCCTTCTCCAATAGTCGCTGCATGCGGTCATCGGGGCCGAAGTGGTGCTTGCCGCTGAGGATGCCCGCGCTGTTCACTACACGATGCGCAGGAACGGTCGGCTTCACGGTGTGGCTATTGTTCATGCAATAGCCCACGATGCGCGCCGAGCGTGCGGCACCGAGGTATTTCGCGATGGCGCCGTAGCTCGTTACCCGTCCGCGTGGGATCTGGCGCACTACGTCCATCACGTCGGCGAAGAAGTCGCGCTCGTTCACCGCATCATTGATTACAACGCGTCTGGCCATCTGACGATTATCGGTGATGCGTGTTTCAATCAGATTTTCTGCGCCCCATCAAGGCTGAACCGCACGTAATGGATCGTTCTTCCCTCGGCCAGCCACATCTGCTCGTAATAGGTGCGGATGTTCAGCACGGCCTGCTCCTCGGGCGATACGCGATGCACGAGATCAGCATACACCTCAGCGCTCTGCTCATGCACCTTGAGCTTGTGCTCGGCGATCATCTCCAAGGTGTATTCGTAAAGCAAGGGACTATCGGTCTTCAGGTGGATGAGGCCACCGGGCTTGAGCACTTGCCTGTACCGATTGAGGAATAAGGGACTCGTCAATCGCTTGCGCGCCTTGCCGATCTGCGGATCGCTGAAGGTGAGCCAGATCTCGTCCACTTCCTGCGGACCGAAGCACTTCAGCAAGTGATCGACATGCGTCCGCAGGAAGCCGACGTTCGTGAGGCCTTCCTCTTGGGCCGTGCGTGCGCCCCGCCAAAGCCGAGCGCCTTTGATATCGACACCGATGAAGTTGCGCTGCGGATAGAGCCGTGCGAGGCCCACGGTGTACTCGCCCCCGCCGCAGCCCAGCTCCAGCACCAATGGCGCCTCGCGCTCGAAGAAGTCAGAGTTCCAACGGCCCTTGAAGTGAAGGCCGCCCTGCATGAGCTCCTCAAAGGTGGGCTGCACCACATGCTCGAAGGTGAGGTTCTCGGCGAAGCGAGCGAGTTTGTTCTTACCCATGGTGAAAGGCGCGCGAAAGTAGCCGCCGAGTAACATCGGCTTCACTCCGGTGTGACCACCTTCGCACGCTCGCAATGCGGGAAGGAGATATGCTGCACGGTGCTCGCATCTTGGTTGCCCCGCTCGACTGGGGCCTGGGCCATGCCGCTCGCTGCGTGCCCATCATTCAACGCCTAATTGCGCGCAACGCGCTGCCCATCATCGGTGCCGATGGCGGTCCGCTGGCGTTGCTGCGCGCGGAGTTCCCGCAACTCGAATTCGTTCGGCTGCCCGGCGTGGAGGTGCGCTACTCCAAGACCAGCACTCAGATCTGGAGCATGGCGCGGCAATTCCCCGCAATGGTGCGCAGCGTGCAGGCCGAGCGCGCGGCCTTCGATCGCATCCGCCAGCAGGTGCGCCTCGATGCAGTGATCAGCGACCAGCGTTTCGGCGTGCGCTGCGCTGAGCTTCCCAGCGTGCTCGTCACGCATCAGGTCTTCCCGTTCACGCCCTTGGCGCAGCGCGCCTTGCGCAAGCTGAACCTGCGCCATATCGGCCGTTTCGATCGCAGCTGGATCATGGACGAGGCGCAGGCACCAGGGCTGGCGGGCGACCTTTCGCATGGTGATGCGCTTCCGCCGAACGCGCGCTACATCGGGGTGGTGAGCAGAATGTCATCCGCGAAGCAAGGGACAGCACCGAGCTACACGGTCGCCGCCGTGATCAGCGGTCCTGAGCCGCAGCGCTCCTTGCTCGAGCAGCGTTTGCTCGATGCCCTTCACGCATTGCCGGGCGATCACCTGCTGGTGCTTGGGCAACCGCAGCATCCGCGCGATGAGCAGCAGGGCAATGTGCGCGTGCGCTCGCACATGAGCGGAGTTGAATTGGCGAATGCGATGCTGGGCGCAGAGCTGGTCGTTTCGCGCAGCGGCTACACCACGTTGATGGACCTCGCGGCATTGGGCCGCAGTGCGCTCATCATTCCCACACCGGGGCAAGAGGAGCAGGAATACCTCGGCCGCTTGCATGCGCGCACAGGCCGCTTCGTCGTGCAGAAGCAGGAAGCCATCGACCTCGAGAGCGCGTTGCAGCAGATGCGCCGGTTCGCACAACCGCTGGCTCCGCAAGGCGGCGACCTATTGGAGGAGGCCATGGAAGATCTGGCCTCGCTCTTGCTCCGCCGCGCGCCGACTACCTTGCGCCGAGCATGATGCGACCCTTACTCCTGGCCTGCACGCTTCTAGCGGCAAGCGCCTCCGCCCAATACGATCTCGACGAGCAGCTCAAGCGCGTGCAGCAGCAGCACGAGCGCTTGCAGGACCAGCAGCGCGCGAGCATCGCGAAGCTGGATTCCGTGAAACTGGCCATCATGCGCCGCGACCTATGGAAACTGGGGCTCCCGGCATTGATGCCCGGCGATGAAGTGATCGAGCATCCCGGCCACATGCTGGTGTATGAGGAGAAGCACGAGCAGCCGAAATGGACCGTGCACATTGCTGCGCCTGAACTGATCACCGGAAATCTCGCGCGCATCGATTCCTTCATTCCCGATCCCAAGGTGAAGACGGGCACTGCGGTGACCGCCGACTACTGGAACAGCGGCTTCGACCGCGGGCACTTGGTGCCGAGTGCCGATATGCGCTGGAACGTCGACGCCCTGCGCGCCACCTATTACTACTCGAACATCAGCCCTCAACTGGCCGACTTCAATCGCGGGCGTTGGGCCGAATTAGAGGATTGGACGCGCCGCTACGTGTACTACTCGAAGCGGAGGCTATTCATTGCCACGGGCCCTGTGCTGCGCGATGGATTGCCCACCATGCAGAAGCCCGATCGCAAGAATGAGGTGAGCATCCCAGAGCTGTTCTGGAAAGTGATCGCCGACCTGGACGGCGACGATTCCAAAGCCATTGCCTTCGTGATGAGCAATGCCAAGCTGGACCTGCCCGTGATCAGCTACGCCGTTCCAGTGGATAGTGTGGAGAAGCTCACTGGGATCGACTTCTTCCCCGCCCTTGGCGATGCGGTTGAGGAGCGGATCGAGCGCATGAGCGAAACACGTGACTGGTATCCCGATGGCGACCCCAATGCCGGCGAAGTGCCGCCTTTGAAAGCGCCTTTGCCCAAGGGCATGTTCAACAGCGCGCAGGCGAAATACCACGTGGGCAAGACCGTGACCGTCTGTGGGACGGTGGTGAGCACGCGTACCACCGTGAAGGCCAAGGCCATTTACCTGAACTTCGACTCCAAGAGCCCGAACGAGCAGTTCTACGCAACCATCTGGCAGAACAATGGCATCAACTTCAGCTACGACCCGGAGCAATGGCTACTGAACAAGAAAGTCTGCGTCACCGGCAAGGTCACCTTGTTCGACGAGATCGCGCGCATCAGCATCAATAACGAGAAGGAGGTGGTGCTGTATGAGGATGCGGTGAAGGAGCAATAGGCTCTACGCCATCTGCCTACCGTCCTTGCAGCGTGAAGGTGAAGGTGGTGCCCTTCCCTTCATCGCTCTTCACCGCAATGGTCTGCCCATGCGCATCGATGATGTGCTTCACGATGGCCAGTCCCAGCCCTGATCCGCCCTCGTTGCGCGCGCGGCTCTTGCCCACGCGATAGAAGCGCTCGAAGAGGCGCGGCAGGTGCTCGGGGCTGATGCCGATTCCATCGTCGCTCACATCAACGGCGATCTGCTCGCCGAGGGGGTAGCACGAGATGGTGCATCGTCCGCCTTCGCGACCGTAGTTGATTGCATTGTTGAGCAGGTTCGTGCAGACCTGGAGCAAGCGGTTGCGGTCGGCCATCACCTCGGTGCCCGGCGCTACTTCGTTCACCAGGCGCACGCCCTTCTCCCGCGAATTCAGCTCAAGGCCTTCGATCGCCTCTTTCACCACCGTGTGCAGATCGGTGCGGGCCACACGCAGCTCCATCGCGCCGCTCTCGAGCTTGGTGATCATGTCCAGGTCCTCCACGATCTTCATCAGGCGGTCCACGCCATTCGATGCGCGCTCCAGGAAATCGCGGTTCACCTTGCCATCCTCAAGGCCGCCCTCGAGCAAAGTGAGGATGTAGCCCTGGATGTTGAAGATGGGCGTCTTGAGCTCGTGCGCGAGGTTGCCGATGAATTCGCGGCGGAATTTCTCGCGCTCTTGCAGGCCGCGGATCTCGGTGCGCCGCTCGCTGGCCCATTCGGCCACTTCTGCGTTCACGCGGCTCAACTCGTCACCGGCATTCGATGCGGAGGCGTCGGGCTTCGCGCGTCGCAGGTCATGCACGGTGCGGTACAGGGTCTTGATGCGCCCATGCACGAAGCGCTCGATGCCGAATGCGAAAACGCCGTAGGCGACCCCGAACACGAGAAGTGCGCAGATGAAGGGCCACCAGCGCGCAATCGACGAGCCGGTGATGTCGACCGCTACGCCAGCGAGAAGCCCGCCGGCCACGGCCACCACGAGCGCGGCGAGCAGTGCGACTTGGCGCGTGGTGAGCTGATCCATGAACGGGCTGTTGGCGCAAGTTTAGGCGCCGCTTGCGCAGCATGGCCCCGCAGCACGCAGACTTAACCTTGCCGAAACAGGGCACGGGTAGATTCGCCGCCCGCTTACCCATGCATTTCGGCCTCATCGAGTTCCTCACCCTTGCGGGATCGCTGGGCCTGTTCATCTACGGGATGAAGGTGATGAGCGAGGGCCTGCAGCGCGTGGCTGGCCGCCGCATGCGAACGGTGCTTGCGAGCATGACGGCCAATCGTTTCCGCGGCGTGCTCACCGGCCTGGTGAGCACAGGCGTGATCCAGAGCAGTAGCGCGGCAACAGTGATGGTAGTGGGTTTTGTGAACGCGGGACTGCTCAGCGTTCGGCAGGCCATAAGCGTGATCATGGGTGCCAACATCGGCACTACGATTAAGGCCGTGCTCTTCAGTTGGGCGGTGTTCGCCGACATGAGCATCACCAAGCTGGCCATCCCCATCATCGGCATCGCCTTTCCGTTGCTCTTCATCAAGTCGCCGCGCGCGCGGGCCGGCGCCGAGTTTCTCATGGGGGCCGCGTTGCTCTTCTTGGGCATCGAGTTCCTGAAGCAGTCGGTGCCGACGCCATCGGCCGAAGCGCTCAGCTTCCTGCGCGGCCTGAGCGATCGCGGTTTGCTTTCGGTCCTGCTCTTCGTTGGTGTTGGAACCCTGCTGGCTGCGGTGATCCAGAGCTCGAGCGCTTCCATCGCGCTCACGCTGGTGCTCTGTGAGAATGGCACCATTGGCTACGACATGGCCGCCGCGCTGATCATCGGCGAGAACATCGGCACCACGCTCACCGCCAACATCGCCGCGCTGGTGGCCAGCGCTTGGGCGAAGCGCACGGCGCGCGCGCACTTGCTCTTCAACCTCATCGGCGCGGCGTGGGCCTTGCTCCTGTTCAAGCCCATGCTCGATGCGATCGATGCACTCATCACCTTCCAATTCGGCGCCTCGCCCTACACCGAGCCATCGAGCATCAAATGGGCGCTCACCGCCTTGCACATCGGCTTCAACGTGGCCAACACGCTGCTCTTGGTCGGCTTCGTGCCCATGCTTGAGCGCATCGTCACATGGATGGTGCCGGCGCGGACCCAGCTCGACGAGGAGTACCGTCTGGAGTACCTTGATGCCGATATCCCGCTCTCGCCCGAAGTGTCGCTGATCGAAGCGCGCCGTGAGATCGCGCGCTTCGGCAAGCTCACGCACGAGATGCTGGGCATGACGCGCCAATTGCTCACCATGCGCGACCCCATCGCGCGCGACCGCCTCATGCAGCGCCTCGAACGCTATGAACAGATCACCGACCGCCTGGAGGTGGAAGTGGGCAAATACCTCACGAAGACCAGCACCGAGGCGCGCAATGAAGAGCTGAGCGGGCGCATCCGCGGCATGCTCAGCATCGTGGGCGACTTGGAGCGAGTGGGCGACATCTTCTTCCAGATGAGCAAGTCAATGGAGCGCAAACTCGACGACAAGCTCTGGTTCTCACCGGAGCAGCGTCAGGACCTGCTCGCCATGCTCGACCTGCTCAATCAGGCCTTCGAGGTGATGGTCACCAACCTGGATGCGGAGCAGGAGGCCGTGCGGCTTGATGCGGCGGTGGAGGCGGAGCAGCGCATCAACGCCATGCGCGACCATTTGCGCCTGAAGCACTGGCGGAGCATCGAAGAGGGCGATTACAACGTGCGAAGCGGATTGGTCTATCACGACCTCTTCAGCAGCTGCGAGAAGGTGGGCGATCACCTCATCAACGTGAGCGAGGCACTTGCGGGTGAGACGTGATCAGTACACGATCCGCTGCGGCGGGCTCTCCACGGCGTTGCTCACGTTCAGCGAACGGTCAACCAAGGTCACGGTGAGGCGAATGGTATCCGCTGGCCAACCAGTGGGGTAGGTGACCAAAGGCCACGGCTTCAGGGCCACGGCAATCTCGCCTTCCAAGGTCTTGTTCTGCCCAGTGGGCGTAATGCGCGGGATGCGGTAGTAGAGCGGGAGCAGGAATTGCACGCGTCGCCATGTGCCGTTCTCCAAGGTGTCGTATTCCACGAACAGGTTGTGGTAATAGGTGCTGCCCGTATCGAAGGGCGGTTGGCTGTCCGATTCGCCCAAGCCGATGTCTCCATCACCATCGGTGAAGTTGATCACCAACGAGGCTGAATCGCCGTACTGCGTGAACGACTTGAACTCGATCACGGGCTCAGCCGGGAACTTCTTCTCGGGCCGGCATCCAGTGAGCGCCAAGAGCAGCAGACCGATGGCCCCGGCTACCTTCGCCCTTGTGCGCATGCCTTTGTGCATGGTCCCAAAAGTAGGATGCCCAGTACCCTCGCCCACGCCGTTGCCCACTTGCGCGACGACGTTTTTTCGGTGAAGGACGCCGCTGCGTTCGAGTCGTTGGCGATGGAGCTCTTCCGCCTGCATGCCGCCCACAACGCGGTGTATCGCCGCTATCTGCTGGCCTTGGGCCGCGATCCGCAAGGCATCACGGGCATTTCGGCGATTCCATTCCTGCCCATCACGCTCTTCCGGAGCCAGCGCAATCTGCTCGACGGCCTGGAGCCGACGGTCTCCTTCACCAGCAGCGGCACCACCGGCAGCATCACCAGCACGCACCACGTGCCTTGGCCCGGGCATTACGAGCGTTCGTTCCTTACCTCTTTCCAAGCGGTCTATGGTGATCCGCGCGAATGGCGGATCCTCGCGCTGCTGCCTTCGTATTTGGAGCGCACCGGCAGCTCCTTGGTGTACATGGCCGAGAAGCTCATCACGGCAACTGGCGATGCGCTGAGCGGCTTCTACCTGCACGATCTCGATCGCTTGGCGCAAACACTGCAGCAGTCCGAAGCAAAGGGCCGCAAGACGCTCCTGCTCGGCGTCACCTTCGCGCTGCTCGACCTCGCCGAGCGCTTCCCGATGCCACTGCGCCATACCATCATCATGGAAACGGGCGGCATGAAAGGACGACGACCGGAGATCGTGCGCGAGGAACTGCACTCCATACTGAAGCACGCGTTCCAGGTGCCCTCCATCCACAGCGAATACGGAATGACTGAATTGCTCTCGCAAGCCTGGAGCACCGGCGACGGCCTCTACCGCTGCCCGCCGTGGATGCAGGTGCGCTTGCGCGAGGTGAATGATCCCTTCGCTTCCGTTCCCGTTGGGCGCACCGGCGGCATCGATTTCATCGACCTGGCCAACATCGCCAGCTGCCCCTTCATCAGCACGCAGGACCTCGGGCGCATGCATGCCGATGGGTCGTTCGAGGTGCTCGGTCGCTTCGACAACAGCGATGCACGGGGTTGCAATCTGCTGCTGGAGGCCTAGCCGACGACTTTCACCAGGAAGTAGTTCTTCTTGCCGCGTTGCAGTAGGATGAAACGCCCGTCGGCATTCGAGATCCAGGCTTCATCTACCTTCTGCCGGTTCACGCTGATGCTGCCTTCCTTCAGTGCGCGTTTCGCCTCGCCCTTACTGGGCAGGAAGCCTGTGCGGTCAGTGAGCAGGTCGATGATGCTTGTTCCGGTCAGTGCATCGCGCGAGACCTCCGCTTGCGGCACGCCCTCGAACACGTCTAGCCACTGCTGGTCGGAGAGTTGGGTGAGCGCATTAGCCGTTGCACTGCCGAAGAGGATCTCGCTCGCCTGTTGCGCGCCCTTCAACTCACCATCGCCATGCACCCGTCGTGTGATCTCTTCGGCCAGTGCTTTCTGCGCAAGGCGCAGATGCGGCGCCTTGCCATGCTCGGACAGCACACCTTCAACTTGCGCCTGCTCCCAGGTGGTGAAGATGCGCAGGCACTTCGCGGCTTCTTCGTCGCCCACGTTCATCCAGAACTGGTAGAACTTGTAGGGTGAGGTGCGCTTGGCGTCGAGCCACACGTTACCGCTCTCGCTCTTGCCGAATTTGCTGCCATCGGCCTTGGTGAGCAGCGGCGTGGTGATGGCGAAGGCGGGATTGCTCATCGCCTCTTCGCCACCCATGCGCCGGATCAGCTCGGTGCCTGTGGTGATGTTGCCCCATTGGTCGCTGCCGCCCATCTGGAAGTTGCACCCCTTGTTCCTCCACAGCCAGTAGAAGTCGTAGCCCTGCACCAGCTGGTAGCTGAACTCCGTGAAGCTGATGCCGGTGTCCAGGCGGTTCTTCACGCTGTCCTTGGCCATCATATAGTTCACGGTGATGTGCTTGCCCACTTCGCGGATGAAGCGCAGGAAGCCCAAGTCCTTGAACCAGTCGTAGTTGTTCACCAGCTCGGCGGCGTTGGGGCCGGTGAAGTCGATGAAGCGCTCGAGCTGCGCTTGCACGCACGCTTGGTTGTGGCGCAGCGCGTCCTCGTCGAGCAGGTTGCGTTCGCTGCTCTTGCCGCTGGGATCGCCCACCATGCCGGTGGCGCCGCCCACGAGCGCGATGGGCGTGTTGCCGCAGCGCTGGAAATGCACAAGCATCATGATCTGCACCATGTTGCCCACGTGCAGGCTGTCGGCCGTAGGGTCGAAGCCGATGTAGCCGCGTTGCGGTCCCTTGGCCAGCTGCTCTTCGGCGCCCGGCATGCTGTCGTGCAGGAGGCCGCGCCAGCGGAGCTCGGCGATGTAATTCTTCATGTTGTAGCGAATGCGCGGCGAAGGTAGAAGGGCCTTCTTTGAGGCAACGCGGCCAGGAGCATGTGGGTCTAGCTGTTACCTTGTCCATGAAATACCCTGCCATGCGGCGCACCCTGCTGACCGGCTTTGCCGTGGCATTCATTCCTGTCGTGCAATCGCAAACCATCACCCTTTCAGTGGTGCATGACGCCTGCGGGAACGGAAATGGTGCGGTTTCAGCAAGCCTGCTCGATTTTGAATGGCCGGTCACTGCGGAATGGAGCACGGGCCTCACCTCCAGCGGTGACACGCTTGACCTGACGATCAACGGGCTCTTCGCCGGCACCTACTCGCTCACCATCACCGATGCACTCGGCGCGGTGTTCACAGAGAGCGCCGATGTGATCACGGTGCCTTCGTTGCAGGTGAACTGGCAACCCAGTTATTCGGTGACATCTTGTGATGGCGGATGTGCCATCTTGAGCCTGGCGCTGCCATACGCTGGAGGCACGGCAGGCGGCCCGTACACCGTATCGGGCCTTGCTCCCGGCACCTATTCCTTGAGCGGATCGTACCTCGGCATGGGTGCCCTTTGCGCCGGGCAGGTGTACGACGTGGCGCTGAGTGATGCGCTGGGCTGCACTGCCGAAACCCAGCTCGTGGTGGTCGATGAGCCCTCCCCCGACTTGCTGTTGCAATCCATCACGGGCAGTTGCGCGGGTGATGCGAATGGAAGCGCCACCTTCCAATTCGACATGCCTGTTGACCTCTACGTAGCAAGCGCACCCGGGGCCACGAACACCATTGCGATCAGCTACCCCACACCGGGGCAAGTGCAGGTCGATGGCCTTCCAGCTGGGATGTATCAGTTCTACGCGCAACCTTCACCCAACCCGACCTGCTTCGACACCATTCTGGTCGTAGTGCCCACGTTGCCTGCAGGGTGCGGCACGCTCAGCGGAATCGCCTTCGCCGATCTGGATGGCGATTGCGCGCAGGCGGGCGGTGAGCCCGGCTTGCCGAACCGCATGATCACCATCTCGCCGACGGGCGCGTATGCCTTCACCAACAGCCAAGGCGCTTACACGCGAGGCATGCCGCTCGGAGCATACACCGCCACGATCGCTGCGCCCGGCTTTGACCCGAACTGTCCCGCAACGTTGCCTGCGCCTTTCACCCTCACGGTGCTGCAACCCGACGCGCAACTCGACATGGCCATGACCTATGGCTCCGGCCCCGACGCCTATACCTATCTGGGCGCGGGCTCACATGCGCCGGGATTCTCCACCTACTATGTCACGTCGGTGCACAATGATGGACCGATCGCCATGAGCGACTTGACGCTGACCATCGCGTTCGATCCGCTCCTTTCATTCGTTGCATCCGATCCGGCCCCGACCGCGCAGGGCCCTGGCTTCATCAACTGGGACATTGCCGCCCTCGACCCGTTCTCATCACAGGATTTCTGGATACAGGTGCAATTGCCCCCGGATCCGGGCCTGATCGGAACCACCCTCACCGCGCAATGCATGATCAGCGGTACAGTGGCTGATGCCAACCCATCGAACGACACTTGCCTGCTGAATAGCATAACCGTTGGCGCGTACGATCCCAACGACAAACGAGCGCGCACGAGTTCCGGTGCCAGCTCGGAGCACTTCCTCATCCCGATTGATGAGCACATCGACTACACCATCCGGTTCCAGAACACCGGAACGGCCCCAGCGCAGCACGTCTTCCTGATCGATACCATCGCGCCCGAACTCGATCTGGGCTCCTTCGTGCTCCTCGCCGCTTCACATGACATTCAACTGAGCCTGCTGCCCGACCGCGTGCTGCGCTTCGACTTTCCGAACATCCAATTGCCCGATAGCGCTTCGGACCCCATGGGGAGCAATGGCTTTGCACGATTCCGGTTAAGGCCATTCAGCGAGCTACCGGGCACGCTCTATCGGAATGCGGCCGACATCTACTTCGATTTCAATCCACCGATCCGCACGAACACGAGCGAGCTTGTCGCCATGGAGCCGATGCGCGTGAGCGATCCTCAATCTGAGCTGATGCGCGTATACCCGAATCCGGCGAGTGGCGATCTCCGAATGGAGGTTTCTGATTCCGGGACCTATTCCATCGATTTGATCGACCCGCTCGGTCGCAGCTCGATGGTTGGATACCTCCACGGTAAGGCCGCGACGATTGATCTGAGTTCCTATTCCAATGGCACTTACCTGTTGAGACTGAGAGAAGTGGCAGGCCGTCAGCTGCACACCTGGATCGTGCTGAGGCGATGAGCGGCTGAGGCTCATCTACCTTGCGCGCCGTGAACCTCGTCACTGGCGGTACTGGCATTGTAGGCGCACACGTGCTTCTCGAGTTGCTGCGCGCTGGAGATAGCGTGCGGGCCTTGTATCGCGAAGGTTCAGATCGCAGCATTGTTCAGCGCATTTTTAGGCACTATGGGCATCGCGAGCTGTCTGATCGGATCGAATGGATTGAGGGCGATGTGATGGACGTGAGCGCGTTGGCTGATGCGATGCATGGCGTTGATCGGGTCTATCACGCGGCTGCCTTGGTGAGCTTCGATCCGCGGAAGGGCGACGCCATGCTGCGCTCGAATGTGCAAGGCACGGCGAACGTGGTGAACGCAGCACTGGAGGCGGGCGTGAAGCGGCTCTGCCACGTGAGTTCCACAGCAGCTATCGGCACACCGGCGCCGGGCATCATGGGCGATGAGGCGCTGCCGTGGTCCGACCACAAGCGCGTTTCGGACTATTCGCGCAGCAAGCACTGGGCGGAGTTGGAGGTGCAACGCGGTATCGCCGAAGGCTTGGAGGCCGTGATCGTGAACCCAAGCGTGGTGATTGGTCCGGGGCAGTGGGGCCGCAGCAGCATGACCATCGTTGATCGCCTGCGCAAGGGCACGCGCTGGTACACAGCGGGCACCAATGCGTTCGTTGATGCACGCGATGTAGCGGCCTGCATGATCACGCTCATGGACAAAGGCATCACCGGTGAGCGTTACCTGCTGGTCGGCGAGAACGCAGGATACAAGCGCTTGTTCGAGCTGCTGGCTTCTGCCTTTGGCCATCCATTGCCCAGGAAGGAGGTGAGGCCCTGGATGCTGGATCTGGCGTGGCGTGCCGAGCGCCTGCGCGGCTGGCTCACCGGGGCATCGCCGATGGTGACGAAGGCCACAGCGGCCAGTTCATTGAACAAACGGGCCTACAGCAATGCCAAGGTGAAGGCGCTGCTGGGGCATCAGTTCCGCACGCTGGAGGAATCGGTGGCCAACGTGGTGTCGTTCGCGGTCGCAGGCTGAGGCCATTCATCCTTCATCACGCGCAGGCGCTCCACCACTTCGGGGAACACGGCACGCGCGATCAGGATGGCGGGGCGCTGGCTCATGCGCGTGCTCAGACGGCCA
>DAORNP010000014.1:31291-42007 GCA_035441065.1 Flavobacteriales bacterium | reverse complement strand
GCCGCCAATTGGTGATGGCGCCTGCTGGCGGCGCGGTGCCGATGCCCACCTTGCCAGCGGAAGTGATGTGTATGCGCTCAATACCGTCCGTGACGATTCGGAGCGCATGGTTGCTGCGCGTGCCCAGTAGCGGTTCAGGCTGCAAGCAGAGGTCCGTGAAGTCGTTGCCGCGCGTTTCCCAGAACGGCGGGAATTGATCCAGATTGTAGCAGGGCACACCAGGCGGCATGGGCGGCTTGTTGGGCGGGAAACCGCCGCCGCGCAGCTGTCCGAGTGCATCGATGTACACCACGCCGGGGTTGATCAATTGACTTGTCAGCTTCACCTCGCCATTGCCCAGCAGCCGCAGCCGCTCCTGCCCGTTGCTCTTGAAGACAAAGTCCGTTGAGTCGCGCGTACCGAGGTAGTGCTGGGCCGGGTCGGTGCCGGTGTTGCCATCCATGCGCCAATCGCTGCGCTCGGGCTGGGTGAGGGTGATGCGCTGGGAGTTGACCTGGCATCCGTTCGCATCGGTCACGATCAAGGTGTAGGTGAGCGCGCCCAAGCCGCTGCGGTCGGCGGTGGTCGCATTATCGTCCCATGCGTAGGTGTAGGGCGGAACGCCGTCGGTCGCCGTCACGTCGATGCTTCCGTTGTAGCATTCGTGGCAACTCAGGTTCAGCCCATTGGGGTAGGTGAAGGGCGCCGCAGCGAGGCGCAGGGCGGTCGGTTCTACGAGCGTGATCTCGGCCTCAGCGCTGGCGTTGAGCGAGTCGGTGACCACCAATTTGTAATAACCTGCGGCCAGGTCGGCGATATCCTCGGCGCTGCTGCCGTTAGACCACGTAAAGCTGTACGGTGCGGTTCCGCCTGTTACCGTGGCATCAATGGCGCCGTTCTTCTTACCGAAGCAGGTGATGTTGTACCCGTTGTGATTGGAAGGGGTGAGGCTGACGGTCATCTGCGCCGCCGCTTCATGCGCGCAGAAAGCAACTAGCGCAATCAGCCATGCTCTCAGGCCGTTGAAACGTGATGCGTGATGCGTGATGCGTGATGCGTGATGCGGGATGCGTGATGCGTGATGCGTGATGCGGGAACATGACAAAGGGTATTGGACGAACGAAGTTGAGTGCTTGGAACGAGCGCTCCAAATTTTGGAGGGGGTCTATAACAACCCCCTTGATAAAGGCGCTGTGGCACGGTGCGTGTAGCGCGTTGCACCGAATGGGGCCGTTGGCGATTGATGGAAGCGACCTGATGGCCTCGTCCCACCATCACCTATTTTCACCACATGCGCTCCGGGCCATTGCACGCTTCCTTCCTCCTCGACCCCGCCTTCCCCTACGGCGAGGACCTGCTGCAGTTCATCTGGGAGCAGGGGCTCTACGAAGCGCGCGCGCTGCTCACCACCGATGGCCGCGAGGTGCAGGTGCTGAAGCCCGGACGCATCCAACGCAATAGCGGGCCTGACCTTTCCGACGCGCAGGTGCGCATTGATGGGCAGCTCTGGGCGGGCACGGTGGAAGTGCACCTGCGCAGCAGCGAATGGAATGCGCATGGCCACAACGATGATCCAGCGTACGAGAACGTGGTGCTGCATGTGGTGTACGAGCACGATTCCGAGGTGCGAACGCTCAGCGGTCGCGAACTGCCTACCATTGAATTGCTCCCGCGCATCTCCACCGAACGGATCGGCGTGTACCGCTCGCTCATGCGTTCCAAGGGCTTTGTTCCATGCGCGCAGCAGCTCACGCAGGTCAATCGGTTGCGCACCAGCGCCTGGCTGGAGCGCGTGCTCATCGAGCGGCTCGAGCGCAAGACGGTGGAAGTGGAGTCGCTCTTCAAGCAGTTGAACAGCGATCCTGCCGAACTTATGTACCACATGCTCGCGCGCGCGTTCGGGCTGAAGGTGAATGCGGAGCCCTTCGGCATGCTCGCGCACGCCCTGCCATTGAAAGCGGTTCTCAAGTACCGCGACGATGCGCTGCGCACCGAGGCCCTGCTCTTCGGCCAAGCCGGCCTGTTGCAGGTTGATTTCGTGGACGACTACCCGCGCGCCTTGCAGCAGGAGCACCGTTTGCTCGCCGGTTTGCACGGATTACGTCCCGCGCCCGTGGCCGCGTGGAAGTTCGCGCGCATGCGGCCCATCAACCTGCCCACGGTGCGCATCGCGCAGTTGGCGCAGCTGCTCATGCGCTGCGAAGGCGGTTTCGGTGATCTGTTGGCCACCGACGATCCGCAAGCGCTGCGCGCCTTGCTCGATGTGGAAGCCCCAGGTTATTGGCGCGAGCACTACGTCTTCGACAAGCCCAGCGATCCGAGGCCGAAGCGATTGGGAACGGCCGGCGCCGACCACATCATCATCAACGCCATCGTGCCCGCGCTCTTCGCCCTAGGCCGCCTCTTAGGTCGCGTGGATTTCGCCGATCGCGCCATGAGCCTGCTCGAGCGCATGCCCGCCGAGCGCAATACATTGCTCGATGGCTGGGCGGCCTTGGGCCTCGCTGCCGATACCGCTGCGCGCGGCCAAGCACTCATCGAGTTGAAGAACAGCTATTGCACCAAGCGGCGTTGCCTGCATTGCGGCATCGGGCAGCAGCTGCTCAAAGGCAACGGTTGAAGGGGCCGGGCGCACACGGCCTCAAGCGTCCTAGAACCTTCAGTCCTCAATCATCCGAATCATCGCGCGCCATCTCGGTGAACGAGCGGTCGCCCTGTTCATCGTCGTAGTAGAACACGCGCATCTGCACGGTGTCGCGCAGCAGGTCGATGCGGCCCATCTCCACGCGGCTCACCTTCACGCCCAAGCGCTGGTGCAGGTCAGCGTAAAGCTCTTCGCGCTTCTCGGGCTTGATCAATTCGATGCGCTCGTAAATGATCTGGCGCATGGCCTCGTGCCGCGTGAGCCAGAGATGCTCGAGCACATAGGCCGCTATCAGGATGATCGCATTGGTGAAGATCAGCTCCACCAGGCTCACCTTCTTGCCGAAGAGGGCGTTCATCACCGCAAGGGCGATCACCGCGAGCAAGTAGGTCATGTCCTTGATGCTGATCTGCTCGGTGCGGTAGCGGAGGATGCTGAAGATGGCGAAGAGGCCGAAGGCGAATCCGGTGCTCAGTTTCACGCTGCTCAGCAGGCCGCACAGGAAGAAGATGAGGACGTTGAAGAGGAAGTAGGTGAAGAGGAAGTCCTTCTTGCGGTGGATGGGGTAGTAGATGCGGCGGATAAGGATGTACACCACCAGCAGGTTCAAGCCGAACTTGAAGAGGAGTTCCCAGAAGTCGTCGTGGAAGATCTCCCAGCCGAGGAATTTCATGCGGTTCGTTCAGTTGTTCATGCGGCGTTGCGCAGCCTGTTGAGCCGCAGCAATACCTCTTTGAATGCGTTGTGCTTCACCGGGCGCCGCAAGGTGAGCATGCCGATGCAATACTTGCTCATGCCGCTGGGCCGCTCGCCCATGGCGCGCACCAGTTGCACGAATGGCGATTGGCGGTCGGCGCGCTCCTGCTTCAGTTCGGCCACCACGATGTTGCCGAGCCTGCCTTCCCCGTTGGGGTCGCTGAAGCGCAGGTCGAGGTCCATGGTGAGCCGCTCGGGCCGGTCCTTCGCCACGAAGGTGTATCGGGTGAAATGGTTCCAGAGCGCGGGCACCAAGGGGCTGTTGTCACGCGCGGCCTCCTGAGCGAAGCGCAGGTGCTCGCCGAGCAGTTGATCCGGGATCCCCTCCACGCGTATGCGCTTCTTGTCGGTGCGGCCACGGCCCGTCTTGCGCTTCACTTCCAGGAAGGCAAGCCCGCTGCCGATGTACTCGCGGTAGCGCACCTTGCTGCGGAACGTGCGCTTGTTGTGGTGGTCGCGGTAGTGCTTCAGGTCAGGCGTGTCGAAATAGAGGCTGCGGTAGGCGGTGCCGCGCTGGCCATTCACTTCCAGCATGCGGTAGTGCGGCACCATCTTCTCCAACAGGGCCGGCAGTTCAGAAGCCGGCAGCACGTACTTGGTATCCACGCGGTCCTGCAGCTTCACGCCGTCCATCTCCTCAAGGGTGATAGGGGCGAAGCGTTCTATGCACTCGGCGAGTTCCAAAGGCAGGGCGCCAAATCTATGCGGGGCGCCGCGTTGGAGGGCTTGATGGGAAAAGGGTTCAAGTACCTTCGCCCGCCTTTCGACCAACGCATGGCTGAGCACCACGAGCATACGATCACCTACCGGCGATCGCCCATCAACGAATTACCCGCTGCCGATAAGGAGTTGGTGGAGCGCGCCGTTACTGCTTCGGCACGTGCTTACGCGCCCTATTCGCGCTTCTTCGTGGGCGCTGCGCTGCGCCAGGCCGATGGACAGGTGGTGGAAGGCAACAACCAGGAGAACGCCAGCTTCCCAGCGGGCATCTGCGCCGAGCGCGCTGCTTTGCATCACGCCATGGCCATGGACCCCCAAGCAGTTGTCGAGGTCATCGCCGTAGCCGTTCCGCAAGTGAAGGGCGATGCGCCGGTTTCGCCGTGCGGCATCTGCAGGCAAGCGCTGCTGGAGCAGGAATCGAGGCAGGGTGCCCCTTTGCGGATCCTGTTGGCGGCATCATCCGGGTCAGTAATCGAGGTGGCCCGCGCCGCCGATCTGCTTCCGCTGCATTTCGACGCATCGTTCCTTCCGAAGTGAGCGCCGACCTGCCGGAACACCCACGGTTATATTTGCCCGCCTAGCCCTTTGGGCATTTCCCGATGAGCACCAAGACCCCACCCGCCAAGGCCAAGCCGAAGGCCGCGAGCGATGGTTCAACCTTCGGCAAGGAGATATACCAGCGCTGGTTCAAGGACATGGTGCTCATGCGCCGCTTCGAGGAGAAGTGCGGCCACCTGTACACCATGCAGAAGTTCGGTGGATTCTGCCACCTCTACATCGGGCAAGAGGCCGTGCTCGCGGGCATGGTCACCGCCATTCGAAAGACTGACCGCATCATCACCGGCTACCGTGACCACTGCCACCCGCTCGCGCTGGGCGAGAGCCCCAACCGCGTGATGGCCGAGCTCTACGGCAAGACCACCGGCACCAGCAAGGGCAAAGGCGGCAGCATGCACTACTTCGATAAGAGCCGCAACCTCTTCGGTGGCCATGGCATCGTGGGCGGGCAGATCGGCCTCGGCGCCGGCATCGCCTTCGCCGATTGGTACCGTGGCGAGGATCACGTCACCCTGTGCATGTTCGGCGACGGTGCGGCGCGTCAAGGCATCCTGCACGAGACCTTCAACATGGCCATGACCTGGAAGCTCCCGGTGATCTTCATCATCGAGAACAACCAGTACGCCATGGGCACCAGTGTTGAGCGCACCAGCAACGTGCACGACCTGCGCCGATTGGGCGAGAGCTACGACATGCCCGGCGTGGCCGTGAACGGTATGCGTTGCGAGGATGTCCATGAGGCCATCAGCACGGCCTGTGAGCACGTGCGGGCAGGCAATGGCCCCATCCTGCTCGACATCCAGACCTATCGGTACAAGGGCCACAGCATGAGCGACCCGCAGAAGTACCGCACCAAAGAGGAGGTGGAAGCCTACAAGCAGCAGGATCCCATCGAGAGCGTGCGCGCCACCTTGCTGGCGAACAAGTGGGCCACCGAAGCCGAACTGGAGGCCATTGACGAAGCGGCGAAGAAGGAAGTGGAGGAATCCGTGAAGTTCGCGGAGGAGAGCCCCGTGCCAGATGCGAGCGAACTGTACACCGATGTGTACATGCAGGCCGATTACCCATTCGAGAAGGATTGAACATGCGAACGGGAGCCTACATCGCCTTCTCTTTTGCAATCCTGGTCGGATGCGCCCAACGGGATGATGATGTGGTGTCTCCTGCCCCCATTGAACTTCCTGAAACCGGCACCCCGCTCTTCGCGGGTGTCGTCATTCAGAACGAATGGTCGCCTGCATCAAATTGGGACACGACTTACCTGGATACACTCGCCATGAGTCCATACGCTACTAACCCGCAAGAAGTCATCTTATCAGGCAGCAGTGTTGTCAATGGAACGTGGACACTGGATGCGGATGGCTACCTCTGGCAGAATTGGGGCGGTGGCGGAGGTGGTGCTTCTGGTTCGTGCCAACTGGTCCTCGGTGCGGAACCAGATTCCCTGGTACTCACTTATCACTATTCCTCCTCCCTACCCGGGAATCAGGTTTCGCGCAACAAAGTATTTCGAGGCGCCCGAATTAACTAGTTGAACCACTTCAAGCATGGCAGAGATCATCCGCATGCCCAAGCTGAGCGACACCATGACCGAAGGCGGTCTCAGCAAGTGGCACAAGAAAGTTGGCGACAAGCTGAAGACCGGCGACCTGCTCGCCGAGATCGAGACCGACAAGGCCACCATGGATTTCGAGAGCCCCGTGGATGGTGTGCTGTTGCACATCGGCGTGCAAGCCGGCAAGAGCGCGGCGGTGGATAGCATCCTCGCGGTCTTCGGCAAGGAAGGCGAGGATATCACCAAGCTCCTCGCGGAAGCAGCGTCCAATGCACCGCAGCCGAAAGCGGCCGAAGCGAAGCCTGCCGCCGTTGTGGCGCCTGCACCTGTGGCGGCACCGACCGCAGCACCTGCACCGGTCGCCGCGCCGAAACCAGCGCCCGTTCCAGCAGCTGCATCCAACGGCCGCGTGAAGGCCAGTCCGCTCGCGCGTCATCTCGCCGAGGAGAAGGGCATCGATATCAGCCGTGTGCGCGGCAGCGGTCCTGAGGGCCGCGTGACCAAGCAGGACATCGAGAACCATCGTGGTGGCGGAGGCTTTGCCAGTGCGCCACAGGTGGAAGCCTTCACCGAAGTGGAGGTGAGCCAGATGCGCAAGACCATCGCGCGCCGTCTGGCCGAGAGCAAGTTCACCGCGCCGCATTTCTACCTCACGCTCGAGATCGACATGGAGCGCGCCATGCAAGTCCGTGAGGCAATCAACAAGAGCATCGCGCCCGACAAGATCTCCTTCAACGACCTCGTGATCAAAGCCGTGGCCGTGGCCCTGAAGCAGCACCCCAAGGTGAACAGCTCATGGCTCGGCGACCGCATCCGCTTCAACCAGCATGTGCACATCGGCGTTGCGGTCGCGGTGGAGGAAGGCTTGCTCGTTCCCGTCGTTCGCTTCGCGGATGGCAAGGCGCTGCGCACCATCGGCGTCGAGGTGCGCGACTACGCGAAGAAGGCCAAAGAGAAGAAGCTGCAGCCCGCGGATTGGGAAGGCAACACCTTCACCATCTCCAACCTCGGCATGTTCGGAATCGAGGAGTTCACCGCCATCATCAACCCGCCCGATGCCTGCATCCTCGCCATCGGTGGCATCATGGAGAAACCCGTAGTGAAGAATGGCGCCATCGTGCCCGGCCACACCATGAAGGTGACCCTGAGCTGCGACCACCGCGTGGTGGATGGCGCAACCGGCGCGGCTTTCCTCAACACCTTCAAGCAACTGCTGGAAGAGCCGGCGCTGCTGTTGGGCGAGGGGGCGATCTGATCGCTCATGCGATCTGCGCTCCTTGTCCTCGCTCAATTCGCCTGCATCGCGCTGCTCGTTTTCGGTGGTGATTGGCTAATCCCTTGGTGGGCCCTGCTGCTCTTCGTTGCAGGTGTTCTGATCCTGCTCTGGGCAGCTGTTTCACTTGGTGCCCCGAACCTTACCGTTATGCCTGATCCGCGCGTGAACAACACGCTCAGCGTGCGCGGGATCTATCGTTTCGTGCGCCACCCCATGTACACGGCGGTGCTGCTATGCGGCGCTGCGCTTGCCTTTGGTGCGCCGAGCACCTTGCGCTGGGTCGCGCTCGGTGCATGCCTCATCGTGCTCCTGCTGAAGATCAGGCACGAGGAGGCTTTGCTCAGTGTGCGCTATCCGGAATACCCGGAGCGCATGAGAGGCGTGAAGCGATTGCTGCCGGGCGTTTGGTGAGGCCTCACCGTCCATCACGCAGCCTTCCGGTCCGCACATTCTCCTACCGTTCTGATCAGGAGCGCGGGAACCTTGCCGTCCCTCGTTCATGGATCGCGTTATCGATACCCGGCCCGCAAGGCGGCGTCGCCTGCTCATTGCAGCAGGTGGCGGACTATTGGTGATGGTTGCCTTACTGGCGCTGGCCAGCGGGCTGGGCCGATCACGTGTGCGCGTGGAAACGGCGAAAGTCACCATCGGGACCGTGGAGAAGGGCCTGTTCAAGGAGTTCATTCCTGTCACGGGCACGGTGCAACCCATCCAAACGGTCTTCCTCGATGCACCGGAAGGCGGCACCGTGAAGCTCCGCTTCGTGGAGGATGGCACGCGTGTGAAAGCGGGCGAACCCATCCTCGAGCTGAGCAACCCGCAATTGCACATGGATGCCATCAACCGCGAGGCGCAACTGCTCGACCAGCAGAACAACCTGCGGAACACGCGACTGGCCATGGACCAGCAGAGCACAAGGCTGCGCGACGAGCTTCTCAACCTCGACAAGGATTTGAAGCGCTTGGAGCGCGACCAGCGCGGAGATGAACCCCACATCGTTGATGTTCTGGTTCATCGCATAACCACAGCAGCCGCCCGCGTTCCAAGTGCGGATGCTGATTGGGCTAGGGTAGCCATCGGGAGACACGAGGATGAAGCCTTCGGACTCGCATTTGGGCGTTAGCTGCGATTGGTACTCGAGCTGCGTGCCGATGCCGAAGCCGCCGTGCATGGCGATCACGAGCGGGATGGGCGTGCCGCCGTTGTAGCTCGATGGCAATCGCAGGGTATAGGTGCGATCAAGACCATCGACGGTGATGGTGCCGGGTTTAGCGCGTAGGGTGATGGCCGAAAGCAGAAGAAGCAGGGTGCATGCTCGCAGGATGTGGCTGAAATTACCGGCTTGGACAACCACGCCGGTAACAGTTGAGCACGGTTCACACGAGGCGGCCGCTTAGCCACTTCAATTGCAACTCGGCGAGCTTGGCCTCGAAACGCGCCACCAGCAAGCGCTGCTCCGCATTCACCATGCCCAATTGCACATCACGGAGCTCTACGGCGGTGATGACACCCAGGCGGTAGCTCTCCAGTGCCACACCGCTCTGCGTGCGCGCGCCCATGAGGTTCTGCTCTTCGAGTTGCACGCGTTGCACGCCAGTGGTGTAAGCGCTCCACGCGTTCATGATGCTTTCTTCCAAACTCAGTTCCGTGAGTTGCGTGTTCAAGGCTGCATGCTCGCGCGCCACCTTGGCCACCTCCGTCGCATTGCGCATCTGGAAGCCGCGGAAGAGAGGGATGCTCACGCGTGCGCCGTAGTCTGGCCCCAGCGCTTGGTTGCTCTGCAGGATTCCCACGGCGCTGGTGCTGCGCGTATAGCCATAGTTGCCGAAGACATCGATGCGCGGGAGCAGTGCGCCGCGCAATTCCTTCACACTGTTGTCCGCAGCGATCTGCTGCAACCGCGCCTGCTGCAACGCGCTGTTCGCCTGCCGTGCGGCCTGCTGCAACTGTATGAGGTCGAGCGCTTCCGGTGTAGGGACTTCAGTGGCCACCTCCATCGGCGTTGATGGGTCGCGACCGAGCAAGGAGTTCAATCGCGTTGAGGTCATTGCTTCTTGCACCTGCAGGTCGAGGACGATGGCTGTATCGGTGCTCAGGTCCAATCGCGCCTGCACCACGGCCAGTCCGCTCGCCGTACCGATGCGCTCTCCCGCTTCCGCGATGCCGAGTCGTTCGCGCGAGGTGCGCACACCTTCCTGCTGCACATTGATGGCCCTGCGCACCTGCACGAGCTGGTAGTAGGCCGCGAGCACATCGTAGGTCGTTGCCTCGATCTGCTGCCTCAGTTGCGTCTGCCCGATGAGTTCCAACGCTTCAAGCCTGTCCTTCGCCGCCCACATCGCTAGGCCATCGAAGATGGTCCAGTTCAGTTGCACGGCAGCATCGAGCACGCGCTGGTCGGCGTTGTCGCGTTCGCGCACCTCACCGCTGAAGAAGGTCTGCCTGGTGCTGCTGTTGTCCAGGCTATACTGGCCAACGGCGTCGACCGTGGGCAGCATGCCTGCATTGCCCGGATTGTTCAGCAGTTCAGCGCTGCGCGCATCGAGTCGGGCCATGCGGATGCCGTGGTTCTGCTCGATGGCGATGCGCACGGCCTCATCGGCGGTAAGCACCTGCGCGTGCGCCATCGCCGTGGCCCATAGGACGGTAGCAAGGATCAATGCCCTCATGCGAGCGCGGGTGTTTCGCCTTCCTCGGGTCGACCATGAGGGTCGGCACTACGGTCGGCATTGGCGGGCTTCACTTCACGGCTCATGAAGCTGTACAGCGCCGGCACCACATACAGCGTCAGGATCAACGCGAACAGCAGTCCACCGATGATGGCGACGCCCATGGGCACACGGCTCTTCGCGGCAGCACCCAAGCCCAAAGCGACGGGCAGCACACCAAGCACTGTAGCGAGACTGGTCATGAGGATAGGGCGGAAGCGTTGGCTCGCAGCGTCGACTACGGCCTCCAGTTTCTTCAGGCCCTGCTCTTTGCGTTGATTGGCGAACTCCACGATGAGGATGCCGTTCTTGGTGACGAGGCCGATGAGCACGATGCCGCCGATCTGTGAGAAGATGTTGATCGTGTGCCCGCCGATCCACAGGCTGAGCAGGGCGCCGGCCAGCGCGAGCGGAACAGTGCAGATCACCACCAAGGGATCCAGCCAGCTCTCGAACTGCGCTGCGAGGATGAGGAAGATGAGCACCAGCGCCAGCCCGAGCGCGAACCAGATGCTGCTGC
>DAORNP010000014.1:25801-31274 GCA_035441065.1 Flavobacteriales bacterium | reverse complement strand
GAACTCCTTGCTCACACCTGCGAGCGATGTGCTGAAGCTGTCATCGAGGACTTCACCGGCGATGCGGTCCATGGCTTTAATGCCGTCGCCGATGGTGAAGCCTTCGGCGGGGTCGGCCATCACGGTGGCGCTCACATAGCGGTTATAGCGGAAGAGCTGCGGCGGTGTGCTGCGGTCGCTCATGCGCACCAGGTTGTCCAGCTGGATCAATTCACCCTTGTCGTTACGGACATACGCGCTCTTGAGGTCGATGGGCGCATCCCGGTTGTCGCGCGTGGCCTGGCCGATCACCTGGTACTGCTTGCCCTGCATGATGAAGTAGCCGTAACGCTGGCCGCTGAAGTAGAGCTGCAAGGTCTCCGCGATATCCTGCATGCTCACCCCCATGGCGCGCGCGCGATCGCGATCGATCTCCACGTTGACCTCGGGTTTGTTGAACTTCAGGTTGAGGTCCGTGACGCGGAAGGTCTTGTCGGCTGCGGCCTTCTCCATGAACTTCGGGATGATCTCGCGCAAGCGTTCGAAGTCCGGCGCCTGGATCACATACTGCACCGGCAGCGATACGAACCGGCTTCCGCCGATGGTGGGTTCCTGGATAACGATGCTCTTGGCGAGGTTGAAGCGCTGCACTTTCGCCATCACGTCCTTGGCCAGCTCATCCTGTGTCTTGGTGCGCTTGTCCGGCTGCACCAGCGTTACGCGCACGAAGCCATTGTTGGTGGCCGAAGCCGTGCCGAAGCCGGGTGCTGTTACACTGATCAAGGCTTGCCGCTCGGGCAGGGTGTCAACCACGCCGATGATGTCGGCCAGGTAGGAGTTCATCAACTCGAAGCTCGTGCCCTCGGGGGCGGTGCTCTGCACCATGAAGCGGCTCTTGTCCTCGGCTGGTGCCAGTTCGCTCTGCAGGTTGAAGAAGGCTAGCACAGTGAGGCCCACGCTGACGAGGATGACCGGGAACACCAGCCACCGCCTTCGCATGAAGGAATCAAGTGAGCGTTCGTACGCCCCCGATAGGCGGTGGAACCAGCGTTCGGTCACTTCGAAGAAGTGGCTGTGGGTGTCCTTGTGCTTGAGCCAGCGCGCGCTCATCATGGGCGTGAGCGTGAGTGAGACCACCGCGCTGATGATGACCGATCCGGCCACCACCACACCGAACTCACGGAACAGGCGACCCGTCAAGCCGCTGAGGAAGATGATGGGCAGGAAGACAGCCGCCAAGGTGACGGTGGTGCTGATGATGGCGAAGGTGATCTCCTTGGATCCTGCGTGCCCGGCCTTCATCGGGTCCATGCCGCCCTCGATCTTGGCATAGATATTCTCCAGCACCACGATCGCGTCGTCCACCACAACGCCGGTGGAGAGCACGATGGCAAGCAGCGTGAGGATGTTGATGCTGAAGCCCGATACGTACATGATGAAGAACGAGCCGACCAATGAGATCGGGATCGCCATCACGGGGATCAAGGTGGTGCGCCAGTTGCGGAGGAAGATGAAGATGATGAGCACCACCAGCCCGAAGGCGATGAGGATGGTCTCCTCCACCTCCAGGATCGCCTTGCGGATGCCAATGGTGGTATCGAGCGCCACATTGTAGCGCAGATCCTGCGGCAGGTCTTTCTTGATCTGTTCCACCCGCTTGTAGAACTCGTCAGCAATGGCCACGTAGTTGCTCCCGGGCAGGGGCGTCACCGCTACGGCGACCTGCGCCACGCCTCCGTTCCCACGCAACAGCGAGCGTTCGTTCTCCGGCCGCAGTTCGGCGTTTCCGATGTCCTTCAGGCGCACCACCGGTCCGCCGTCGTCACGGATGATGAGGTTGTTGAACTCCTCCGGAGTAGTCAAGCGCCCCAGTGTGCGGATACTGAGCTCCGTGTTGAAGCCTTCGATCCGACCGCTCGGCAACTCCACGTTCTCGCGGCTGAGCGCGTTGCGCACATCCATCGGAGTGACATTGAAGCCTGCCATCCTCACCGGATCGAGCATCAGCTTCATGCTGAATTTCTTCTCGCCCCATATGTTGATGGCGCTCACCCCGGCGATGGTCTGCAAGCGCTCCTTGAACACATCGTTGGCGATCTGGCTCAGCTCAAGCAGGTTGCGCTGGTCGCTCTGGATGGTCATGGAGAGGATCGGGCTGGAGTCGGCATCGCTCTTGGCCACGATCGGGGGGTCCACGTCGGCCGGCAGGTTGCGCAGGCTCCGGCTCACGCGATCGCGCACATCATTCGCTGCGGCCTCCAGGTCCACGTCCAATTCGAATTCCACGGTGATGGTGCTCCGGCCATCGCTGCTCACACTGGTGAGCGTGCGGATGCCGGCGATGCCGTTGATGCTCTCCTCCAGCACCTCGGTGACCTGGCTCTCGATGATGTCCGCGTTGGCACCCACATAATTGGTGGTCACCGTGATGATCGGCGGATCAACGCTCGGGTACTCGCGCACGCCAAGGAAGCCGAACCCGATGGCGCCGAAGAGCACGATCAGGATCGAGATCACCGATGCGAGCACCGGGCGGTTGATGCTGATGGAGCTGATGTTCATCGCGCGGTGCTCTCGCTCACTTCCGATTTCGCGGGCGCTGTGGCCGGGAGCGCCCGCACCGCCATCCCTTCACGCAGGGCGAGCAGGCCGGTGATGATCACGGAATCGCCCGCTTGCACACCGCTGGTGAGCTGCACGCTGTTCGCTGTCCGGTTGCCAAGTTGCACCCGGGCGCTCACCGCCTTGCCGCCTTTCATCAGCAGCACCTTCTGACCTTGTATATCGGGGATGAGCGCTTCGGCTGGGATGATCAGCGCGTCGTTCAATCGCTCCAAGCGCGCCTCCACCTTCGCGAACGCGCCAGGGAAGAGTCGGCCATCTTGATTCCTGCTCCTCGCTCTCACCTTCACCGTGCGGGTGGTGGCGTCAACGCTCGGATCCACCGCGTACACCTCTCCGGTGTAGGTACTCGTATCGCCTTCCAGGGTGAAGTTGATCAGAGCACCGGTCTTCATGATCCGACCATAGCGTTCGGGCACGGCGAATTCCACTTTCATCGGGTCGGTCTGCTGAAGCTTCGCGATGCGCGTATTGCTGGCTACGAAACCGCCCTCACTGATGGACCGCAAACCGACCTTTCCGCTGAACGGAGCTCGTATGGTGCTCTTGGCGATCTGCGCGCGGAGATGGTCCGCATCAGCCTGCAACGCGGCAAGCTGTGCCTGCGCTGCATCGTACTGTTCTTGGCTGATGCCGTTCACGGCGAGCAGCTGCTTCTTGCGGGCTTCGTCGTCAGTTCCGAGCTTAAGGTTCGCTTCTGCCTTGCGCAGTTGCGCTTGCAGCTCATCGTCGTTGATGCGAACCAGCGCTTGTCCGGCGCCCACATGGCCGCCTTCCTGGAATCCGATCATCGTGACACGCCCTGCGAGCTCGCTCACAAGATCCACTTCCTCATTGGCCAGCAATGTGCCTGTGGTGGTGATGGAATTGTCCAAGGACTCGGCCTTCAACACATGCACTTGCACGGCCATGGGAGGCATGGCGCCGCCAACTGCCGCTTGATCTTCACTTCCACCACATGCGACAAGCATCAGGGGAACGATGCATAGGCTGTAGATCGCTTTCTTCATGCGTGTAAGCGCTTGGTGGTCACTGGCACCGGTTCGTCCGTGGGCCGCAGGTTCTTCACGACGCGCATCAATTGCTCCATGAAGGCCAGGCGGTCTGCCTTTTTCACGCCCAGAAGGGCTTCATCGTTCAGTTCCTCATAGGCCTTGCGGATCGACCTCACGGCGGGCTTGGCCTTGGGGGTGAGCTTGATGAGGTGCTTCCGCCTGTCCCCTTCGCATTCGCATCGTTCCACGAAGCCTTTCTCGCCCAAGTGGTCGAGAGCGCGCGTCATGGCCACCTTGTCCAGATCCAGTTTGTCGGCCAATTCCTTCTGGCTCAAGGCGCCCTTTCCCTCCTCGATGACCAGCAGCACGTAGAACCAGTGCGTGATGTCCAGGTGCTTCAGCTTCCCCTGCAACCGCGCGAAGTATTGATGCGCCGCGATGGAGCACCAGTAGCCGATGGAGGAGGCAGGCATCATGGTTCGGTTCGTAATGGTTACAAATGAAACCAATGTGTTGTTCGCTAGAGGAGGATGGATCGTTAAGGTTCCGGAACGAATCCGCTCAACCGCTCATCATCTCCCCAACGCCAGCCCACCATTTTCCTCGCATGTGCGGCAAGTCGGAGCACCTTGCCTCACCCCTTAAAGCACCCATGCTGAAGAACGTGCTCCTCGTCTCCTTCCGCAACCTCTGGAAGCAGAAGCTCTACGCCCTCATCAACCTGCTGGGCCTCGCCACGGGCATTGCGTGTTTCGTGTTGATCGGCTTGTATGTGCGGCACCAGCGCGGCTTCGACCGCTTCGTTCCGGACCATGAGCGCGTGCATCGCGTGGTGGGCGAGATCGAGATGGAGGGGCAGGGCGAGCACAGCAGCAGCATGGTCTTCGGCCTCGGGCCCACGCTCTTCCACGACCATCCGGAGCTGATCGAACGCTATTGCCGCTGGTTCGATTTCCAGGACCCGGAGCATACATTGAAGGTCGGCGACAGCCTCAGCACCGACAGGATGTTCACCGAGAGCGGACTCTACCTGGTGGACAGCACCGTGTTCGACATCTTCAACTACCCGCTCATCCAAGGTGATCCGAAAACCGCGCTCACCAAGCCTGGCAGCATCGTGCTCTCGCAGGAGCTCGCCAAGAAGTACTTCGGCGATGCCGATCCCATGGGCCAGATGATGAAGTGGGACAACGCGATGGACGTGCAGGTGACGGGCATCCTCGGCGAGATCCCGCAGAACTCGCACATCAAGTTCACTGGACTGGTCTCGTTCTACACGATCACACAGTTCTGGCGCAACATCGAGAAGAACAACTGGGTCTGGAACCCCTGCTGGACCTACGTGCGGCTGAAGGAGGGCATCAGCAAGGCGGAAGTGGACCGGATATTCCCGGCCTTCATCCAGAAATACTACCCCGATTTCCTCAAGGACCAGATCGGCCACGAGCTGCAACCGCTCGCGGACATCCACCTCACCAGCTAGCTCGATTTCGAGATGCGGCAGAACGGGGACAAGGGCAGCGTGAATATCCTGTGGGCGATCGGTTTTTTCATCATCGTGCTGGCGGGCGTGAACTTCATGAACCTAGCAACGGCACGCAGCGCGTACCGTGCGCGTGAGGTGGGCGTGCGCAAGACGAATGGTGCCACGCGCGGGCAGTTGATCGGTCAGTTCCTGCTGGAGAGCGTGCTGATGAGTTTGGTCGCGGCGCTGATCGCCTTGCTTTTGATCAAGTTGTTGATGCCGGCGTTCAACCAACTGGCGGGTGAGACGATCCCGTTGCCTTCGATGCTCGTGCTGGGCGTGCTGGGCCTCGCGGTGGTGGTAGGTTTGTTGAGCGGCGTTTATCCAGCGTTCTTCCTCTCTTCGTTCCAAC
>DAORNP010000014.1:18949-25781 GCA_035441065.1 Flavobacteriales bacterium | reverse complement strand
TGGCACATCCAGGGGGCAGGCGCTGCGGAAGTCGCTCGTCGTGGTGCAGTTCGTAATCGCGTTGGTGCTGATCATTGGCACCGTGTTCGTGAAGAAGCAGCACGACCACCTGCGGACCGTGGATCTCGGCTTCAACAAGGAGCAAGTGATCCTGATCCCCGTGCGCGCACCGATGCACGACGTGTACATCTCGGTCTTCCCCGAGCTGAAGAAGATCAGCGGCGTGAAAGCCGTGGGCTGGGCCAACGACATCATCGGCAAGAAGCACAACACGCACGAGTTCAATTGGGGCACCATGGAGCAGGGTAAGTGGACCTACCTGCCTTGCCTCTACGTGAACCCCGAGTTCCAACAGGTTATGGACATCGAGCTGCTTGCGGGTCGCTGGTTCTCGCGTGAGTTCCCCGGCGATGATTCGCTCAGCGTAATCGTGAATGAAACCTTCGCGCGCCAAACGCATCCCGATGACCCAACGAAGGCGCTCGGCGATCGCATGGACAAGCCGCATGGAGAAGAACGCATCATCGGCGTTACCAAGGACTTCGCATTCGACCCGCTCTTCAAAGCCGTGCAGCCCTTCGTGTTCGACATGACCAACGACATCGGCCAATGGCTGCGCTACATCTACATCCGCACCGAAGGCGGTGATCC
This sequence comes from Flavobacteriales bacterium, assembly GCA_035441065.1. Lineage (GTDB taxonomy): Bacteria > Bacteroidota > Bacteroidia > Flavobacteriales_F > PHOS-HE28 > PHOS-HE28. The sequence continues at coordinate 25,130 of DAORNP010000014.1, read as the reverse complement.
CACGCCGGTGATCGAGGCCGCGCGCAAAGAGTGGAACAACCGCACCACGCAATTCCCATTCGAGTACCAGTTCCTCGATGACCAGTTGAACATGCAGTATGAAGCGCAGGGCCGCTTGGCGAAACTCGTCGGAGTCTTCTCGCTGCTCGCGGTGTTCATCGCGTGCCTCGGGCTCTTCGCACTCGCATCATGGACGGCCGAGAAGCGCACGCGCGAGATCGGCATCCGGAAGGTCATGGGGGCAGATACGCTGCGCATCACCTACCTCGTGACGCTGGATTTCCTATTGCTGGTGCTGGTGGGCGCGGTGGTAGCTGTGCCGCTGGCATGGTTCGGCGTGGGCCCTTGGCTGGAGAAGTTCGCCTTCCGCACGCACATCGAGCCGCTGGTGTTCGTACTCGCGGCGCTTGTGGTGCTGCTGATCGCTGCGTTGACGGTGAGCTTCCGGGCAATCAGGGCCGCGCAAACGAATCCGGTGAGGGCGCTGAGGCATGAATAGGTTCAGAGCGCAAGGTGGAAGGTCCCAGGCGCCATGATCCGGCCATTCACCATGATCTCGACCCGGTGCTCGCCGGCGTGGTGCTTGCGCGTGCTGAAGTCAACGATCCGCTGGCGCTTGCCCAGGTTGATGGATGCCTTCGCTGGGAGTTCCAGCTCTTTCAGTTTGAAGACCTTCCTCGATGTGCTGCCATTCGCCTTACGGTAGTGGATGGCGTAGTCGATCACGAGTTGCTGTGAGCGTGAGGCTTCGGAAACAACGGTGAAGGAGATTTCCATGGTATCGCCAAGCTTCAGGCGTTTCGGAGAGACCTGCAGATCATCCACGCGTAGGCTCGCATTCGTATCGAACGCGAACAAAGCCAACGCTGCCGGATCACCAGCCTTGATCAGCGTGCGGCTGGCATGCTTGGCGATCCAGGCTGTATGCGGGTGCGCGAGGTTCCAGGACCGCAACAACTCCACCATGTACTCCGGATGGTCCTTGCTGAAATCGTTCAAGTGATTGGCCACCGATTTCCGGACGTAGAGCGATTCATCGGAGCGCAATCGCTCGAGGATCGGTGTGGTCAGCTTTGGTTCCTTTAGCACGGCATCCAAACGGAACGACCAAGGCAGGCGCGGGCGGCTTCCCTCTGACGCCAGGCGGCGCACATGTTCGTTGTCGTCCTCGGCCCAGCCCCGCATCACCTTCAGTGTGCCCTTTGCCTCGCGGCGGAAGAACTCGCGCACGGCGAATTCCGATGAACCGAACGAGGTGAAGTACTTCAACGCATCGAGCGAGAAGGCCGGGTCATCGTGCCCGAATTGGCCGACGAAGTCCGGGTAGAGCAGCGCGGTGTAGCCCTTGGGCATGCGTGGAGCCACTTCCTTTAACACGCTCACGGCTTCGCGGAAATCGGAAGGCAGGTGGCTGCGCAGCGTGATGGCCGCATGCCGCATGCGGGCGTTCAGCTCACGCGCTTCATTGCCGCGCTGCAGCTCCCGTATGAAATCTGCACGCCTCAGTTTCGGGTACACGGCTTCCGTCTCCTTCGCCAAGCGCTCGAAGTACGCCTGGTTGAACATCTCCTTCAGTGGTTCGGCCATCTGAGGTCCACGGATCGGCTATCGTTTCGTGAGCAAGCTGTCGTAGAGCCGCATGTACGCATCGATGCAATGGTCCCATGAGAAAGTTGCGGCGTGTCGGATAGCGGCATCGGCGTATGCGGTATCGCCATGCCAGCGCGCCAAGCCACGATTTATGGCGCGAGCAATGGATGCTGCATCGAGGTCATCGAAGTACTCGGCATGCTCGCCACCGACTTCGGGCACGCTCGTACTGCGACGGGCAATGACAGGTTTGCCCATGGCGAGCGCTTCCACCACGGGCATGCCGAATCCCTCGGCGGTTGAGGGGAACAGGAGCGCTTGGCAATGCGCGTAAAGTGCAGCGCGTGCATCGTCGTCCACAGTCCCGAGAAAGTGGATGCGGTCATGCCATGGCAGGGCTGCCGCTGCCCGCTTCACCTCTTCGCCATAAGGGGTGGCGTTGTTGCCGGCGATCACCAGCCTGTGCTCGGGGAAGTGCTCAAGAACCGGAAGCAGCGCGTGGATGTTCTTCTTCGGCTTGAGCACCCCGATGGCGAGGAAGTATGGCCAAGGCCCGATACCCCGAGGCAGCGGTGCATTGCGGTTTCCCGGCAGTGCCACGCCGTTGTGTATCACGCGAATGGCCTTGCCGCGCAGGTTGATGCGCTCTTCAATCTGCATGCGCGTGAAATGCGATATGGCAACCACTGCCGTTGCGCGGTCGATGTCGCGCTGCATATCGCGCAGGTAGCGGTCCGCTTTGGTGCCGGACTTCTCCGCGATGAAGTTCAGGTCATGAATTGTGAGCAGCCAAGGCGTGCCGCGCGGCGGTTTGTGCGACGGGAACTGATAGAGCGAGTGCCACAGGTCGAAGCGGCCTCCAGCAGAGGGAAAGAGCCTGAGCAGCGGGCTGTCCTCTATGGTTCGCTCAGGCTGGAGCAGCTTTGCACTGAAGCCCTTCGGCACGAGAAGACGGATGGGCCGGGCGTGCTGCTTGGTGCCCAGTGCCTTGATGAATTGCAGCGAGAATTGCCCTAACCCGGAGTTCAGGTCCTTGACCTTGTATGCATCGACGAGGATCCCGGGCATGGTGGCGAGCAAAGATGCGCGACTGCCAAGAACGCGGGTCGTCGCAGGCAAAGTGGCTGAGTGGTCAGATGGGCGTCCTTCACGGGGGACCGCAGTTTGCCGGTTCCTGGCCCAATTGCATCGTTGCCTGCTCAAGCGCGCATCGCGGCCAACCTGTCAGCCCTTGTTGACCTTCGTTAACAGCTTGGGCATGAAACCAACCGGGGGTGTCGGCGTTATCTAATTGGCACGGTACCTGCCGCGCCGCGAACATCATGAACATCCAAGACCCTGAAACCAACGTGCTGCGCACCCTGCTGGTCGATGCTCCTCCGGCTGCGGTTTGGAAAGCACTCACGGAGCCGAAGCTGGCCCGTTTGTATATGGGCGCCATGCCTTGCTGCGAACTCCGTCCCGGCATGCCGGTGCAGTGGTTCGTGCGTGAAGAGAGCGGCGATCAGACGCTCGTGGCCAAAGGCACCATCATGGCCGCCCAGCCCGGTGTGCGCCTGCGCTACACCACCTACAGTCCTGCAAGCAAATTGCCCGATGAGCCCGCGAGCCATACCACGGTTGACTTGCATTTGATCGCCGATGGCGATGGGACCCGTGTTGAGCTCTGGCAAGGTGACTTCGCTGGACTGCCCGATGCCGCACGCCGTGCGCGCGAAGCAGGACGCAACTGGGTGGAGCACCTGGTCGGACTGAAGCGCGTGGCTGAGGAAGTGTGGGAGGCGAAGGCCGCCTGAAGCAACCGAACGAATGAGATGCGCCGGGAGCAATCGCTTCCGGCGCTTTTCTTTCCTGGCAATGGAATGAATCAGAACTCGATTACCGACTTGCGCTGTTTTCGCGGCTTCTTCGGGATGGTCTCCGCGTCGGTCATGCAGTAGTTGCGCACAACGAATTGCGCGTCCTTGTCGCCCAACTCGGCGCATTTCCGGAAGTCGGGGCAGGCAGCGTCCTTGTCGCGTTTGGCGTAGTGGCAGTCGGCGCGGTAGTAATAGGCGGTGCGCTTCTCCGGGTCGTCGGTGTCGATCACGCGCGTGAAGGTGGCGATGGCCGCATCGTATTGCTTGTTCTCGAATTGAAGCACGCCAAGGCTCATCCATCCGCCCGGGATATCGGGATTCAGCCGTAGCGCAGCCTCCAGGTCGGCGATTCCGGCCTCCTCCTTGAATTGCTCGCCGCGAACCACGCCGCGCAGGAAAAGCGCTTCCGCGTGGTCGCCCTTGAGCTTCACGGCGCGCTCGAGGCTCTTCATGGCGCCATCGTTGTTACGGCCTATGTAATCGGCGCAGGCGCGGTTATACCAGGCATCGGCGTCCTTCGGGTCCAGGTCGATGGCACGGTCGCAATCGCGCACGGCTTCTTTCAGATTGCCTTGCGTGATGTGGACGGCCGAACGGCTCACATAGAGGCGCGCATCGCTGGGGTCCTGCTTCTCGGCTTTGGCGTAATCCATGAGCGCACCATGGAAATTCCGTTGGCGCTGCTTGATGTCGCCGCGGAACTTGAGGGCGCCATCCAGCGCTGCATCAGCCTTTATGGCGCTATCGGCGTGCGCCAGCGCAATGTCCAGTGAGTCAATGGCATAGGCGGCGCGGGCGGCGGCAATATGCTCATTCGCGCTTCGTTGGGCAAAGCAGGCGAAGGGGAGGAGCAGTGCGAAGGATAGGATGCCGGTGCGGGTCATGCGGTGCTATTAGGGCGGAGCTGGGCGAAGATCGTGCAAAGCAGCTCCGTTCAAGGCAGATGCTCCACGCGATCCACGGTCCAGGCTTCGGTAGGTGCGGCGAAGAGGGGCTTCACGGTGGGCCAGACCTCGCTGAAAACATCGCTGGCACGGTAGCGCTCCAGATCAGCCAGACTGTCCCAATGGCTGTAAGTGAAGAAGATGCGTGGGTCGATGGTGTCGCGCAGCAGCTCCAGGTGGCGGCATCCGTGGAAGGTACGGATGCGCGGCTTCCAGCCCTCAAAGAGTTCAAGGAAGCGCGCGGTGCTCTCCGGCGCGAATGTCATTTTCACAATGCGGACGACCATACTCTTCAGGATTGAGCGCCGAAGATGGACTCTAGCCGCGAATCATTTTTCCGCTCTCCGTTCGCTGGATCCTTCGCAGCGCCTGCACGCGCCTTGGCCACTCGTGCGGATGGAGCGCGTTCATGAGCTTCCCCATCACTTCGGGAAGAACTTGGTCCTGCGGCAGGTCGGTTTCCAGGACGAGCATCACGGCTTGCCCGAGAACGGGGTCGGGCACCTGCGAGAAGTAGTGCGGGTAAGGGATCACGCCAGCGGTCTTCGCTTCGAGTTGCTCCGGGAAGATCTTCTTGCCGCCGCTCAGGATCACATTGTCGATGCGGCCGAGCCAGCGGAAATGCGTGTCGTCTATGAGCTCGATGAGGTCATTGGTGACGTGCTGCTTGGTGGTGAGATGCGGCGTGTACACCACGAGGCAGCCGCGTGGGTCGCGTGCGAAATGGCAATCGCCGATGGCGGTGAAGTGGTCTTCCGGCGCGGGGCCATTGATCGGGCGGATGGCCACATGCGTAACGGTCTCGGTGCTGCCGTAGCTCTGGAACACTTGCACATCGAGCGTGCGGATGTCGTCGAGCATCGCATCGCTCACCGGGCCACCGCCGAGCAGGATGATCTCGAATTGCCGCTCTACGCGCGCGCGGTCTTCTTGAATGGCGCGATGCAGTTGCAGCGGCACCATTGCGGTGAACCGGAAGCGATCGGCCGACTTCAAATTGTCGAGCACGCTGCCGCGCGGATCGATGAAGTGGATGTCGAGGCCCAATGCGAAGGCGCGCACCAGCATCATCTTGCCTGCGACGTATAGCGCGGGCAGGCAATGCAGCACGCGATCGCCGGGCATCAGGCCGAAGGTGGCTCCGGTAAGGCGGGAGCTCATGACCAGGTCGCGTGCGGGGATGGTGAACTGCTTGGGCGGGCCGGTGGTGCCGCTGGTGGTGGCAAGGATGCGCCTCCGCAGATAGAGGTCGTTCACTGTTCCATGCAGGTCGCGCAGCCAAGTGTCACGCTTCAGGCGGGAACGCTTTTCCAGCGAGCTCCACAGCTCTCCGCATCGCAGGGTGCAGCCATCAACAGTGACCCGCTCGAAGGCTTTCGCAATGGCAGGGTAGGGTGAGCGCACAGCCATCGAGCAAAGAGAGGTCCCACTCCCCCTCCGGTCGGTAACGCAGGAAGCCTCGCTCCGCCAGCAAAGGAGAGGGGATGTTGTTCGCATAGACTTTTCCGGTACCGAGGCCCTGCGCGGTGCTCACATTCAGCGTGGCGGTGAATTGTGCGATGGCGTTGAGGCCGATGCTGCTCTCGAGCGCCGAGGTGATCCACCAGCCAATGTTGCGCCCCTTTGCCAACTCGACCCATTCGCGTGTCGCGTTCCAGCCGCCCACCAGGCTGGGCTTGATCACGATGTGCTGCGGCTTCACATGGTCGAGCAGGTCCACTTTCGCGTCGTGCGTGTTCAGGCCGATGAGGTCTTCATCCAGCGCGATGGGAATGGGCGTGCTCGCGC
>DAORNP010000014.1:12870-18856 GCA_035441065.1 Flavobacteriales bacterium | reverse complement strand
TGGGCGCTGAATGCGCCGTTGGCATCCACGCGCAAGGTGATGTCATCCGCGTTGTACTCTTTCCGCACGGCGCGCAGAAGCTCGAGCTCATCGCCGATCCCGATCGCCCCGATCTTCATCTTCACCGTGGTGCAACCGCTTTCGATCTGCTCGCGGATGCGCTGCTTCATGGTGCTCTTGTCGCCCATCCAGACCAGGCCATTGATGGGGATGCCTTGCTTGCCAAGCGTGAAGGCGGAAGGGAAGAGCGTCTTGGTGCCGCCGGCTTCGAGGTCGCGCAGGCATTGCTCCACGGCGAAGCGCACGCTGGGCACGTCCACCAGGTCGGTCATGGCGCGTTCGGCCCAATTGTCTGTGCGCTCACAGAGCTCGGTGAGCTTCAGTTTTACATCGGCAGGGAACTCTTTGCTATGGCCGGGGAAGAGTGCGGCTTCGCCGATGCCCTTCAGTTGAGGCCCTGCCTCGTGCCAGGCGATCAGGTACCAGACCGTGCGCGCGTTGATCGGGCCTTTCGAGGTTCCGAGCTCGAAGCGTGGTTGCAGCGTGCGTTCGATCCAGCGCGCTCTGATCATGTCGCAAGGATAAGCCCGGCGCTGAAGGCGACCGCGGTGAAGAAGGTTGTGAGCGCGAGCTTCTTCAGTTGCGGGTCGAGCGAGGCGGGATCGTGAGCGCGCAGCACGGTGCGCATGTGCGCGCCCAATGCGGGCATTGCGATCAGCCAGCCCCATTGCGGCATCGCGCGGAAGGTGATCGCCGTGAAGGCGATGAGGCACAGGAGCGCGCCAACGATAAGGATGCCGTGATAGCCTTTGGCGCCATCGAAACCGAGGCGCACGGCCATGGTAATCTTGCCGCTCGCCTTGTCGTTCTTGATGTCGCGCAGGTTGTTCACGTTGAGCACGCCGGTGCTGAGCAGGCCGAAGCCCAATGCAGGCAACAGGATGAGTGGCTCGAACTGTTTCGTGTGCAGATAGAACGTGCCGCACACGCCAATGATGCCGAAAAAGAGCAGCACGCTCACATCGCCGAGGCCCGCGTAGCCGTAGGGGTTCTTTCCGAATGTGTATTTCACCGCCGCGCCGATGGCGAGCAGCCCGAGCAGGAGGAACACGAGCGTTGTGGCTGAAAGCCCGAGTGCAGTGACGATCAACGTGACACCACTCAGGAAGGCCAGTGCTCCGCAGATGAGCATGGCGCGTTTCATCGCGGCAGGCGAGATGGCACCGCTTTGCACGGTGCGCTGCGGACCCACGCGCTCCTTGTTGTCGGTGCCGTGCTGGTGATCGCCTAAGTCGTTGGCGAGGTTGCTTAGGATTTGCAGCAGGATGGCGGTGAGCAGCGCGAGCGCGAGGACAGGTGCGCGGAATCCATCATGGAACCAGGCCAGCGCGCATCCCGCGATGATGCTGCTCACAGCCAAGGGCAGTGTGCGCAATCGGAAGGCGGAGAGCCAGTGCTTCAAGTCTGCCATTTCAATCGCGCAGCTTCTTGAAATATCCCCGCAGCACCTTCGGGCTCAACTCCGCATCGGTTCGTACCACGAGCACTGCTGGCTTCGCGTGCTCACCGTAGAGCCAGTCCAGGCCATCGTGCAGCGCTTCGGCATCCTTCGCTTCGCGCCATGGCAGGTCGAAAGATTTCACCAATGCGAGCGGATCACGTCCATGAGGCGCCTCGAACCACTTGAGCAGCTCTGGATCCTGGTCGGGCCCTTCGATGTAGCGGAAGATGTTTCCGCCGCCGTTGTCGATCACGATCACGCGCAGGAGCGGGGAGAGGTGCGCATTCCAGAACGCGTTGCTGTCGTACAGGAAGGCGGTGTCGCCTGTGATGAGCGTGGTGGGCCGTTGCGATGCGAAGGCGCTGCCAACGGCGGTGCTGGTGCAGCCGTCGATGCCGCTGGTGCCGCGGTTGCTGAACCAGTGCAGTCCACTTTTGCGATCGAAGAGCTGGGCGTAGCGTGCGGGCGTGCTGTTGGCCAAATGCACATCACTGCCATCGGGGATGCGCTGTAGGATGATCTCGCTCGCCTTCAGGTCGCACCACTGCGTGTCGTTCAAGATGGCGGCGTGACGCTCGCGGGTTCGATCGTTCACCATGCCCCAAGCCGCGCCATAGATCGATTCGCCGGGTTTCACGCTGGCTGTTATTTGCGCGAAGAAGACCTCCGGGCTTACGGCGATGTCGTGGGTGAGGCTCTGATAGGTATCGTAGTGCCGTTGGCCAGCGTCTATGTTCCAATGCTGCTCGGGTTGCCACTTCCGCAGCAGGCCCTTGATGCGCTTGCTCACGATGGCTCCCCCGAAGGTGATCAGCAGGTTGGGTTTGAGGTCGTTCTCATTCGTGCTGTTCACGCCTTCGATGGCGCGGTCGATGCAGGTGATGAAACTTCCGTCGTCGAGGTTGCTGGTGGCTTCCACCATCACGGTCACCGGCGCAAGCGAAGCCAGTTGCTTCAACTGCAGCTTCAGGGCATCGCTCCATTGCCCTTGGCCACCAAGCACCATCACCTTTTTGCCCCGGTTCAGGTTCGCGATGAGCCAACGCGCATGCTCGGGCAGGATGAAGGACTCGGTCATGACTTGGGCGATGGGCCTGGAGAACGGGCTTCCGGCCTGTTCGCGCTCCGCGCCCGGCAGGCTGGAAGCCTGCTGGGCCAGGCCATACAGCGGCTCCGCAAAAGGCACATTCACATGCACTGGCCCCGGCACGGGCAACAGCGTGGCATCAATCGCTTCGTTGATCAATCGGCCTCCGTGCCAACGCGCGAGATCATCGCTCGAGAGGCGCGGCAGTTGCACGCTCCTTTTCATGTGCAGCGCCAGCACCCCTTGCTGCCTGATCGCTTGTCCCTCGCCTTGGTCAACCCATTCCTCCGGGCGATCGGCGGTGATCACCAGCAGCGGGATCCGCTGGTAGAAGGCTTCGGCGATCGCAGGCCCGTAGTTGAGCACGGCGCTCCCGCTGGTGCAAATGAGCGCGACCGGCGCATGCAGTTGCTGCGCCATGCCCAAGGCGAAGAAGGCTGCGCTGCGCTCGTCGATGATTTGCAGGCACTGCATGCCTTCTTGCTGCGTGAAGGCGATCACGAGGGGGGCGCTGCGTGATCCGGGGCTGATGACCGCGTGGCGGATGCCTTTGGCCGCGCACAGTTGCGCAAGTGCCGCAGCGGTGAAATGGTCTGAGGTCTTCAAGGAGAATCGGCTTGATGCGCAACGGGCTGGAGGCCGGTTGGCCCCGGCCGCGAAGCTATCCGGCAGCGCGTTGCGCGTCGATGAGGTCGAGCCAGGTGCGCGCTTTGCGCTCCACTTCGTCGCATTCGCGGTCGGGATCAGAGTCGCGGGTGATGCCAGCGCCAACATGCAGCAGCGCTTGGTCCTTGAACACCTCCATGCAGCGGATGTTCACGAAAAGGTCGGCGCCATCGGCGTGCATCGGACCCCAATAGCCCGCATAGAGTGAACGGCTTCGAGGTTCAAGCCGCCTGATCAGGTCGATTGCGGCATGCGTCGGAGTGCCGCCAACGGCCGGTGTCGGATGCAGCGCCTTGGCGAGATCCAATGCGCTGGTTTCATTCAGTCGGCCAGTCACGCGCGTGTGCAAGTGCGCAACAGGCCCGGCCCGTTTCACGCTGACGTCACTTGAGACGAGGTCATCAACGCCAGCGCCCATCAGTTCGGACAGGATCATGCGAGTCACGATTGCCTGCTCCTCGCGTTCCTTGATTCCCCACTCTGATGCTTCGTTCGGCGCCCGTTCCGCAGCCATCGTTCCGGCGAGGGCATCCACTTCGACCTGCTTCTCGCGCTCTGTTAGCAAGCGCTCGGGTGAGGCGCCGAGCCACAAGCCGAACTGCTGTGTATGCGTGATGGCGACGAAGGCCTCCGGCAGGGCTTGCGTTGCAGCGGCGAAGAGCGCCCCAATGGAAAGCCCGTTCACATGAGCATCGATTGTTCGCGCCAGCACGAGCTTCTCAACTTCACCGCTTCGGATGGAAAGGATGGCGCGCTCAACTGCACGTCTGTAGTCTGCACGGTCCATTCCGCGCGCTGGGTCTTTGGAATGCCGCTTCGCCTCTATTACGCTCTCGGGCAAATGCGGATCGGAATCAAGTCGAAGTGCTTCATCGGGCCGGATGCACATGGCCGTGCCATCGGTCCCGTTAAAAGGGGCCAGCACGAAGCAGCGCTGGCCTGGCTGCGGCGGACGAAGCTGTCCATCCCGTTGGATGTAAACCTCGGCTTGCTGACCCGGCAGCCGGAATGCAGCGAACATGGCGTTCCGCCGAAGCAGCTCGTCGATCAGCGCAGCACCGCTCAACGTCGCTCGATGATCATGTTCGTGAGGCGGCAGATGGCGCAGAGCTCGTCGGCCTCGTTGCGCACCTTGATGTCCCACACATGCGTGGTACGGCCCGCGTGCAGCAGTTCACCAGTAGCGGTCACCGTTCCGCTGCGAACGCCCTTCAGGTGGTTCACGTTCAGTTCGATGCCAACGCTATCCTTGCCTTCGGCGCCCACGAGCAAAGCGGAACCAACGCTGCCCACGGTTTCGGCTAATGCTGCCGTGGCACCACCGTGCAGCAGGCCCATGGGCTGCACCGTGTGGCGGTCAACCGGCATGGTAGCGCAGAGCTGGCCGCTCTTGTTCACGCTGAATCGGATGCTCAGATGCGAGATCAACGTCTGCTCGCAGAATGCGTTGGCTTGCTCGGCTTGTTGCGCGGTGAAGGGCATGCGCCAAAAGTATCCGCCCCAGCAGGTGAGACCGTTGTACATCTTTGCGGCATGGCGGGTGCACGCATCCTATTGGTTGAGGACGAGCCATCGCTGCGTAGCACGCTGAAGCTCAATCTGGAGCTGGAGGGCTACGCCGTTTCAACGGCCCAAACCGGCCCGGAGGCAATGGAGCGCCTGCGCGGAGCGCATTTCGATGCCGTGATCATGGATGTGATGCTACCGGGTATCGATGGCTTCAATGTGGTGGAGACCATTCGTTTGGAGGGCAACAAGGTGCCTGTGCTCTTCCTCACCGCCCGCACAGGGACCGATGATCGCATTCGAGGGCTGCGAGCAGGTGACGATCATCTTGGTAAACCGTTCGACCTGACCGAGCTGTTGCTTCGCTTGGCGAAGCTGGTGGCGCGTTCCAGTGCGCAGCCACAGGTAGCGCAAGACTCATTCAGCTTTGCTGGTGGCACCATTCATTTCTCAGCATTCGAGGCGGTGGGCATCGATGGCGTTAAGCACACCTTGACCCAGCGGGAGGCGCTGCTCTTGCGACTGCTCGTGGAGAAAGCTGGTGAGGTGGTTTCGCGAGAGGAGATTTTGCGGAAGGTGTGGGGCTACAACGTGTTCCCAACCACCCGGACGGTCGATAATTTCATCGTCGCATTTCGGAAGTATTTCGAGCCTGACCACCGGATTCCCAGGTACTTCCACTCGGTGCGAGGGGTGGGGTACAAGTTCACCCCATGATTTTTTTCACGGTTTCCGGCAACCCTCGCAGGCCACTCCCGTCTTTTCTCCAACCAAGGTCGTTCTTCCTGACTTTGGGCTGGTTCCAATCATTCCTTGCAGGTTTACCGCGCAGGGGTCCTCACAAGGGCCCCTGTTCGGTTTTTTAGGAGTCCGAAGTCGAAGATGAAACTGCATCACGGCCATGCTTGCATCAAAGGGAGCATGGATCTATCTTGCGGCGGCTTTGTAGAAACTGAAGGACACCCCCCAACCGTCTCCACATGAAACTTCGCTCCGCCCTCTCCGCCCTGTTTGCAGCTGCGGCAATTGCACCGGCCTTCTCGCAAGGCACGGTCGATATCGGCTTATTCCGCAATGGCGAGAAACTCGAGGTCCGCATTCGGCCCGCCGAAAACTTCAACGGCATCGTGTCGAGCATTGTGTTCACCGTCCGCTGGGACCGCAATTCAGGCGCGGGGCTTGGTGCCATTGAGCAAGTTGGAGCGCCATCCATGTTCCTTCCTTTG
>DAORNP010000014.1:8359-12770 GCA_035441065.1 Flavobacteriales bacterium | reverse complement strand
GCACAGAGACTGTGATCGCTACCATTCCGGTCACCGGCAAAGGTGAGTTCGAGATCGTGAACGACGCATTCACCGCCGAGCCGACGAGCAACGCCAACTTCTACATCTCCCTCGGTGGCCGCGACCTCACCGGAACCATCTACAAGGGCTTGGCAACGGCTGAGGAGGATGGAAGCGTGAGCATCCTGCCCAACCCGAACAACGGCCAGTTCACATTCTCCTTCTCCGTGGCAACGGCAACCGATGTCACCATTGAGGTGGTGAATGCCTTGGGCCAGACCGTCTTCAACGATATGCTGCGCAATTTCGAGGGCACCTATCGTAAGGAGATGGACCTCACCAGCATGAGCAACGGTGTTTACTACTTGAAGGTGAAGCGGAACGGCGAAACCTCGACCCATAAGATTGTTTTCCGGTAGTCCGCTCTAGCGAATGGACTTCAACAGGGGGCTTCGGCCCCCTGTTCCTTTTCACGGTTCTTCGGAATGCCGCCGGTTGACCTGCCATTCCACTCGGCATCAAGCCACGCAGCACCGGCAATAGGTGCTCGAAGGGTCGTGCGCAATGGGCGCGTCAGGGTCCAGCATCTCATCGATGATCTGCAGCAGCACTCCTTGGATGTCGGCCAAGCGCTCCCGGCGGATGAGCGATTCGCCTTCGATATTGAGCCACGCGGCATCGGGCCTTGAGCTGTAGCGCAAGGGTATGATCCCGGCCTGCACGGCTTGAAGAGTCGGATCCTCATGAAATGCCAGGGCCGCGTAGATCATCAGTTGCAGCGCTTTTTGCTTGTCGGGTGTGAATTGCTCGCGACCCAACACCTTCACAACGATTTCATTGCCCTGGAAAGCCCCTGTTTTGATGTCGAGGACGCAGAGCACGCCATCTCGTCGTTCGATCCGGTCAGCCTTGCCCTTGATCCAGAGGCCGGGCCGCAGCTCCGCTTTCATCATATGCTCTACCGCAATTGGGGTGGTTGCATGAAGCGCGGGGCGGTTGGCTTCCGACAGGAGGGCTCTGCGCAGCGCTTCAGAGGCCATTGAACTGCGCAGCAGGAAGTCGCCAGCAGCGAGCATCTCTTTGGGGTAGGCCGCCGCCAGCGCTTGTTGGATCTGGCTCTCCACGGTTTGGGCAGCTTGCAACAGACGCTCCGCGCTTAAGGGCGAATGGAGCCATGGCTCATAGATGCGCTCGATGGCTGTATGAACCGCGTTGCCCAGCACATCATCACCCATGCCGTCCGAAGCCTCGCCCTGTTCCTCGATGCCCAGGATGTACTTCGCATGGAAATCCATCGGGCACCGCAGCCATGCGGCCATGGCCGTTGGCGAAAGGCCTCTTGCCAACAATGCCTGCATCTGTTCGATCACCTGCTGGTCCTTCGCGACGGCAAGTGCCGCTGCCGCATGCACGCGCTGTTGAGCCGCAATGGCCAAACGGCTGATCTTGGTTGCGGATGCAGCGGCCAACTCATGATTCCATTGCTCAACGAAGCGTGCCGGCGAGCCGCTGCCATCGGCTGCTGGGGAATGCGCCATTACGAAGTGCCCGGCACCTTGCATGAGCCGATGCACGTGATACGAGGCCACCGCTTCTGAGTCGGACCGCAGCGGCAATCTGAAATGGCGCCTCAGGTCGAATGGAATCCAACTCGAGGGCTCGTCCTGGCCAATGAGGATGCCTTCAGTGGCACCGACGACGAGCACATGCTTGAAGGAGAGCGCCCGGGTCTCCAATACGCCAAGCACCTGCAGGCCCTCGAGCGGCTCGCCGAAGAAGCTGATGCGCGCCTGGCCGATCAACCGGTCGCGGATCGTGATGTACTCAAGCAAGTTGGCAGGCCCGGCTTCAGTCCGTTTCATGGCCAAGCTCAATTCCCGCTGCAACAAGGTCAAGTGATAGATCTGCTCTCGCGCCAGCGCATCGTTCGTACGAACGGCAAGCACCCATCTGAACAAGGCTTGCAGCAACTCATCGGGCGGTGCCTTCAGCGGTTCCAAGGCGGCAAGCGACTCCTCTACAAGCCCTTCTTTTCGCAAGGTGTCGGCAACGCGCAGACGATCCCAATGCGGCAGGTTGGGGGCATGCAGCGCTTCAACCAATCGCGCAGTCGAATCGCCTTGATGCAGCAGCGGGTGAGTGAGCAGCGTGCAGAGATCCACGATGCGGATACGATCGCTCGAATGCGCGTGGAAGAGCAGAAAGCGCTTGGCCAAACCCCAAAGAGGGAGCACCTGCACCGGAACACCGAGCGAGACATTCAAAGGGGCGATGTCTGCTGGCAAAGCATGAAGCAAGGGGAGCAGCAATTGCTCATCGGCGAGCACGATAGCAGCTTGGCGGCGCTCCTCCGGTGGCAGCTCTGCAGCCCATTGCGCGGCATAGCGGCACATGGCCATGCGTTCGGGCAGCGTAATCAGCTTCACATCGCGAGTCTCCCTGGTGATCGCATCGGTGGCTGGTATGTTGCCGGGGCCAAGCGCTTTGATGGATTCGCGCAAGAACCGGCCAGCTTCGTGGTCGGGTGCGTTCAGATAGAACTGGTCGGCATCCCAACAGGCGCTGAGCAGGCCACGCACCCTTAGCTGATGGAGTACAGCCACCAACGATGGCTCAAGGGCATTCAAGCCCACGACCCACACGGCGCTCCATGGCGTTTGCCAATCGGGTTGGCTGGCGCGGCGCACGGCTTCGCGGCCAATTGCCCCCGCTGTGCCGAAGCCGCGCTCGGCCATGGCTGCGGCGAAACGCTTATGCAGTTCGCCGGTCTCGGTCCAGCGCCTAACGGCCAGTTGCTGGGAGGTGGAGAGCGGTTCGGTACTGCGCAGGCTCCATTCCTCGATCTCGTGATAGGCGCGCAAGTCCCGATACAGGTCTTCGAGGTCGATGAGGTGATTGTCGGCCTCGCTGAAATCGCGCAGGGTGGTCGGCGCCCATTCGAGGAACTCGGCCAACGATTGTGCGGCTGGGCCGGTTTGCTCCCGGTGGCATTGGTAGAGCAGGAGCAGCAGATCCGCCGTGGTTCCCTTCCGCCAGCCCGCGATTCGTTGGAGGAAGGCGCCGGGATCGAGCATCTCGGGGCTCCAAAGGGCACCGCCGGCGCTCTGGGCCAAGTAGTTTCGCAGATGCAACGCGGCTCTTCGGCTCGGCAGCACCACCAGCACACGGTCCATTTCGTGGCGGTGGCGCTCCAGGAGCAGGGCAGCGTTGCGCTTCAAGAAATGCTCCATGGCGGCGGAAGATAGACTTGGCGCTACGGGCTTCCCTGCCTATCGGAAGATGGTGGGTGGCGCTCATTACTACCGGATCGATGGCCCATCCGATTTCGTGGAATTGCAGCGCGTGGGCAGTCGTGTGCTGCGCCATGCGGTTACCAGGGCCCTTTACCCGGAGCAGCTGCGGATTGCTGAGATGCTCGCCTGCACCGATGGCCGTTTTGAACCAATCGATGCTGAGGAATGGGAGTCCCTATTGGCTGAAGGGTGATACATTCACCACCAAGCACGGTCCGCTGAGGCAACCCTGGGGACCAATAACCGGTCGAATGAGCATGATTCGCAAGCTGTCTGCAGGGGTGCTAGCACTCGGTATGGTCACTTCCGCTCAGGCGACCCACATCATTGGGGGTGAGATCTATTACGATCACCTCGGCGGCGGATTGTATAATGTGACACTGACGCTTTACCGGGACTGCACCGGGATACCATTCGATGGGACAGCGGCCATTGGGGTCTTCGATGGAGTGAACTTCAACCTGCTCCAGGTCCAGCAGCTCACGTTTCCCGGAGGATCCAATGTGCCCATAGTCCTCGATACGCCCTGCCTGAGCTTCCCCCCGGACGTATGCGTTCAGACCACCTCATACACCGGCCTCTTCACCCTGCCGCTGACACCCAATGGCTACATCCTAACCTACCAGCGCTGCTGCCGTACGGATGAGATCGGAAACCTGGTTGCTCCCGGTGACCTAGGCTTAACCTTGACCACGCGCATCCCCGGTGAAAGCGTTCCAGTGAACAGTTCACCGCGATTCAACGAGTTGCCTCCCGTGGCCCTTTGCTTGAATTCTCCGCTGGTATTTGATCATAGCGCTACGGATCCCGACGGCGACTCCCTCGTGTACTCCTTGATCACACCATACAACGGGGGCACAGCCACCAATCCGCAACCCAATCCGCCGCTTCCTCCGCCCTATGCGCCTGTGCCTTGGGGAGCAGGCTATTCGGAGAACTACCCGATTGATTCCGATCCGGCTATATCCATCGACGCGGAAACGGGAGAACTCACCTTGACTCCCACCTTGCAGGGGAGCTACAATGTCGGCGTGCGTGTCCAAGAGTTCCGCAACGGCGAGCTGCTCAGCGAGTCTCGCCGCGATTTCCTGTTCAAAGTGGTGGCATGCGATGCGGCG
>DAORNP010000014.1:0-8156 GCA_035441065.1 Flavobacteriales bacterium | reverse complement strand
CACCTGCGCCGATACCTCCTTCGTGGATTACCTGGTTTACACGACTCCGAGCCCGGTGGTCATCCCGCCGCCGCCCTTTTGCGGGAACGATCCGGTGGTGCTCGTGGCCGATGGTGATTTCCCTGCGGGCTCAAGCATCCTGTGGCAATTGGGAAGCGGTAGCGTGCCGCAAACAAGCACCGACAGCATCGTCACCGTTCAGTTCTCCGGTCCCGGCACGCATGAGGTAACCTTGATCGTGGCCCAGAATGGCTGCACCGGATTCTATACCGACAATGTGGTGAACTACGCTTTGCCTGAAGCCAGCTTCACGGCCGATCCACTTCCTCCCCAGCAGATCGGCACCTCGGTGATCTTCACGGACACCAGCTCCCCCAATGGCGGGGTGATCACAACATGGAACTGGACCATGCAGGGCAACGTCTTCGCCCCTTCGGAACCGATAGCCGAATGGATGGGCGGATGGCCCGGCAACTACGAGGTGGTGCTCACCATCACTACCGCCGATGGCTGCACCGACCAAGCCAGCATGCTGTACGAAGTGCTCGGCGGCCCCATCGTGATCCCGAATGTGTTCAGCCCGAATGGGGATGGCACGAATGAGTTCTTTGAGATCAGCAATGTGCAGTACTACCCGAATGAGCTCACCATCTATTCGCGATGGGGGAATAAGGTTTACGAGACGGTCAACTACAAGAACACCTGGCGTGGTGAAGGCGTTGCTGATGGCACCTACTTCTATGTCCTTCGCCTGTCCGATGATCGTGAATTCGCTGGCCATGTGACGATCCTTCGCTGATGCTCCGTTGAACCCAAGACCGATGCGCTCCCTGCAACGCCTGATACTCACCGCGATCGCAGCGATCGTGACGGGCATTGCGGGTGCCACGCATATCATCGGCGGGGAGATGTTCTATACGCACCTGGGCGGCAACCAGTACCAGGTCACCTTGCGGCTGTACCGCGATTGCGGGCCGGATAACACGAACAATACCGGCTTCGATGGCAGCGCGCAGCTCGCGGTGTACACGTCTAATGGCGCCCTCTTCACCAACGTGAATGTGGACTATCCCGGCGAGACGGTGGTTCCAGTCACATTGAATGACCCGTGCCTGACTGCGCCCCCATCAGTCTGCGTGCGCACCACCACCTACGTGCAGACCTTCAATCTGCCGCCTGTAGCCGGGGGATACATCGTAAGCTATCAGCGCTGCTGCCGCACCCCGGCCATGGTGAACCTCACCGGCCAGCAAGGCCTCACCTGCTCTGTGACCATACCCGGTCCTCCGAACCAGGCGAACAGCTCTGCGCGATTCAATGACCTGCCGCCCATTGCCCTGTGCTTGGGTCAGGACATGAGCTTCGATCATAGTGCCACCGATCCCGATGGTGACCAGCTCGTGTATTCGCTATGCGCTCCCTTCCAGGGTGCCGATGCCTTCGCTCCGGCGCCCTTGGCCGATCCACCACCGTATCAGCCGGTGAACTACGCGGCTGGCTATTCCGGTGCCAATCCCATAGACAGCGATCCGCCCATTGCGATCGACCCGGGAACCGGTCTGCTTACGGTTCATCCCACGCTGCTTGGCACTTTCACTGTCGGGGTTTGCGTGGAAGAGTACCGCAATGGCACCTTGCTGAACACGGCCCGGCGCGATTTCATGTTCCGCGTGGTGGCCTGCGATGCCACGGTGAACGCAGTGATCGCTGGCCAGGGTGTCGGTCAGGCGTGCTCCCTTACGCAGAATTTCGTGAACCAGAGCGTGGGCGGCCAGTTCTGGCAGTGGGATTTCGGCGACCCGAGCACCACCAACGATGTGAGCACGGCGCAGTCGCCGAGCTACACCTATCCCGGGCCCGGCAGCTATTCCGTGACGCTGATCGTCAACCCCGGTTCGCCGTGTGCCGATACGACCGTGTCCGTTTACGATGTGGCTCCGTCCTTGCAGCCCAGCTTCACGGTGCCGCCTCCACTTTGCGATGAGCAGGAGATCAGTTTCGTCATCGGCGGTATCATCGGCAATGCCACTGATGTGACCTGGAACTTCGGACCGGGTTCTACGCCGTCAACCGCAACCGGCCCCAATCCAACAGCGGTCTTCGCGCCCATCGGTGTGCAGCAGGTAACGGTCACGGTGAACGAATTGGGATGCACCGGCATCTTCAGTGCCAACGTGCAGGTGCATCCGCAGCCCACGGCCGCCTTCGCCGAGCAGTTTGCTTTCTGCGACACATTGGGCTTCACTTTCGTGAACCAGAGCACCGACGCCGCGAGCTACCTTTGGGATTTTGGCGAGCCTGGGACCGCAGCCGATGCGAGCACGCAGCAATCGCCCACCTGGCTATATGGCGCGCAGGGCTACCACACAGTGACCTTAATCGCGCGCAACGGCCCCGTTTGCGCAGATACGACCACCCGCGTCTTCGATGTGCACCTGCCTCCAGCAGTGTTCTTCCTGCGCCCGCCTATTCGCTGCCCGGGTCAAGTAGCCCTGCTCAATGCCAGCGGATCGCAAGGGAGCGCCAGTGTGGTCTGGGACCTTGGCCTCAGCGGATTCCCCAACACAGCAACGAGCTTGAACGTGCAAGGGATATTCCCAGAGGTGGGCACATTCCCGGTCACGCTCACCATGAGCGAGTTCGGCTGCACGGCCAGCTACACCGATTCGGTTACCGTGTATCCCATGCCCACGGTCGATTTCACCAATGGCTCGCTGGCATGCGTGGGCGAGGCTTTCCCCTTCGCGGCGCAAGTGGAGGCGCTGACGCCGTACACGCTCCTCTGGAACCTGGGCGATGGCACCACCGCGACAGCGGCTCAGTTCTCGCACATCTATCAAGCGCCCGGACGCTATTCGGTATCGCTCACGGCGAGCACCAGCACGGGCTGTGTGGCCACTGTGACGCGCAATAAACCGGGAGCGGTTGAGGTGTTCCCCAAGCCCGTGGCAGCATTCACGGCGCTGCCGGATGAGGTGAGCATCATGGATCCGCGGATCGAGATCACGGATTACAGTGCGCTCTCCGCCGAGTGGCTCTATCTCATCGCCGGTGATCAGGTCAGCGACTCCGCCTTCACATACAGCTTCTTGGATCCGGGCCAATTCACCATCACGCAGATCGTCGCCACCGAGCATGGTTGCATGGATACCACCACGCGCGTGGTGATCGTGAGCGGGCATTTCTTCTATGCGCCAACGGCCTTCACGCCCGATGGCGATGGCAAGAACGAGCTCTGGCGGCCGAGCGTTTTGGGCGCGCGTGAGTACGAATTGGCCATTTGGGACCGCTGGGGCAACGAGGTGTTCCGCACCACGGATCCAGAGCAAGGCTGGGATGGCGCCGGCTACAGCTCCAGCATGTTCGTGTATTGGGCGCGCATCAAGGAATGGGGCGCTTATGCGAAGGAGTATCGTGGGCACTTCAGCATGCTGCGGTAGGGATCAGGACGCCCCGCGCTTTCCCAACTCGATCACTTCCAGATCCTTCGGCTTACAGTACTCCAAGGTGAAGCGCATGGCCGTTCGCATGGTGTGCCAGCCATGCTTGCCAGCGGCGCCGGGGTTCAGGTAAAGGCAGTTCAGCTTGGGGTCGAATTGCGCCAGCAGGATGTGCGAGTGGCCGCAGATGAAGAGGCCGGGCGGGTCACGTCGCAGCTCGTCGATCACGGCGCGGTCGTAGCGCGGAGGTCGGCCGCCGATGTGCGTCATCCAAACCTGCACGCCGCCTGCGGTGAAGCGCTGATGCTCGGGGAAGGAGGCGCGTGCCATAGCATCGTCGATATTCCCCCAAACGGCGCGCAAGGGCTTCCATCTCGCGAGCTCGTCGGTCACGCTCAGGTCGCCGATGTCGCCCGCATGCCAGATCTCGTCGCATTCCGCGAAATGCTCCCTCAGCTTGGTATCGAGCCAGCCGTGGGTGTCGGAAAGAAGCCCGATGCGCATGCGGCGAAGATGACGGTTGGATGCGATCTGGAACAGCACAGGGAGCAAGGCTTCCTGGCCTTCAGAGGCCATTGCATGATCCCAGCTCCGTCCCATGAACCACGGCGCCTCGGGTACCTTCGCCGCCCGCATGGAGATCCTTCCGCGCTATTTCCTCGAGATCGCTTTCTGTGGCACGGCCTATCGCGGTTGGCAGCGTCAGCCTGATGCGCCCAGCGTGCAGGCCGAGGTGGAGCGCGCCTTGCAATTCGCGCTGCACCAGCACAAGGTTAACGCCATCGGCTGCGGCCGGACCGACACCGGCGTGCATGCCACGCGGTTCTTCCTGCACTTCGATGGGCCGAGCGATGCGCCGCTGGATGACCGCTTCATGTATAGCCTGAACAGCTTGCTGCCCGATGACATCGCCGTGAAGCGCGTGATCGCCGTGCCCGACGATGCGCATGCCCGCTTCAGCGCCACCGAACGCGGCTACTGCTACCGCATCCACCAGCAGAAGGACCCCTTCCTCATGAAGCTCTCGCACCAACTGAAGCCGACTTTGGATGTGGCCGCGATGAATGAGGCGTGCAAAGCGCTCATCGGCACGCAGGATTTCAGCAGCTTCCAGAAAGTGGGCACCGATGTGAAGACCAGCATCTGCGATGTGCGCGAAGCGCGATGGGAAATAGCGCCCAACGGCTATGTATTCCGCATCAAGGCCGATCGTTTCCTGCGGAACATGGTGCGGGCCATCGTTGGCACGTGCATGCGCATCGGCAAAGGGCAGCAGCCCGCCAGCCACATGGGCGAGGTGCTCGCGGCCAAGGACCGCCACGCCGCGGGTCGCAGCGCCCCGGCCTGCGGGCTTTATCTGGAGCACGTCGTGTATCCCTTCCTGCCGAACGATCTTCGCGGCCCATTCCACGGATGAGCAGCACTGCCCAGGGTAAAGCATTCGACCGCAAGCTCTTCGGGCGGGTGTTCGCGTTCACGCAGCCGTATCGGAAGCTGTTCTGGACCACCTTCGCTTTAACCATTTTCCTTGCCGTGCTCGGCGTGGTGCGCCCATTGCTCATGGGCGACATGATCGACGATTACGCGCTCACCGGCGATGCGCGTGGGCTCTGGATCGTGACCATGGTGGTGATGGGCCTGCTCGTGATCGAGACCATCGTGCAGTTCTACCAAGCCTACTGGACCGCCTGGCTCGGGCAGGCGGTCACCTTCGACCTTCGGCAACGCCTCTACACGCGCATCATCGGCAACAAGCTCCGCTGGTTCGACAAGACGCCCATCGGGCAGCTCGTCACGCGCGTGATCAGCGACATCGAGACCATCGACGACATCTTCTCGCAGGGCCTGCTCATGATCATGGGCGACATCCTCAAATTGCTGGTTGTTGTCGTTGTGATGTTCGTGGTGAACTGGAAGCTCGCGCTGCTGAGCATGGTGCCCATCCCGCTGCTGCTGTGGAGCACCAACATCTTCAAGAACAGCATCCAGAAGAGTTTTCAGGATGTGCGCACGCAGGTGGCGCGGCTCAACACCTTCGTGCAGGAGCACATCCAGGGCATGGCCGTGGTGCAGCTTTTTGGGCGCGAGCAGCAGGAGTACCGAAAATTCAAAGAAATCAACAAGGAGCACCGCGGCGCACACATCCGCAGCGTGCTGGCCTACAGCATCTTCTTCCCGGTGGTCGAGATCCTCAGCGCCATCTCGCTCGGTTTTCTGGTATGGTGGGGCGTGAAGGATGTGCTGGCGGGCTTCGCGACCATGGGCGATGTCTTCGCTTATATCCTCTTCATCAATATGCTCTTCCGGCCGATCCGCCAATTGGCCGATCGTTTCAATGTGCTGCAGATGGGCATGGTGGGCAGCGAACGCGTGATGAAGGTGCTGGATACCGACGCCTCTTTGCCCGATGAAGGCACGCTCAGCGCCAATGGGCTGAAGGGCGAGATCCGTTTTGATGGGCTGTGGTTCGCGTATAGCGATGGCATGGAAGCGGAGGAGGAGCACTACGTGCTGCGCGACATCAGCTTCGAGGCGAAGGCCGGGCAGATGATCGCGCTGGTGGGCGCAACGGGCAGCGGCAAGAGCAGCATCATCAACGTGCTGAGCCGGGCCTACGATTTCCAGAAAGGCGCGGTCTATCTCGATGGCGCCGACATCCGTGATTACAAGCTCAGCGAATTGCGACGCGCCATCAGCGTGGTGCTGCAGGATGTCTTCCTCTTCAGCGATTCCATCCACAACAACATCACCCTCGGCGATCCCACCATCACGCGCGCGGAGGTGATCGCTGCGGCGCAGGAGGTGGGCGCTCACGACTTCATCGTGAAACTGCCCAAGGGCTACGATACCGAGGTGGGCGAGCGCGGCGGCATCCTCAGCACGGGCCAGCGGCAGTTGCTCGCCTTCATTCGAGCTGCAGTGCATAAGCCCACGGTGCTGGTGCTCGATGAGGCCACCAGCAGCGTGGACAGCCTCAGCGAGCAGTTGATCCAGCAGGCCACTGAGCGCATCACCACGGGTCGCACCAGCATCGTGAT
This sequence comes from Flavobacteriales bacterium, assembly GCA_035441065.1. Classification (GTDB taxonomy): domain Bacteria; phylum Bacteroidota; class Bacteroidia; order Flavobacteriales_F; family PHOS-HE28; genus PHOS-HE28. The sequence continues at coordinate 1,678 of DAORNP010000014.1, read as the reverse complement.
CGCCCACCGCCTCAGCACAGTGCAGCACGCCGATCGCATCCTCGTGCTCGACAAGGGTGGCATCATCGAGCAGGGCAATCACCAAGAGCTGTTGGCGCAGGAGGGCGCATACAGGAAATTGTATGAGTTGCAGTTCAGGTGAGCGCTAGTAGCGGCAACCACGAATTTTCCACGATCGCTTGCTTTTTGCCGATGGGCGAATAGATTCGCACTACCAGTACGCTATTGCTCATAGTCTGAATCACGGAATGAACCACTTCGCATCTCCTTCACCATGCTCACCCATGCGTCTCATCTGAACAGTTGCGGCTCCCGCTTCGCATTGTCCTTGGCGCCGTCGGCCTTGGGCCTTCTCCCTTGTGCCTTGAGCCTTTTTCCTGCTCCTGCTCCTGCTCTCGCGCCTTGCGCCTTGCGCCTTGCGCCTTGCGCCTTGCGCCTTGCTCACTCTTCAAGCCCAACAAGGTAGGCCCATGGCCCGCCACAACGAAAAGCCCCCGGTGCGCTAACACCAGGGGCCGGTTGCTCAACATTCACCCCCTAAGGCATAGGAACATGAACACGAGCTAGGCAAAAGTAGGGCGCTGCTTCGAGCAATGCTCGGGCAGCGCCCCCGCCGCCCAAGCGGTCTTATGGGCGGGCACGGTGGAAACGGCTGCGGCCACGCGATGCCTGTATCACAAGAAGGCTGATAAGAAGACCGGACCGAAAGCACCGGGACCCAAAGCCGCCTTTGTGCGGTGCCCGGCACAACACGAACGAACGATGCTTCACCACAGGATGAACGGCGGGTGGCGGCTCATCGCCGCAAAGCTGGTATGCTGCTGCCCGCTGTTCATCGCTGCCCTGCCCTGCAAAGCGCAGAACCTGGTGCCTAACCACTCCTTCGAAGAGTACGATACCTGCCGCGTGGTGAATGATGTGTACTACCCGGATACCGGCCCCTTGGGCTGGTTCTCCGCCGCTGGCACACCGGACCACTTCATGAGCTGCCTGCCCAACGCGACCTTCAACAGCGCGCCCTACAACGCCTTCGCATTCCAGTACCCGCAGGATGGCCAGTGCTACGCAGGTGTAACTACGTACCGGGCAATACCACCGAACATCCGCGAGTACTTCATGGTGCAACTGGTGGAACCTCTGGTGATTGGACAGCAGTACTACGTAAGCTTCTATGCGAGTGTAGGCTGGGGTGGATACCCATCGAATCCGCTTGCATGGCTTTACACGAGCAAGATGGGCATGCTATTCACCATGCAACCGCGCCAATGGGTGCTGAATGACCCTTACCCTGTGCCATTGAATTTCGCTCATGTTTACACGTCGGAGCTGATTACCGATACGGTGGGTTGGACCCTGGTTAGCGGAAGCTTCGTGGCGGACAGTGCCTACCAGTACATCATGATGGGCAACCACTTCGACAATGCAGATACAGACACGATGCATATTGCCTTGCAGCAATTCGTTGCCTTAGGCTATGCGGTTTTCGACAACGTGTGCGTGTCCGTTAATCCCCAAGGTTGTCCCATGGCCGTGGGGGTGCATGAGCACGAGAGCATTGGTGTACGGCTATATCCTAACCCGGCGCGCGATCGGATTTCGGTGCAAGGATTCACCAGTGGTGCCAGGATCACCATCCGCGATGCGGTCGGCAGGTTGCAATGGCAAGGCGTTGTTGTGG
>DAORNP010000013.1:33924-42637 GCA_035441065.1 Flavobacteriales bacterium | reverse complement strand
AGGCTTATGCCGGTGACCGGCGACTGGTCATTCTCTCGCACTCAGTCACGCCCGAAATGGACAGCGTACCTGTGCTGGCGGCTTATGCCGAACTGCATGGCGCCGATCCGCGACAATGGCATTTCCTCACCGGCGACCGCAAGCAGATCTACGCCCTCGCGCGCCGCAGCTACTTCGCCTGCCTCGACGAGGGCGATGGCGGCTTGCAGGATTTCGTGCATACCGAGAACATCGTGCTCGTTGATCCCCAAGGAAGGCTCCGCGGATTCTACGACGGCACCAACTCGAAGGAAACCGACGACCTGATCCATGACATCAGGAAACTCCTACGTGAATTGAAGAGCGATTCCCCGGGAGGCCGGTGAACGAACTTCGCCCTGCCGCAGAGCGGGATGAAACACATGCGCGCGCCGCGTTCGCCCTTCCTGATCATGATTGCGCTGCTGATGGCGCATTGCACTTTCGCACAGCCCGGCGTGCATCCCAAGCAAGGGCTCATCGATCTGCTCATCGAGTACATGCTGGCGCGCTACCCAGAGCACCCCATCGACGGCGATGTGCTCTACGTATCGGTGCAGCGGCAGCGGCTCTTCCATGTGCGCAAGGGATACCTGCTGAACGAATTCCCGGTGGCCACCAGCAGCAACGGCCTGGGCAGCAAGCAGGACAGTTATCGAACCCCCACAGGGCTTCATCGCATAGCCGAGAAGCACGGTCAGGAAGTCCCGGAATTCGGGATCATCAAGGACCGCGTATTCACCGGCCAACTCGCCGACCCCGACTTCAGCGGCGTGGACAAGGATTGGATCACCTCGCGGCTGCTCTGGCTCGAGGGCCTTGAGCCGGGCGTGAACAAGGGCGAGGGTATCGACAGCTACGACCGCTACATCTACATCCACGGCACCGCCAACGAGAAATCAGTGGGAACCCCGAGCTCGCGCGGTTGTGTGCGCATGCGCAATGCCGACATGATCGCGCTCTTTGAGCAGGTAGCCGTGGGCGCGCTGGTGGTGATCCTCGATAACTGAGGTACTTTCGCCACAATGGAAATGGGCCTCATCATCGGATTGCTCATCGGCATCGCCATCGGCTGGTTCATCGCATCGCGCAAAGGAGATGGCGCCGCACAAGCCGTGGAAATGGCCCGCGTGGCGCATGCCGAAGAGAAAGCCTCCTTGCAGCAGCAACTCGCACAAGCTCAGCTGCGTGCCGATGGATACGCCAGGGAAAGCTCTGAGGCAAAAGCGCAACTGGCCGCTGAACAGGAGCGCAGCAGGGCCCTAGCCACGCGCCTGGAAGAACAGAAGGAAGAGCTTGAGCGCATGCAGGCGCGCATGACCACCGAATTCGAGAACATCGCCAACCGCTTGCTGGCCCTCCGCGGCAAGGAGCTGAATGAACAGCAGCAAGAGCGGCTCACCGGCATCCTGAAGCCCTTGCAGGAGCGCATCAAGGACTTCGAGGAGAAGGTGCAGAAAGCCTACGACGAAGAAGGCCGCCAGCGCTTTGCATTGAAGAGCGAAGTAGCTCGACTGGTGGAGCAGAACCAGAAGCTCAGCCAGGAAGCCCATGATCTCACCCGCGCGCTCAAAGGCGATTCACAAGCGCAAGGCGCATGGGGCGAGATGATCCTGGAGCGCCTGCTCGAAGGATCCGGCCTGATCAAAGGCCAGGAGTATTCCATGCAAGAGAGCACCACCATGGCCGACGGATCGCGCCTGCGACCCGATGCCGTGGTGATGCTGCCCGAAGGCAAGCATCTGATCATCGATAGCAAAGTGAGCCTGCTCCACTATGAGCGCTACGCTGCAGCTTCGGATGATTCCGAGCGTGAGCGGATGATGAAGCTCTTTGTTGAGAGCATCCGCGCTCATGCGAGAGGCCTTGGCGAGAAGGATTACACCAAGCTCTATGGCGTTCAGAGCGTCGATTTCGTGCTGATGTTCGTGCCCATTGAGCCCGCCTTCCTGCTCGCGTTGCGCGAAAAACCGGAAGTGTTCCAGGAAGCCTACGACCGGCAAGTGGTGATGGTGACGCATACCACCTTGATGGCCACCCTGCGCACCATACATGGCATCTGGAAGAACGAGCGCATAGCACGGCATCACTTGGAGATCGCAGAGCGCGCTGGCAGGCTCTACGACAAGTTCGAGGGCTTCACCGTCGATTTGGGCCGCATCGGCAAGAGCGTGAAGGAAGCGAACGAGAACTACGAGAAGGCCTTGAGCAAATTGAGCGACGGCCCCGGAAGCCTGGTGCGCCAGGTAGAGTTGATCAAAGCGCTCGGCGCGAAGACCAACAAGAGCCTGAACGAGAAGCTGCTCGCCCGATCGATTGAAGAAGCCCCGTGAACAGAAGCGCGCGCATATTCATCCTTGGCATCGTCCTGCTTGCCGCTTGCAGGGGCAGCTCGCCCATCATGCAACGCGACAACCTCGTGCATGTCTATGGCAAGGGCCCTTCTTCCATCCGCCTCGATGCGCGCGTGCACCACATCGATGAAGAGCGCTCGGTCCTCTACTTCAAGGTCAACACCGCCGACCTCCTGTACAAGGGCGATGGCGGCGGCGGCCCGTTCAAGGCCCGTGCGCGCATCACCTACGGGAGCTTCCCCAATTGGGAATCGCGGCAGTTGCTCGATAGCGCCAGCACCGTGATCACTGACGCGAGCGCTTCGCCAACGGATGAACGCGAGCTCATCGGCAGCATCGCCATGCAACGTAAGAACGGCAGCAACTTCGTGGTGAAGGTGGTCGCACGAGACCTGCACCGCGATAACGAGAGCGCCGTTCTCCTCCGTGTGCAAGGCAACGACGCCATGGCACGGCAACACTTCATGCCCATCGACCCAGCGAATGGACTTCCGCTCTTCGGCGACCACCAGCCTGCCGGAAGACCCATCGCCGTGCGCAACGAAGCGCTTGCCGGCACCCGCCTGCTCGCCACGCGCCACCCGGTACCGCAAGCCATGCCCACCCCCGTATTCAGCACCGATGCCCGAGACCGCAACGACCCGGTTCCCGACAGCAGCTTCACCGTTGCGCTCGACTCCACTGGACGTTTCGACCTGCCCGCGCTGCCAGCCGGCATCTACCATTTCGCCAAGGACTCTTTGGCAACAGGCATCGCGCCTGGCTACACCCTCGTGCTGCTCGACACGGCATTCCCTTGGGTCGATCACGGCGAGGACCTGTTGAAGCCCCTGCGCTTCATCACCAGCATGCAAGAGTTCGAGCGCATCAGCAAGGAGGCGGATACGCGCAAGGCCATCGAACGCTTCTGGATCGATGCATCGGGCGACCGCGAGCGCGCACGCGAGGCCATCCGCATCTACTACGGACGTGCCGAGAATGCCAATCGCCATTTCAGCGCGATAACCGAGGGATGGCGCACCGACCGCGGCCTGGTCCACATCATCTTCGGCACCCCCACCACGATCTACCGCAGCGACCGCGGCGAAACCTGGACCTATGGCGAGGAGAACAACATCATGAGCCTCACCTTCAATTTCGTGCGGCGCAGGAGCGCGTTCTCCGACAACGACCTCTGGCTGGAGCGTGATGCCACGCTGAAAGGCGCATGGTACCGAAACGTGGAAAGCTGGAGGAATGGCAGGGTGTATCAGAATTGAAGGTTGAGGGTTGATTGAATTCCTTCCCCGAAGCCGCCATAGGGACGACGCATGTGTTGCCCGAAGTGATCGAGGGTTCAGGGAGTGGCACCGAAGATGATTGAACGAACACCGATTCGATAGCATGGCCGACAAAGACCTGATCTGCGGTACGCATCCAGTGATCGAAGCCATTCGCGCCGGCAAGAATGTGGAGAAGCTGCTCCTGCGCCGCGAAGCTGGCGGCGAAGCCATACGCGAGATCCGTTCGCTGGCCTTGGAGCGAGGGATACCCTGGCAGCCTGTGCCCGTTGAGAAGCTCGACCGGCTCACCAAGACCGAGCACCAAGGCGTGATCGCCCTGTTGAGCGCTGTGGAAGAGCAGGACCTCGACGAGGTGATCACCATGGCCTACGAGCGCGGTGAGACCCCCTTGATCATTGCCTTGGACGGCGTGACCGATGTGCGCAATCTGGGCGCCATCGCGCGCAGCGCCGAATGCTTCGGCGCGCATGCATTGCTGGTGCCGAAACAAGGAACCGCGCGCTTGGGAAGCGATGCCGTGAAGAGCAGCGCTGGAGCCCTCATGCGCAAGCCCGTTTGCCGCGTTTCGCGCTTGAGCGATGGATTGAACAGGGCGCGCGCGCATGGCCTGCGCATCGTCGCACTCACCGAGAGGGCCAGCGCGCATCTGCATGAGACCGACCTCGGCGGCCCGCTTGTCTTGGTGCTCGGCGATGAAGGTGAGGGCGTCTCGGATCCGGTTCTCCGCATCGCCGACAGCTTGGCCCGCATCCCCATGTCGGGCACGATCGGCTCCTTGAATGTGAGCGTTGCCGGAGGCATTGCCCTGCATGCCGTGCTGCTTGCGCGCATGGCCTAAGCGCCCTTCTTCATAGTCTGCTCAATCGTCTCTGCCGGGCGCCGGGCGGCGTTCGTCGCGGACTTTCTGGAACCTACGGCTCACTATTCCCGCTATAAGGCCACCGAAAACCGATGGCCGAGGCGAGCTACTCACTCGCAAGGCCCTGAACAACAGGACCATGAAGCAGCGAATGTGCTTCGGATGGATCACGGCGATTTGCCTTCTGATCCTCCTTCCCTTCAATCTCACGGCGCAAACCGGCAACAGCCCCGAGCGGGCATACACTGTGCGCGTTGCCGGCCTCACCAGCGCGCAACGGGATGACCTGCAGCGCGAGTTGAAGGGGCGCAATGACTTGAAGCTGGTGTTTGCCTGCGTGCCAGCCGGCGTGCTCGTATTCGAGCCTGCAATCGGTGAAACCAGACAACATGCAGCTCAGCGCATCGCCCCGCTGCTGGAGGCGAAGGCACTGCGCCAGCGCACCGAAGAACTCGCTGGGGGCTTGGCCTCGGCCGAAGATGCTTGCGAACAAGCCCGTAACCGATAGCCATGATGCGCAAGTTCAACCTCCTCCGTGCTGGGTTATTGGCCGGCATTTCGCTTTCTGCGCTCTCGGTGAACGCTCAGCTCTCAGTAGCACCCCAGACCGACCTGCAAGCACTGGCTCAGGCCATCAGCGGCCCCGGTGTGCGCATCAGCAACCCTGTGATCAACTGCCATGTGCAGGGCTATGGCGAGTTCAGCTACAGCGGCAATCTGCTCGGACTCGAGAGCGGCGTAATCCTCACTAGCGGGCGCATCACGGAGGCCATTGGACCGAACGATGTGGCGAACAAGACCTTCCAGCAAGGAACATCCGGCAATGCCTTGCTGAATACGGTTACCGGACGAACCACACGTGATGCCTGCCTCTTCGAATTCGATGTGATCCCCAGCGGCGACAGCCTCAGCTTCCAATTCGTGTTCGGCAGCGAGGAGTATAACGAATGGGTAGGCTCCCAATACAACGACGTATTCGGCTTCTTCATCAGCGGGCCCGGAATCGTGGGAGACCCCGGCATCGGCGCAGATAAGAACATCGCGCTCATCCCAGGAACCTCTGCTCCCGTTGCCATCAACAGCGTGAACAATGGATTGAATAGCGCCTACTACGTTGACAATGCCGGCGGCTCGCAGCTCCAGATGGATGGCTACACCACCGGCTTGGTGGCGCGCAGCCTGGTGCAGCCCTGCCAGACCTATCACCTCAAGCTGATCGTGGCCGATGCCAGCGACCGCAAATTCGATAGCTGGGTATTCATTGAGCGCATCCAGAGCTCCAACGTATCGCTCAGCACGCCTACGGTGAACGGCACACCCAACATGGTGGAGGGCTGCAACCCCGGATGGATCCGCTTCACGCGTGACCCGGTGATGCCCGATCCGCTCACGCTCACCTATTACCTGCAAGGAACGGCCACGAACGGCACGGACTACGCCGCCATCGGCAATGCGAATCCGAATGTGGCCAAGACCATCACCATTCCGGGTGGTGCCGCCTTCGCGGAGCAATACGTGAATCCAGAGGCCGATGCCATCGCAGAGCCCACCGAGCACCTGCGCATCCTCTTGGGAAATCCCAATTGCCCTGGCTTCGTGATCGACTCCATCGATTTCCCGATTACTGACACACTGATCGCCAGCGTCTCCCCCGAAGGCACGCAGACCATCTGCCACGGCAGCAGCACGCAATTCGAAATCCAAGGCGGCTTGGTCTATTCATGGACTCCGAGCACCGGCCTGAGCTGCACCACCTGCCCCAACCCCATCGCTTCGCCCACCACGAACACCAACTACACCGTTGTGATCAACGAGGGCGCATGCGTGCGCACGGTGAGCCGCTTAGTGCGTGTGAGCAATCCGACCATAAGCGCCACGATGACCCAACCGCTCTGCAACGGAGGCTCCAACGGCGCCATAAACATCACGGTGACCGGTGGCTATGCACCCTACACATATGCCTGGAGCGGCCCCAACGGATTCACGGCAACGAGCGAAGACCTCGTGAATATTGAAGCGGGCACCTACACCGTGACCGTGACGGACAATTCCGGCTGCCCCCGCGCGCAAAGCTTCAACATGGGCAGCCCTGCGGCCTTGGGCATCACGCTCACCCCGAGCATTCTGCCCTTTGGCCAGAACATCGCTTGCAATGGCGCCAGCACAGGCACGCTCAGCCTCGCGATCAGCGGCGGCACGGGTCCGCATGCCATCCAATGGAGCGGCCCAAACGGATTCGCCTCCACGCAACAGAACCTATCGAACATCGGCGCCGGCACCTACAACGTGCAAGTGACGGATGCGAACGGATGCACCGCTTCGGGCAGCTACACCATGACCCAGTCGCCGGTGCTCGCGCTCACATTGAACGGCTCACAGCCCGTCACCTGCTTCGGAAGCGCCAATGGCCAGGCCACGGTGAACGCATCGGGCGGCATGCCGCCCTACAGCATCTCGTGGAACACGAGCCCTGTGCAAACAGGAGCCACCGCAACCGGCCTCTCGCCCGGCACACGCACCGCATCGGTGACCGATGGTTACGGCTGTAACGCATTCGTGCAAGTGACCATCGGGGAGCCAGCGGCCGTGTCCGTATCACTATCCGGCACGTCGCACATCGTGCATTGCCAAGGCCAGGGCCAGCAGAACGGCACCGCCACAGCAATCGCTTCTGGCGGCACAGGCGCATTCAGCTACAGCTGGAACACATCACCTGTACAAGGCACGGCCACTGCGACCTTCAACAGCGGCGGCAACTACACGGTAACCGCAACTGATGCCAACGGCTGCACCGGCACCGCCAACCTCACCGTGAATCAGCCGGGCAACATCAGCACGAGCATCCTTACCCAAACGGGCGTGAGCTGCTTCGGCGGAAGCAACGGCAGCGCCACGGTGAGCGTTAGCGGTGGATCGAACATCCAGTCGGCGACGTGGAATACCAACCCAGTCCAGAACGGCCTCACCGCCTTGAACCTCCCCGCAGGCATTTGGACCTTGACCGCGCAGCACGCCGATGGTTGCGTGACGCAAGTGCCCGTGACCATCGCGCAGCCTGCTGCCGCTCTTGGCTCGAGCATCGCGTCCCAGACCGATGTGAGCTGCTTCGGCGGAACCAACGGCAGTGCAACGGTGAGCGCCAATGGTGGCACCGCACCTTACTCCTACAACTGGAACAGCACGCCCGCGCAGAGCGGAGCCACGGCAACCAACCTTGCAGCAGGCAGCTACACCTGCACCATCACCGATGCCAACGGCTGCTCCACCACGCGCAATGTCACGATCGCCCAGCCCGCTGCAGCATTGAGCAGCAGCATCAGCGCGCAAACCCATGCGAGCTGCTTCGGCAGCAGCAATGGCAGCGCAACGGTGAGCGCCAACGGCGGCACATCGCCGTACAACTACAGCTGGAACACCATCCCCGTGCAGACCAGCGCCATCGCCACAGGCCTGAGCGCAGGCAGCTACACCTGCACCATCTCCGATGCCAACGGCTGCACCACCACGCGCAACGTCACCATCACCCAGCCCGCAGCAGCCCTCAGCAGCAGCATCGCCGCGCAGAACAACGTCAGCTGTTTCGGCGGAAGCAATGGCAGCGCGACGATGAGCGTGAGCAGTGGCACCACACCATACACCTATAGCTGGAATACCTCGCCGGCGCAGAGCGCAGCCACGGCGAACAACCTGCCCGCAGGTATCTGGACCTGCACCATTTCCGATGCCAATGGCTGCAGCATCGCTCAAGTCGTGAACATCCTGCAACCTGCAACGGCACTGGGCAGCAGCATAACCGCGCAGTCCAACGCCAGTTGCTTCGCGGGCAGCAACGGAAGCGCTACCGTGCAAGCCACGGGTGGAACGGGCCCATACAGCTACAGCTGGAACACCATCCCCGCGCAGACCAGCGCCACCACCACGGATCTGGGCGCAGGCAGCTACACCTGCACCATCGCCGATGCCAACGGCTGCACAACCACGCGCAACGTTACCATCACGCAGCCCGCTGCCGCATTGAGCAGCAGCATAACCGCGCAGACCAACGTGAGCTGCTTCGGCAACAACAGTGGCAGCGCCACGGTAAATGCCAATGACGGCACCGCGCCTTACACCTATTCGTGGAACACAACACCGGTGCAGAGCGGGCCTACGGCAGTCGGCCTCACCGGCGGCACCTGGACTTGCACCATCACCGATGC
>DAORNP010000013.1:32418-33759 GCA_035441065.1 Flavobacteriales bacterium | reverse complement strand
CACAGAACGGCGCGAGCGCGAACAACCTCTCCGCTGGCACCTGGACCTGCACCATCACAGATGCCAACGGCTGCATCTCCACGCGCAACATCACCATCACGCAACCTGCTGCTGCACTGAGCAGCATCATCAGCGCACAGTCCGATGTGAGCTGCTTCGGCAACAGTACAGGCAGTGCAACGGCGAGCGTGAACGGAGGCACTGCACCATACAGCTACACCTGGAATACCTCGCCAGCGCAACTCAGCGCCAATGCGAGCAATCTGCCCGCTGGTACTTGGACCTGCATCATCACCGATGCCAACGGCTGCACGACGACCACCAGTGCAACCATCTTACAGCCCACATCGGCGCTGAGCAGCACCATCATTACACAGACCAACGTGGGCTGCTTCGGCGGAAACACCGGGAGCGCAACAGTGAATGCCAGCGGCGGCACCGCACCATACAGCTTCGCATGGAACACGGCACCTGCACAGAGCAGCGCCAGCGCCAGCAACCTTCCCGCAGGCACATGGACCTGCACCATCACCGATAGCAACGGCTGCACCACTACACGCAACGTCATCATCACGCAGCCCGCTGCCGCACTCGCTTTGAACGGCAGCACGACCGCCGCCACTTGTGGCGGCGCCAACAACGGCGCCATCGATGCCACCATCTCTGGCGGCACAGCGCCCTACATGATCAACTGGAGCGGTCCGGGCGGATACAGCTCGGGTGATGAGGACATCAATGATCTCGCCTCCGGCATCTACACGCTGAGCGTGACCGATGCGATCGGCTGCGCCGCAATGCAAGCCTTCAGCGTGAACCAGCCAGGCATGTTCGTCATCGACGCCACGCTGAGCGACCACAGCGGCTACGGCGTCAGCTGCGCCAATGGCAGTGATGGCAGCATCAGCATCGTTGCCGCAGGCGGAACCGGTCCTTACACGCACGCCTGGACCGGCCCGAACGGATTCTCGGCGAGCTCGCAGAGCATCTCGGCTGCGGCGCCCGGCACCTACACCTACACCATCACCGATAGCAATGGATGCAGCGCCGCGCAAAGCTTCACGCTCACGGCGCCTGAGCCCATGAACGCATCGGCAGCCGCCGCTACTGTGAATGGGGCTTGGAACATCGCCTGCAACGGCGCATCGACGGGAAGCATCGATGCGAGCATCAGCGGCGGCCTGGTTCCATACGCGTTCAACTGGAGCGGCCCTGGTGGCTTCGCTTCGAGCGACGAGGACATCAACACCCTCGCTGCTGGCGCCTACACGCTCACCATCACCGACAACAATGGCTGCATCGCCAACGCGAGCATCACGCTCATGCAAGCGCCCCAGCTCAACG
>DAORNP010000013.1:29599-32341 GCA_035441065.1 Flavobacteriales bacterium | reverse complement strand
CCGCACCCTACACGTACGCATGGAACACCACGCCTGTGCAGATCGGGCCTGTTGCAATCGGTCTCGGAGCAGGCGGCTACATCTGCACGATCACCGATGCGAACGGATGCGCAGCAGCAGTGAACGCTACCATCACGCAGCCTCCAGCGCTCGCGGTCAACATCACTGGCAGCACCGATGTGCTTTGCCACGATGGCATCACCGGCAATGCCCAATCACAGGCCTCCGGCGGAACAGCGCCCCATTTCTATTCGTGGAGCACAGCACCAGCGCAGAACACGCAGAACGCCACGGGCCTCGCACAGGGCACGTACACCGTGACCGTCACTGATGCACTGGGATGCCAAGCACAGGCCGACGCCACCATCGGCGGCCCGCAGTTCGAGGTGTGGGCGGTTCCCGAGAGCGTCACCCCCGTGAGCTGTTTCGGCCTCACCGACGGCCAAGCCACACTTGATGTAAGCGGTGGCAGCGGATCCTACACGATCACATGGAACACCACGCCGCAGCAAACCGGCCTCACGGCAACCGGCCTGGCACCGGGACTATACTGGGCCTTGGTGGTTGACAACAACGGCTGCGATCACGAGAAGTGGGTGCCTGTAGAAGTCATCGGCCCATCCGCTCCCTTGGAAGCGCAGCTGGCCCTAACGCCCATTTCATGCGCTGGAGCGAACAATGGCGCCATCAACCTCAGCATGAGCGGTGGCATGGCACCGTACTCGCCCATCTGGTCCGATGATTTCGGCAATAGCAATGGCATCGAAGACCTCTTCGACTTGAGCCCCGGCACCTACCACCTGTCCCTGCAGGATGCCTTGGGTTGTGCGATTGATACCAGCATCACAATCACCCAACCCGCGCCTTTGAGCGCAACCGCATCACTCACACCAGCCGCTTGCCAAGGCACACAGACCGGTGCGATCGACCTCACCGTTGCTGGAGGCACCGCTCCCCTCACCTTCATCTGGAGCGGTCCGGGCGGCTATAGCGCTAATACCGAGGACATCAGCGGACTGAGCGCTGGCACCTACATCGTTATCGTGATCGATGCCAACGGCTGCCAATTCGTGAATGGATTCAGCGTGACGCAGCCGGGCGGTCTGGCCGCCTCGATCACCATGAGCAACAACAACGGTTCGGGCATCACCTGCGCAGGCGCGAACGATGGCAGCATGGACCTGAGCGTTTCTGGGGGCAGCGGCAACTACACCTTCGCGTGGAGCGGACCGAACGGCTTCGCGAGCAATGACGAAGACCTGAGCGGCCTGCCCGCAGGCACCTACACCGTACTCATCGCCGATGGCAATGGCTGCAGCTTGCTCCAGCAAGCAACGCTCACCGCACCTGATCCGCTCAGCGCATCGGCCATGGGAAGCGCAGTGAATGGCTACGGCATCTCCTGCAACGGCGTATCAGATGGAGCCATCAACCTGATCATCGCGGGCGGCACTGCACCTTTCAGCTCGGCATGGAGCGGCCCCAATGGCTTCAGCAGCATCGATGCGAACATCAGCGGCCTGGCCGCAGGGGACTACGCTGTACTCATCACCGACGCGAATGGCTGCACCACGAATGCGGCGAGCACGCTCACAGAGCCCACTGCATTGAATGCAAGTGCATTGGCCATGGCTTGGCCCGATGGCACCAACATCTCGTGCGCCGGTAACGCCGATGGCTCCATCGATCTCAGCATCGCTGGCGGCGTTATGCCATACAGCATCGCTTGGTCAGACGGCATGGGCTACTCCGCTTCAACAGAAGATGTGAGCGGCCTGCTCCCCGGCGGCTACCAAGCCAACATCACTGATGCCAACGGCTGTTTGGTCAGCGCATTCGCACTGATCGATGCACCAACGGCCATCGCGATAAACGCACAGATCAGCGCGATCAACAACAGCAACGTGAGCTGCGCTGGCGCTACCGACGGCTCCATCACGCTCAGCGTTTCCGGCGGCGTTGGCCCATATAGCATCCTGTGGAACGACGGCAGCACCGATGAAGAACTCATCAGCATCGGCGCAGGCAGCTACAGCGTCACCATCACCGATGCGCATGGCTGCATCGCCACTGGCAACTACACGCTCGAAGAACCGCAAGTGATCAACATCGACCTGCTGGCAGCCCTGCAGCCCGGCGGGAATAACATCAGCTGCAGCGGCGCTGCCGATGGTTCGCTCGAAGCTGCCATCACCGGTGGCGAAGCGCCATTCGCCTTTGCCTGGAGCGGTCCTGATGGATTCGCTTCAACCGATGCGGCTCTGAACGGTCTTGCTACGGGCAACTATCAGCTCGTGCTTACCGACGCGCACGGCTGCGAGGCCAATGCGAGCATCGCGCTCACCGAGCCGCAACCTGTCGCGGTTCTGATCAACAGCACCGTTTACAGCGGCGGCTACACGATTCCTTGCGCAGGCCTGAGCATCGGGACCGCGGAAGCCATCGCCACGGGCGGTACACCAGACTATGCCTTCGCGTGGAGCGGCCCCGACGGATACACGAGCAGCGATGCCAGCATCATCAGCCTCGGCGCAGGCGCTTACAACGTGATCGCCACGGACCTCAACGGCTGCACTGGATCCGCATCCATCACGCTCTTGGCTCCTGAGCCGCTGGATGTGGTCATCGACATCACCGACCAGGGCGGCTTTCCAGTGAGCTGCATCGGCAACGACGGCAGCGCATCGTTGGCCATCAGCGGCGGCGCAGCGCCGTACTTCATCGGCTGGACCGGTCCCGATG
>DAORNP010000013.1:28625-29589 GCA_035441065.1 Flavobacteriales bacterium | reverse complement strand
CAAGCACGGAGCTCGCGATCAATGGCCTGGGCACAGGTGAATACACGCTCACCGTGATCGATGCGAACGGATGCATGCACCAGGAAACCATGGAGCTGCTTGCACCGGAACCAATCGCCGCCAATTTCAGCTTCACGGCCAACACCTGTCCCGATGATGCACAGGGCAGCATCGACCTCAGCCTCACCGGTGGCGCAGCGCCATACGCCTTCCAATGGAGCGGCCCTGATGGCTTCACCAGCAGTGACGAGGACCCCAGCGGCCTGATCAGCGGCAGCTACAGCGTTACCGTGACCGACGATCTGGGCTGCATCGGCACCTTCTTAACGGAGCTCATCGGCCCAGCACCGATCAACAGTGGATCATACGTGTCATTCTTCGGTTTGTACAACCTTCAATGCGCGGGTGATAGCAGCGGCGTGATCGAGCTGACTCCTGCAGGCGGCACAACGCCTTTCACGGTGCTCATCAGCGGTCCCGGTGGTTTCAGCTCAACCGCTTTGAACAACAGCGATCTCATGGCCGGCGACTACTTGATCGCCATCACCGATGCGAATGGCTGCCCCATGGACACACTGGTAACCCTCACCGAGCCCAACACCTCCATCGGGGCCCTCCTAGACGTGAGCGTGTATCCAAGCGGAACGAACGTGAGCTGCTACGGTGCAAGCGATGGCTGGATCGATGCCACCATCGATGGCGGCAGCGGCCCTTACACCTTTGATTGGCGCGGACCGGACAGCCTCAGCTTCAGCAGTGAGGACATCTTCAATCTGCCAGCCGGCACCTATGCCTATGAACTGGTGGTCATCGACGCCAACCAATGCGCCTTCTTCACCACGGTCACGCTCACGCAGCCGGATACCATCCTGTATGCCAGCGCCATCCTCAGTGATCAGAACGGCTTCGGTGTGAGCTGCGATGGCGCTTCCGATGGCAGTATCGACCTGAACTACGGCGGAGG
>DAORNP010000013.1:10345-28599 GCA_035441065.1 Flavobacteriales bacterium | reverse complement strand
CCCGAACGGATTCGCATCGAATGATGAAGACCTGAGCGGCCTGGCCGCGGGCATCTACACCGTGACCATCACCGATATGAACGGATGCACGGTGATGCATGACCACACGCTTGTGCCACCGCAACCCATTATTGCCAACCTGCAACCAGCAGACTTCAATGGCAGCGGCGTATCGTGCGCGGGCGCCAGCGATGGCAGCGTAACGGCGAATGTGAGCGGCGGCGCAGGCAGTTACCAGTTGCAATGGAGCGGGCCTGACGGATTCAGCAGCTCCGACGCCTCGATCACCGGCTTGAGCGCTGGCACCTACTGCCTCAGCATCACCGACGCGAACGGATGCAGCGCGCAGCAATGCATCACGATTACCGCGCCTCAAACGCTCGAAGCCAGCGCATCAGGTGCAACTGCGAACTGCGGCGCATCGAATGGAGCGGTTGACCTCAGCGTGAACGGCGGCACTGCTCCCTTCACCTACGCGTGGAGCAACGGCAGCAGCATGCAGAACCTCAGCGGTCTTGCCGGTGGCAGCTACAGCGTGACCGTGACCGATGCCAACGGATGCAGCGCAACCGCAGCGGGCATCGTGGATGCAACGCCTGCTGTCGATGCCATGGGCATCACCTCACCCGTGCTCTGCAACGGCGCCAGCACCGGAGCCATTGAAATCGAGGTGAACAGCGGCACCGCGCCTTACACCTACGCATGGAGCAATGGCAGCACCGCAGAGGAACTCAACGACATTGTTGGCGGCGCATACGCACTGTTGATCACGGATGCCAACGGTTGCATCTGGAACGGACAATGGACCGTGCAGGAGAACACGGCGATGGACCTGATCGTGAGCACAAGCAACTACAGCGGCGGTTACCAAGTGAGCACCTTTGGAGGAAGCGACGGCAGCACAGGTGTTATCGTGATGGGCGGCACCGAGCCGTACACCTACCAATGGTCGAACGGCTCTACAGCCAGTAGCCTGAGCAACTTGCAAGCGGGCATCTACACGGTCACCATCACCGATGCCAATGGCTGCACCATCACGCGCAGCATCATCTTGGAAGAACCCACGGATCTGGTGATGCCAACGGGCTACACACCGAATGGCGATGGCCACAACGATGTGTTCTTCGTGCAGGGCCTTGATGCTTATCCGAGCAACCTGCTCACCGTGCTGAACCGCTGGGGCAACGTGGTGTTCGAGCAGCTCAACTACAAGAACGATTGGGCTGGCGACAACGCGCGCGGCGAAGCACTGCCCAATGGCACCTACTTCATCATCCTCAGCATCAACAATGGCCAGCGCACGCTGCAGGGCTACGTTGACCTGCGCCGCTAAACCATGACCGCCATGAAGAACACACGACTTTACCTGGCCATCGCGGCGCTGATCGCGGCATTGGCAGCCAGCGCGCAGCAGGAAGTGATGGTGAGCCAGTACATGTTCAACGGGCTCTTCTTGAACCCGGCGTATGCCGGCAGCCATGGCTACACCAGCAGCAGCCTGCTGCACCGGAGCCAGTGGATGCAGGTGGAAGGCGCACCGCGCACCAGCATGCTCGCCATTGATGGCCCCCTGATGAACAACAAGATGGGCCTCGGCTTCTCGCTCGTGCATGACCAGATCGGCGTGAGCCGCGACCTGGACATGAGCGGCCACTACGCCTACCACTTGCGCGTAGGCAAGCGCAGCAAGCTGGCCATGGGCCTGCGTGCGGGTCTTTCCATGTACAGCGCGCGCGTGAGCGAGCTGCGCCATTGGGACGCTGCCGACCCCATGTACCAGCAGGACATCGTGAACGCGCCGCTGGGCAAATTCGGCTTCGGCCTTTATTGGTACGCCACCAGCTACGTAGGCCTCAGCGTGCCCACCATCTATGCCGCCGATGGGCGCATCACCATGCAGGCCCCTACGCAATTCAGGCACTACTATACCCAGCACTACTACCTGCACGCCGGCAAGGTGCTCCCCTTGGGCGAGAGCCTCGACATCAAACCCAGCATCCTGGTGAAGCACACGCCCAACGCGCCGGTTGAAGCCGACGTGAACTGCAACGTGCTCTACCGCGAGCGCGTGTGGCTTGGCCTCGGCTACCGCACAGGCGATGCACTGGTGGCCATGATCGAATACCAGATCAACCCGCAGCTGCGCATCGGCTATGCTTACGACATGACCACCTCGAAGCTGCGCACCTATACCACCGGCAGCCACGAGGTCATGCTCGGAATCGACTTCGGCAAGGACCTCATCCGCATCAAGACCCCGCGATACTTCTGATGGACATGCGCACTACGAAGACCCTCCTCATTGCCGCTGCAGCCCTGCTGGCCGGTTGCGCGCAGCAACGCTTGGCACAGGCCGACCGCGCCTACGACCGCATGGCCTATGACGATGCCGTGCGCCTCTATGCCAAAGCCCTGCCGCAGCTCGCCGATCGCGACGCCACCTTGCGCGCGGCCGATGCCAACGTGAAGATCAATCGTTTGGCCGACGCCGCATCGCTGTACGCCAAAGCCGAAGCAATGCAGCCGCTGAGCGGCGCCGATGCACTGGCCCATGGACGCACGCTCCTGGGATTAGGACGTGCAGCTGAAGCTTCCAAACCACTGGAGCGCGTGCTTATCGACCAGCCCGAAGACCCCATCGCGCGCGAGTTGGGATTCGCCATTGCCGACCGCGATGCTTTCTATGCCGACAGCACGCTCTTCACCATCACGCCATTGCATATCGATGGCTTGCGCAGCGCATTCAGTGCAATACCCATGGACGATAAGCTCATCGTTTCCGGCGAGAAAGAAGCTCCGGGCAACAAGGCCAATCCATGGAATGGCGCGGCTTTCCTCGACCTGTTCACCGTGAAACCCGGCCAGGGCATCATGGCCGGCAGCGCCACACCGCTGCCTGGTGAAGTGAATGGCCGATTCCATGATGGCCCCGCCGTACTGAGCGCCGATGGACGCACCATGTACTTCACGCGCAGCGACTACTTCCGCTTCCGCTTGAACAAGGATGGCCATGGCACCAGCCACCTCATGCTCTTCCGCGCCGAGCTTCAGCCTGATGGGCAATGGGGCAAAGTGAGCTCCTTCGCATACAACGGCGAGGACTTCAGCGCAGGTCACGCGGCCCTCAGCGCCGATGGGAGCGCACTCTACTATGTGAGCGACATGCCCGGCGGCTTCGGCGGTACCGACCTTTACGTATGCGAGCGCAACGCTAATGGCTGGGGCCTGCCGCGCAACCTGGGCCCCACGGTGAACACGCCGGGGAATGAGATGTTCCCCACGATGCGCGGCGACACGATGTACTTCTCCAGCAACGGCCATCGCTCCTTGGGCGGCCTCGACATCTTCCGCAGCGTGATGCGGAATGGCGATTGGAGCGCGCCGGAGAACTTGAACTATCCGATCAACACCCAGCACGACGATTTCGCACTGGTGATGCTCGATGGCGGCAAGGGCTACCTCAGCAGCAACCGCGCTGGGCAGGATGGCATCTACCGCTTCCAAGAAAATTCCCCCACGCTGGTGCTCAACATCTCGGTGTTCGACATGGACAACGGTTCTCCGATGGCGGGTGCCGAGGTGCGGCTGCTGGAACCCACGAAGACCGATCCGCTCACCCTCTTCACGAACGACGACGGTCAGGTTTCCTTCCCGCTCACCGTGGAGAAACTCTACGAAGTGCTCGCCAGCAAGGATGGCGTGTTCACCGAGCGGCGCACGGTTGACACGCGTGGGCAGCGGATCAGCAAGACCTACGACGAGGAGTTCCGCATGCAGCGCGTGGTGATCGACAAGCCGATCGTGATCGAGAACATCTACTACGATTACGACAAGTGGGACATC
Organism: Flavobacteriales bacterium; assembly: GCA_035441065.1. Classification (GTDB taxonomy): domain Bacteria; phylum Bacteroidota; class Bacteroidia; order Flavobacteriales_F; family PHOS-HE28; genus PHOS-HE28. Next base: position 24,756 of record DAORNP010000013.1, on the reverse strand, counting down.
CGCCCCGATGCGGCCGTGGAGCTCGACAAGATCGCGCAGGTCTTCATCGACAACCCGAACCTCAGCTTCGAGCTCGGCTCGCACACCGACAGCCGCGCCAGCGACACCTACAACCTGCTGCTGAGCGACATGCGCGCCAAGAGCGCCGTGGACTACCTGATCCAGAATGGGGTTCCATCGGAGCGCATCACCGCGCGCGGCTATGGCGAGCGCAAGCTGGTGAACCGCTGCAAGGATGGCGTGGAGTGCAGCGAAGAAGAGCACCAAGCCAACCGCCGAACAGAGTTCAAGGTGGTGAAGGTGATTCCGATGATGAGCGAGCGCCGCTAGGACGTTCTCATTTCCTCTGATGCGCGCGGCGCTTCACCACTTCGCTGAAGGTCTCGCCAGAAGCGTGCGCCTCGGCCCATGCCAGCACGTCGAAGTACTTCAGCACGAGCTGCTCATTGGCATCCTTCAGCAGGTCCGCAAGCTGGCCATGCAGGCCCTTGAAGAGCTCCCGCTTCTGGCCAGCATCGGTGATGCGCGCCAGTTTCTTGATGCCATCGATGAGCACCACCTCCACCTCATTGGCGCGCTGCCGCTTGTCGAGGAAGCGCTGCGTGCTGCGAACGATGTAGGTGAGCAGGTCGTAGTTGCCCAACTCGTAGTGCACCACCAGGTTGAAGAGGCGCGCGTAAGTGAAGATGTCCTGGCGCAGGGCAGTCTCGTTGTCGTTGAGCACTTTGTTGAGCCAGGCCAGCGCCTTGTTCACCTGCCCCGCTCCGAAATGCACGCAGGCCATGCACCACTGGAATTCGAGCGCGTTCTCCTTATGCAGCCGATCGCCCAAAGCCTCCATTCCCGCGATGAACTCAGGAGCCATTTCCACGGCACGGGCATGCTCACCGCATCGGTCCAACAGGCGCAGCTCGCAGATCGTGCCCGCCACATATACCTGCGTGGCGATGCTGATGCCAGCGAAGCCAGGGTCATCCGGGAGTGATCGCAGCAAGGCGATATTGGCACGGGCGCCATCGAGGTCGAGCAACTCGATCTGGCCGTTGATGATGTAGTGCAGCGTGCGCACGTAGCGCTTGGGCAGGTCCGCCTTGATCAGCGGGTTCTCGTCGAGGATCTGCTTCACGCGCTGGAACTTCTCCAGGCTCGTGCGCCAATCGCGCTTGGCCCATTGGCAGAAGCCCTGGGTGTAGTAGCAGATAGTGGCCGCGCGGCGTGAGAGCGCCGTGTTCTTGCCCTTGATCAGTGGATGCTCGCTGATTTCCTCCACCATGGCATGCTCCTCATCGGTGCGCACGTAACCGCCGCTGCGGAACACGTAGTTGATCTTGCTGTACAGGATGTGATAGGCCGCCAGGTTGCGCAGCTTCTCGATCACCTCACGCTCCTCCTCGATCAGCGCATCCAGGTCCTTCGTGAATTCGCCGCTCTCGTAGGCCTCTTCCAGCAGCATCTTCTCCCAGTTGAGGAGCTCGAAGAGGTAATAGAAGCGCTCGTTCTCCTTGGCGATGCGCTTGGCGCGGTGGAGAAGCTTGTTGCACTCAGCGTAGAGCGCCTTTTGATAGAGGATCTCGATGTTCTTGATCTCCTGCTTCAGGATGCCGCTCACGGAACCTTCAGCGTGGAAGGCCCTTAGCGCCTTCAGTATCAGCTTGTAAAGGTGGTTCTTCTCCGAGGGCAGGTGCTTGATGAATGTCTCCTTGGCGAAGTGCTTCTTGAGGCCCTCCTCATCGTAGACTTCCTGCTTGTCGATCGCCTCGAAAAGTTTCAGGTAGTTCTTGGGCCCCGACTGCAGGGCGCTGTGCAGCTTGAAGAAGCGCTTTTCCGATTTGGTGAGCGACTTGATCAGGTCGTGGAGCTCGGTGCTGGGCTTCATGTGTGGTGGTCAAAAGTAGGAATCCCAAAAGGCGCCCGGGGAACCGAAGTCCCTGACGTGCAGGGGTACATTCGCGCCATGGCTTCAAGTTCCAACACCCCAAAAGGGGCGATTGTTCAACGGATGCTCCTCTTCAGCGCGCTGCTCATTGCCGCTTCGGCACATGCCCAGCACGATTGCAGCTCTACCAAACACGTGGCGCACAGCTCGGCCCGTGGCGGTGGTGGTCTATGGCCTTGGGACATCACCCATCAGCGCATCACGCTCGACCTCACGCAGGGCAACCTGATCCGCGGCCGTTGCGACATCGACGCCGCAGCGCGTCAGGATGGGCTGGCAACGCTCCCACTGCAGTTGCTCGCGCTCACTGTTGATTCCGTGGTGATGGCGAATGAGCAAATCGGCTTCGTGCAAGACGGCGAGGACCTCACCATTCAGCTTCCGCAGAGTTACGTTGCCGGAGAGGCCGTCGCACTCAGCATCCATTACGGCGGAGACCCCGTCACCGATGCCAGCGGCTTCGGCGGCTTCTACACTACGGGCACCTACTCGTACAACCTCGGCGTGGCCTTCACCAGTGTCCCGCACTCCTTCGGCCGGGCGTGGTTCCCTTGTGCCGACAACTTCACCGAGCGCAGCAGCTACGAGTTCATTGTTACCACCACGGCGCCATGGAACGCTTGGTGCAACGGCGCGCTGATCGATGAGTGGCAGCCCACGCCCACCACCATCACGCGACATTGGCGGCTCGATGAGAGCATCCCCGCCTACCTCGCCTCGGTGGCCGCTGCGAACTACGCAGTAGCACGCGATACGCTCAGCAGCATCACCGGCACCGAAGTGCCCGTAACGCTCACTGCGCGGCCACAGGACACCACGGCGATGAAGAGCTCGTTCATCAATCTGCCCGCCGCCTTCGAGCGTTTCGAGCAATGGTTCGGTCATTACCGTTGGAACCGCGTAGGCTACGTGCTCACCCCGCAAGGCGCCATGGAGCACGCCACCAGCATCCATTATCCTCAGGGCATCGCCACCGGTTCTCTCGCCTACCAAGCGGTAATGGCCCATGAGCTCGCTCACAGTTGGTTCGGCAACCTGGTCACTTGCGACCGCGCCGAAGAGATGTACATCAACGAAGGATTCTCAGAATACCTCAGCTACCTATTCATCGAGGAAGTGAATGGGCCCACGGCCTACCGCGACCAAGTGCGTCTGAATCACCGCAACATGCTGCTGCGCGCGCACCTCGATGATCAGGGCTGGTGGGCCTTGGACAATGTGCCGCAGCAATGGACCTATGGCAAGCATGTGTACCAGAAGGGCGCCGATGTGCTGCACTCCCTGCGCAGCTACATGGGCGATAGCCTCTTCCGCGTTGGCCTCACCAGTTTCCTGGACACATATGCCTTCGAGCATGTGAACACGGTAATGCTGCGCGATCACCTGAACCAAGCCACCGGCCTCGACCTCACCGACTACTTCACCGATTGGATCGGGCAACCGGGCTGGGCGGCCTTCGAGGTGGAAGCCTTCGATTACGGCGTGCTGCCGAATGGCTCCACCGAAGTGGTGGTCATGGTGCAGCAGAAGAACCGCGGGCCAGCGCAGCACTATCACCATGTGCCCATGTCCGTATCCTTCGTGCAACCCGATGGTGCGCTGTGGGCGCTGCCGGAACCCGTGCTGCTCGGTGGTGATTTCACGACGTTCACGGCTACCGTGCCCTTCATTCCGCGCGATGTCTTCTTGAATGCCGATGAGCGCATCGGACAGGCCGTCACCTTCGACACGGAGACCTTCACCGCTCCTGCTACGCGGCAGTACACCAACAGCGATATGCGGCTCACGGTGAATAGCACGCCAGCACCCTTCACCATCCGCATCGAGGAATATTGGGTGGCCGCCGACGATGAAGTGGATGAAGCCTTCGCGTACGTGGTATCGCCCGATCGCTATTGGCGCATCACCTCGGCCAACCTGCCCAGTGCCGCCAGCCTGAGCGGCCGCTTCAATTACGATGGCAGACCGGCACCGGCCATCGCCTTCGACAGCGGTTTGATGCAGGATTTCAGCGCACTGCCCTTCCGCGAAGACAGCCTGGTGATGCTGTACCGCACCGGGCCCGGCTGGCCTTGGGTGCTGCACCCCGATCAAACGCGCAGCACGCTCGGCAGTGTTACCGACCGGCAGGGCCGCATCGACATCAACGACCTGCGCCCCGGCGAGTACTGCTTCGCGTGGCGCAAGAGCGCCGTGGGAATCGGCGAGGCCCAGGCACTGGTCTCTCCGTGGACCATCCAACCCAATCCCGCCAGCGATGTGATTACCGTGCGGACCGAATCGCCGGTGCGAGGCGTGATCGAATTGCACGATGCGCGCGGTCGCCTGGTGCGCTGGGAGCCGATCAATGGCACGCACGCGCAACTGGATGCCCACGGTCTGAAGCGCGGCACCTACCATGCACGCTATGTGGGAAACGAGGGGAAAGCGATGGCGGTGGGGAAGGTCGTGTGCGCGCCGTAGCTCTATTCGTCACACCTCGAACTCCTGCTTCTTCAGCAGCACGCCGTCGCTGGCGAAGCAGATGGCGTACCGGCCACGTGGCCAGCCGAGCACAGTGATCTCGACATCGATGGTGTACATGCCCTGGCGGAGGTCGCGGCCCTCATCGATCACACGGATGGTGCTGCCATCGGCATCCTTCACCACGATGCTGAGCACGCCGGCGTGGCGCTGCTGGAATTCGACATGGCCGGTGATGCTCGTCGGCGTGGGGTCGAAGGCGCGCCCTTCGCTGGGGGCAACGAAAGCCGTGGTGTACCATGGCACGGGCCTGCCGGTGAGCGTGGAGACGAATTGCCGCAGCGCAAGCGTGGCTGCACCTTCGTCCGCATCGATTGCACTGATCGGCGTGTCGTTGCTCACGGTCCACACAGCCTGTTGCATGGCATGCTCCGGGTAGCTTGATGAGGCAAGATGCTGCGCGAGCTTCACCAGGCTTTCATCGGCTAAGCGACCTTGATCAAAGGCGTTGGAGAACACCGGACTCGCATCACCGGCCTCGCAGCAGAAGGCGCGGCAGGCAACAGCCGCACGGCCATGGGGCGCCAAGGCCAGCACCTGATCACCTACCACCAGGAGGTCCTGCTGGGTGCTGTCCATGCTCCCGAATCGCCAGCCGCTTGGGATCCGAAGCGTCACTGGCCGTGCTGTTAGGTTCTCTGCTTCCACGCGTAGGCAATGTCCGCTATGGCCGCCCAGCGCTGTAGCGGTGATGCGCGCTTCACCAGCATGAAGGGCGGGGCCGAGATCGACAGAGTTTGCCGCCGCTGGCAGGGAAACGGCTGCACAGAGCAAAGTGAATGCACGGAGCATGGCGAGCAGGTTTGCACATGCAACGCGCAACACAAGCCGCTTCGTGCGCGCCACGCAGAGTACCGTTCACCGGCACCCAGTCTCAGCTCACGTACCGAAGGCTCTTCCCGGGATAGATCCCCGCGGGCCCCAGCTGCTCCTCGATGCGCAGCAACTGGTTGTACTTGGCGATCCTGTCACTGCGGCTAGCGCTACCCGTCTTGATCATGCCGCAGTTAAGAGCGACCGCGAGGTCGGCTATGGTGCTGTCCTCGGTCTCGCCGCTGCGGTGGCTCATCACGCTGGTGTACTTCGCGCGGTGCGCCATCTCCACGGCCTCGATGGTCTCGCTCAAGGTGCCGATCTGGTTCACCTTCACAAGGATGCTATTGGCGATGCCTTTCTCGATGCCTTCGCTCAAGCGCTTCGTGTTGGTCACGAAGAGGTCGTCGCCCACGAGCTGCACTTTATTGCCGAGCACCTCGGTCATCTTCTTCCAGCCGGCCCAATCGTCCTCGGCCATGCCATCCTCGATGCTCACGATCGGATAGCGCTTGGCCCAATCGGCCCACATGGCCACCATCTCGTCGCTGGTGAGCACGTCACCGGTGCTTTCGAGCGTGTAGCGCTTCTTCTTGGCATCGTAGAACTCCGTGCTGGCGCAGTCGAGCGCGAGCACGATGTCTTCGCCGGGGGTATAGCCTGCGGCTTCGATGGCCTGCATCACCAGCTTCAGCGCATCCTCGTTGCTCGGAAGATCGGGAGCAAAGCCGCCCTCGTCGCCCACGTTGGTGCTCAGGCCCTTCTTCTTCAGCACGGCCTTCAGCGCGTGGAAGACCTCGGCGCCCATACGCAAGCCATCACTGAAACGCTTGGCTCCAACGGGCATGATCATGAACTCCTGCACATCCACCTTGTTGTCGGCATGCGCGCCGCCATTGAGGATATTCATCAACGGCACCGGTAGTGTGCTGGCATTCACGCCACCCACGTAGCGGTAAAGCGGCAGGTTCAATTCATTGGCAGCGGCTTTTGCCACAGCGAGGCTGACACCCAGGATCGCATTCGCGCCAAGGTTCGCCTTGTTGGCCGTGCCATCGAGGCCGATCAGCGCCTTGTCGATCATGGCCTGATCGGTGATCAGCGCGCCATGCAACTCGTTGTTGAGCGTTTGGTTCACATGCTCCACGGCCTTGCGCACGCCCTTGCCGAGATACCGCTTCTTGTCACCATCACGCAGCTCCATGGCTTCGTGCGCTCCTGTGCTGGCTCCGCTGGGAACGGCAGCGCGGCCCATGTGACCGCTATCGGCCCATACATCTACTTCAATGGTGGGATTGCCGCGACTATCGAGGATCTCGCGAGCGTGGATCTTGGCGATGAGGCCCATGGAGGAAGAAGTTTGGAAGTTGGCAGTTGGCAGTTGGCAGTAGTCAGTTGCAAGAGGCTCCTAAGTGGTTGCCGATTGCCTGCTGTCAACTACCGACTGCTGCTTGGTTTCAGCAGCGCTCGTGCGCATGAGTTCGACGAAACGATCGAAGAGGTAACGGCTGTCGTACGGACCGGGACCAGCTTCCGGATGGTATTGCACGCTGAAGACCGGTTGGCCCTTAAGACGGATGCCGGCGATGCTGCCATCGTTCAGATGCACATGCGTGATCTCGATGGCGCTGTTCTGCTCGGCGTCGGGGCGATTCACCACGAACCCGTGGTTCTGCGAGGTGACTTCATCGCGACCCGTCGTGAGGTCCTTGATCGGGTGATTGATGCCGCGATGACCGTGGTGCATCTTCTCCGTGCGCATGCCCTGGCTCTCGGCCAAGAGCTGATGGCCCAAGCAGATGCCGAAGACAGGAAGCCCACTACCGACGATCGCCTTCACGAGTTCGACGCTCGCGGGCATGGCAGCGGGATCACCGGGACCATTGCTCAGCATGATACCATCGGGCTTCCACGCGAGCATATCCTGCAATGAGGCGTTCATGGGGAACACGCGCACTCGGCAATCGCGCTCCATCAGGCAGCGCTCGATATTGCGCTTCACGCCGAAGTCAACGAGCGCTACGCGGAAAGCGGCATCTGGCGCTCCAACTTCGTAGGGATCTTTGGTGCTCACCTGGCTGCTGAGCTCGCGGCCTTCCATGCTAGGAGCCTGCGCGAGCTGAGAGCGCAGGGCATCGATGTCGCTCGCTTCCGTGCTGATGATCGCGTTCTGATGGCCGTGGTCGCGTATGTGGCGCACCAGCTTTCGGGTGTCGATGTCGCTGATTCCGACAATGCCATGAGCCTTCAAGTAATCATCGAGCGAACCGGTTCCTCCGGGGCGGCTCCACAAGTGGCTGAACTTCTTCACCACAAGGCCTGCGATGGTGACCTTGCCACTCTCTTCCTCCCCTTCCTTCACACCATAATTGCCGATGTGCGGCGAGGCCATGGTCATGATCTGGCCGGTGTAGCTGGGGTCGGTGAAGACCTCTTGGTACCCGGTCATGCCGGTATTGAAGCAGATTTCGCCGACAGTGGTGCCTGGGGCGCCGATGGCGCGGCCCCGGAAAAGCGTCCCATCGGCGAGCAGGAGGACAGCTTCGGGGCGGTGGCTGATGAGCATGGCGCGGAGCGGCGGCGAAGATACCCGGACAAGAACACCCGCAAGTTCGAGATCATGAACACCTGTTAACTGTCAACGCGAAGAGGCGCCCTTCCGAGCGCCTCTTCACAAGATTCAGCAGGGCGATTACTCGCTCTTGGCTCCTTCTGCCCCGGCTTCAGGCTTCGCTTCCGCGCTTCCTTCGGCCTTCTTCGCACCGCTGCTGCGACGGCTGCGGCGTGTCTTCTTCGCATCGGCACCGGCCTTCTCCTTCACGTAGAGCGTGTTGAAGTCAACCAGTTCGATCATGGCCATCTCGGCGGCATCGCCCAAGCGGTTGCCCAGCTTGATGATGCGCGTGTAGCCACCGGGGCGCTGTGCCACCTTGGGTGCAACGTCGCGGAAGAGGATGGCCGTGGCCGATTTGTTCTGCAGGTCGGCGAAGACCATGCGGCGGCTGTTGGTGCTGTCGTCCTTGCTGCGCGTGATGATCGGCTCCACGAAGCGGCGCAGGGCGCGGGCCTTGGCCAAGGTGGTCTCGATGCGCTTGTGCTCGATGAGCGAGATCGCGAGGTTGCTCAGCAGCGCGTCGCGGTGGGCCTTCTTGCGGCCGAGCGCGTTGTTCTTGTTTCCGTGTCTCATCTTGGGTATCCGTTGTGGTTCGGGGCGGGAAATCCCCCGCCCTTACCCCATTACTCCTTGTCCAGCTTGTACTTGCCCAGGTTCATTCCGAAGCTCAGGCCCTTGTTCTCCACCAGGTCCTCGAGCTCGGTGAGGCTCTTCTTCCCGAAGTTGCGGAACTTCAAGAGGTCGTTCTTGTTGTAGCTCACCAGGTCGCCGAGGGTCTCAATGTCAGCGGCCTTGAGGCAGTTCAGCGCGCGCACGCTCAGGTCCATGTCGACCAACTTGGTCTTCAAGAGCTGACGCATGTGCAGGCTGTCCTCGTCGAAGTTCTCTTCCTGCACACGCTCTTCCATGTCGAGGCTGATGCGCTCGTCGCTGAAGAGCATGAAGTGATGGATGAGGATCTTGGCGGCTTCCTGCAAGGAGTTCTTGGGGCTGATGCTGCCGTCGGTGACCACTTCGATGGTGAGTTTCTCGTAATCGGTCTTCTCCTCCACGCGGGTGTTCTCCACGGTGTACTTCACGTTCTTGATCGGTGTGAAGATGGAGTCGATGAAGATCGTGCCGATGGGCGCGTTCACCTTGTTCTCGTCGGCGGGCACATAACCGCGGCCTTTGCCGACCACGAGGTCAATGTGCAGTTTCACACCGGGCTCCATGTGGCAGATCACGAGATCGGGGTTGAGCACTTGGAAGCCGGTGGTGCTGCGGCCGATATCGCCTGCGGTGAAGCTGTCCTTGCCGTTGATGGTGATGCTCACGCGCTCGGAGCTGCTATCCTCGAGTTGGCGGCGGAAGCGCACCTGCTTCAGGTTGAGGACGATCTCGGTCATGTCCTCGATCACGCCTTTGATGGTGCTGAACTCGTGGTCAACGCCTTCGATGCGCACGCTGGTGATGGCGTAGCCTTCGAGGCTGGAGAGCAGGATGCGGCGGAGCGAGTTGCCGATGGTGATGCCGTAGCCGGGCTCGAGCGGGCGGAACTCGAAGATGCCGCGCTTCTCGTCGGATTCGATCGGACTGCATGGCCTCAACCGTCCCTTTGCCGATGACCTTGTCGGGGCGCTGGAATTCGAGGATGGGCATGTTGGGTTTTGCGTTGTTCGTTGTCTGTTGTCCGTTCTCCGTTGTCAGTCCTTCCTGGCGCATAGCGGCTGCCTGACAACGGCCAGCCGGCTACGCATTGGCTATTACTTCGAGTACAATTCCACGATGAGCTGCTCGCGGATGTTCTCTGGGATCTGCGCGCGCTCAGGCATGGTGATCATCTTGCCGCTGAGGTTGCTGGGGTTCCATTCGAGCCAATCGAAGCGGCGGCTGTTCACCGATACGCTGTTGGTGATGGTCTCCAAGGCACGGCTCTTCTCACGCACGGCCACGCTCTGGCCAGGTCGGAGCGAATAGCTCGGGATGGTGACAACGCCGCCATCGACGGTGATGTGGCCATGGCTCACCAACTGGCGAGCGGCACGGCGCGTGGGGGCGATGCCCAAGCGGAACACGGTGTTATCGAGGCGCGCCTCGCACAGCTGCAGCAGCACCTCGCCGGTGATGCCCTTCTTGCTGGCTGCGGTGTGGAACAATCGCTCGAACTGGCGCTCGAGTATGCCATAGGTGTACTTGGCCTTCTGCTTCTCCTTCAGCTGCGTGGAGTATTCGCTCTGCTTGCCGCGGCGCTTGGTGAGGCCGTGCTGGCCGGGTGCATGGGGCTTACGCTCCATCCACTTAGTGGGGCCGAGGATGGCTTCGCCGAATTTGCGAGCGATCCGGGTCTTGGGTCCTGTGTAACGTGCCATTGATCTTCGATTTGGGTGCGGCCTTGATTTTCCCGCACCAACAACGGAGCGCGCGTCCATCGCGCCCCTACAGGTTGGTTAATGATTAAACGCGGCGCTTTTTTGGAGGACGGCAGCCGTTGTGGGGCATGGGGGTGATATCGACGATCTCGGTGACCTCGACACCGTTGTTGTGCAGGGCACGGATGGCGCTCTCGCGACCGCCGCCGGGACCCTTCACGAACACCTTCACTTTGCGAAGGCACAATTCGAAGGCTTCGCGTGCGGCCTCTTCGGCGCTCACCTGGCCTGCGTACGGAGTGTTCTTCTTGCTCCCGCGGAAGCCCTGCTTGCCGGAAGAGGACCAGCTGATCACCTCGCCTTTGTTGTTGGTGAGGCTGATGATCAGGTTATTGAAGGTGGCCTGAATGTGGGCTTGCCCGAAGGCCTCCACGACCACTTTCTTCTTCTTCTTCTTGCCAGCGGCGGCGCCGCCTTTTCCTTCTTGCTTTGCCATTGTCGTTTCGATTGGGTCGGTTTTGGAACCGATCGCGCCCAAGGCGGGCGGATCAGGATCCGCCCCTACTTGGTCGCCTTTTTCTTGTTGGCCACGGTCTTGCGCTTGCCTTTGCGGGTGCGGCTATTGGTTCGGGTGCGCTGGCCGCGAACGGGAAGGCCGCTGCGGTGGCGCTGGCCGCGCCAGCTGCCGATATCGACCAAGCGCTTGATGCTCAGCTGCACCTCGCTGCGAAGCGCGCCCTCCACTTTCACCTGTTCGTTGATGTGCTGGCGGATACGCGCCTGCTCGTCGTCGGTCCAATCCTCCACCTTGGTGTCGGGGTCGACGTCGGCAGCCTGGAGGATGTCCAGCGCCTTGCTTCGGCCGATGCCGTAGATGTACGTGAGGCCGATAGCCCCGCGCTTGCTCTTGGGTAGGTCAATGCCTGCGATACGTGCCATGCTCGTTCGGTTGTGTTCTCAGCCCTGACGCTGCTTGAACTTGGGGTTCTTCTTGTTGATGATGTAGAGACGCCCTTTGCGGCGGACGATCTTGCAGTCCGCTGAGCGTTTCTTTAGTGAGGCCCTGACCTTCATGGTGCTCTGGTTCTTTAGCTCTTGTATCGGAATGAGATGCGCCCTTTGCTCAGGTCATAGGGGCTCATCTCCACTTTCACCTTGTCGCCTGGCAGGATCCGGATGTAGTGCATCCGCATCTTGCCTGAGATGTGAGCGATGATCACGTGACCATTCTCCAGCTCAACACGGAACATGGCATTGCTCAGCGCCTCTTTGATGACGCCGTCCTGCTCGATTGTTCCTGTCTTGCTCATCTAGTTCCGTTCGTTCTTCAATCGTTCCTGTCCTATTCCGTTCATCCTTCCGGGCGAATCATGATTCGCCCTTACGTGATGATCAATTCACCTTTCTGCTTCAGCACATCCTCGATGTACTTGAAGGTTGACAAGACCTCTGCTTTCCCATCCCTCACGGCCACGTTGTGCTCGTAGTGCGCGCTAGGCTTTCCGTCGCGCGATACCACGGTCCAACCGTCGGTGAGCTGGCGCACTTCCTTCACGCCCATGTTGATCATGGGCTCAATCGCCAGCACCATGCCCGTGCGCAGTCTTACACCGTGCCCGCGCCTGCCATAGTTGGGCACTTCCGGTGCTTCGTGCAGCTTGCGTCCCACGCCGTGCCCCACTAGTTCACGCACCACGCCGTAGCCATTGCTCTCGGCGTGCTGCTGAATGGCGAAGCCGATGTCGCCAGTGCGGTTGCCCTCGAAGGCGGCGGCGATGCCAAGCTCCAAGCATTCGCGCGTGACGCGCAACAGCTTCTTCACGGGCTCGGCCACTTCGCCCACCATGAAGGTGTATGCGCTGTCGCCGTAAAACCCGTTCATCAGCACGCCGCAATCAACGCTGGCCACATCGCCCTCGCGCAGCTGCCGGTCGCCGGGGAGTCCATGCACCACTTGCTCGTTCACGCTGATCAGCAGCGTGCTCGGGCAGCCGTACAGGCCTTTGAAGCCGGGCACCGCGCCATTGTCGCGGATGAACTCTTCGGCCAGGCGGTCGAGCTCTCCGGTGGTGACACCGGGCCCGATGCGCTTGGCCACTTCAGCCAAGGTCTTGCCAACAAGCAAAGAACTCTCCTTCAACACTGCGATCTCGTCATCGCTGAGATGGACCAGGGGTTTGCTCCCCATGATCTATCCAGCCATGCCGTAGGCCGCTCCCTGATTCCTTCCCTTGATCCGCCCGGTCTTCATCAAACCATCGTAGTGGCGCATCAAGAGATGACTTTCAATCTGCTGCAGCGTGTCCAAGAGCACGCCCACCATGATCAACAATGAGGTCCCGCCGAAGAACTGCGCGAAGCCCTGCTTGATGCCCATCATGCCCGCGAAAGCAGGAAGGATGGCCACGAGGCCGAGGAAGATGGCACCGGGCAGGGTAATGCGTGAGAGAAGTTCATCGATGTGCGAAGCCGTGGCCTTGCCGGGCTTCACGCCAGGGATGAAGCCGCCGTTGCGCTTCATATCATCGGCCATCTGATTGGGGTTCACCGTGATGGCCGTGTAGAAGTACGTGAAGGCCACCACCATGAGGAAGAGCGCGATGTTGTAGCCCCAGCTCTGGCTATTGGTGGCGGTCTGCATCCAATTGCGCACGCTCTCGCTCAGGAAAGGAGCCTGTGCGATGTACATGGGGATGAGCACGATGGCCTGCGCGAAGATGATCGGCATCACGCCAGCGGCATTCACCTTAAGCGGGATGTAGTTGCGCACACCGCCGTATTGCTTGTTGCCCACCACGCGCTTGGCGAATTGCACCGGGATGCGGCGCGTGCCCTGCACCAGAAGGATGCAACCGGCGATGATGAGCACCCAGAGCACCACTTCGACCAGCAGCAGCACCAAACCGCCGCCTCCGGGGCCCATGCGGCCCACCACTTCCTGCGCGAAGCTCTGCGGCAACTGCGCCAGGATCCCGATCATGATGATCAAAGAGATGCCATTGCCCAAGCCGCGCTCGGTGATGCGCTCGCCCAGCCACATCACGAAGAGCGTGCTGGCGGTGAGGATGAATACGCTGCCCCAGACCCAGCCCAGGTTATCGAGCGGCGCAGCGCCTTGCTCGATGCTGGTGTACAGATATCCCGGAGCCTGCGCCATGCAGATCGCGATGGTGAGGTAACGGGTCCACTGGTTGATCTGGCGCCTGCCGCTCTCCTCCTTCTGCTTCTTCTGCACCGCAGGTATGGCGATGCCAGCGAGCTGCATAATGATGGAGGCCGAGATGTAGGGCATGATGCCGAGCGCGAATATGCTGGCGCGGGTGAAGGCCCCACCGGTGAAGATGGCGAGAATCTCCGCGATGCCGCCGCCGCCTGCCGTGCTGCGGGCCATGGCCACGCTGTCCACGCCGGGCAGGATGATGAAGCTGCCGATGCGATAAATCAGCAGCAGACCCAGCGTGATGAGGATGCGCGTGCGCAGCTCCTCGATGCGCCAGATGTTCTTGATCGTGTCGATCAGGTTCTTCATGCCTCAGGCTTGGGGGCGATGGTTGCAATCACTTCGGCCTTGCCTCCTTTGGCCTCAATGGCTGCTTTGGCGGTGGCGCTGAATGCATGAGCGGTGATGTTGAGGGCGCCGGTTACCTCACCACGGCCCAGCACCTTCAGCAAATCGTTCTTGGCAATGAGGCCATTTGAGCGAAGCACGGTGGGGTCGATGGTGCTCAGGCCCTTCTCGGTGGCGAGTGCTTGCAGCGCATCGAGGTTGATGCCCTTGTACTCCACACGGGTAGGGTTGGTGAAGCCGAACTTGGGTAGGCGTCGCGCCAAAGGCATCTGACCGCCCTCGAAACCGCGCTTGCGGTTGTACCCGGTGCCGGCCTTCTGGCCCTTGTGGCCCTTGCCGGACGTGCCTCCACGACCGCTGCCTTGGCCGCGGCCCATGCGCTTGTTCTTCTTGGTGGCCCCTTCAGCGGGCTGGAGTTTGCTCAGATCCATGGTCGTTCTCTCTTTAATGGACGGGACAGGTCCCGGCCTTTCGGTCATCAGGCTTGTTTCACGCTCACCAAGTGCTGCACCTTGTTCACCATGCCCAGCACCTGATCGGTGCCCTCATGTGTGATGGTCTTCCCGATGCGGCCGAGTCCGAGGGCCTTCAGGGTGGCCTTCTGCC
>DAORNP010000013.1:5551-10324 GCA_035441065.1 Flavobacteriales bacterium | reverse complement strand
GGGGCACTTGATCTGGCTCTTCGTCTGTGTGATGGTGATCTTGCTCATGGCCAATTGCCGATTGCTCGGCGTGCTGTCGTTATCCGTTGAATACGCGTTCCATTTTCACTCCGCGCTGACGCGATACCTGGATCGCATCGCGCATGTTGGTGAGCGCCTCGATGGTCGCCTTCACCACGTTGTGCGGGTTGCTGCTGCCCTTGCTCTTGGCGAGCACATCGGTGATGCCCACGCTCTCGAGCACGGCGCGCATGGCGCCACCGGCGATAACGCCGGTACCGTGCGCGGCAGGCTTCAAGAACACCTGCGCCCCGGCGAACTTGCCCTCTTGCGAGTGCGGGATGGTGCCTTTCATAACGGGCACTTTCACCAGGTTCTTCTTGGCGTCGTCGATGCCCTTGGCAATGGCCTCCTGCACTTCCTTGGCCTTGCCCAGGCCATGGCCCACCACGCCATTCTCGTTGCCTACCACCACGATGGCGGCGAACGTGAAGGTGCGGCCTCCCTTGGTCACCTTGGTGACACGGTTCAGGGCCACGAGCTTATCCTTCAGCTCGAGGTCGCTGCTCTTAACTTTCTTGCTGTTCGTATCGGACATGTGCGGATGTGATCAGAAGTTGAGGCCTGCTTCGCGGGCGGCTTCGGCCAGCGCTTTCACGCGGCCATGGTACAGGTAGCCATTGCGGTCAAACACCACTTTCTCGATGCCTGCGGCCTTGGCCTTCTCGGCGATGGCCTGTCCAACCACTTTGGCTTGCTCGATCTTGGCGATGCCGTTGGCCTTCTTGTCCTTGAGCGAAGAGGCGCTCACCAAGGTGCGGCCAGCCTCGTCGTCGATGATCTGGGCATACATGCCCGTGTTGCTGCGGTAGATCGACAGGCGTGGGCGCTCTGGGGTGCCCTGCACCGTTTTGCGAACCCGTTGCTGGATCTTCTGTCTGCGTGCTTCCCTGCTGAATGCCATGGCTCAATGATTATTTGCCTGCCGCTTTACCTGCCTTGCGACGCACCACTTCGCCAACGAAACGCACGCCCTTGCCCTTGTAAGGCTCCGGCTTGCGCAACGAGCGCAGCTTGGCGGCCACCTGGCCGATGAGTTGCTTATCCGCGCTCTCCAGGCGGATGATGGGGTTCTTTCCTTTCTCCTGCGCTGCGGCCACCTTGATCTGCGGGGGCAGAACCAGGGTGATGCCGTGCGAGAAGCCCAGCGCCAGTTGCAATTGCTGGCCCTTGGCGGTAGCGCGGTAACCCACGCCCACCAGCTCCTGCTCGATCACGTAGCCCTCGCTCACGCCCTTCACCATGTTGGCGATGAGCGCGCGGTAGAGGCCATGCTTCGCGCGGTGCGGCTTGGCGTCGGTGGGGCGCTCGATGGTCACGGTGGCGCCATCCTTCTTCACGCTGATCACAGGGTCAACGGCCTGTTCCAAGGTGCCCTTGGGGCCCTTCACCGTGATCAGGTTCTTATCACTGATGCTGACCTCCACCCCTTTGGGCAGATCGATCGGCGCTTTTCCAATGCGGCTCATTGTTCTCTTTCGCTTTAGCTCACGTAGCAGAGCACTTCACCACCCACGTTCAGTGCGCGCGCCTCCTTGTCGGTGACCACGCCCTTGCTGGTGGAGATGATGGCCACGCCGAGGCCGTTGAGCACGCGGGGCAGCTGCTCCACGTGGGCGTATTTACGCAGGCCCGGGGTGCTCACGCGGCTGAGCTCGCGGATGGCGCTCTGGCGGGTCTGCTGATCGTACTTCAACGCGATCTTGATCAGGCCCTGCTTGCCGTCGTCCTCGGCCTTCCACGAGAGGATGTAGCCCTTGTCGTAGAGAATGCGCGTGATGTCCTTCTTGAGGTTGCTCGCGGGCACCACAACGACCTTCTTGCGCGCCATGATGGCGTTGCGCAGGCGGGTGAGGTAATCGGCGATTGGATCGGTGGTCATGGTCTTGTCGGTCTTGTTATCCTGTGCAAAGCGTGCGTGACGATTACCAGCTGCACTTGGTTACTCCGGGAATCTTGCCTTCGAGGGCCATGTTCCGGAACATGTTGCGCGAGATGCCGAACAGGCGGATGTAACCGCGCGGGCGCCCGCTGATCTGGCAGCGGTTGTGCATGCGCACCTTGCTGCCGTTCACCGGGAGCTGCTGGAGCTTCTCCCATTCGCCGGCCTTCTTCAGCGCAGCGCGCTTGGCGGCGTACTTCTCCACCATCTTGGCGCGCTTGCGCTCACGGGCTTTCATCGATTCCTTGGCCATGGTCTCTGGTTGTCTTTTGAGGGGGCGTGAGATTCCCGCACTTACTTCTTATCTGCGAAAGGGAAGCCGAACGCGGTGAGCAGGCTCTTGGCCTCCTCATCGGTATCGGCGGTGGTCACCACGGTGATGTCCATGCCCTGCATGCGCGTCACCTTGTCGATATCGATCTCCGGGAAGATGATCTGCTCCTTCACGCCGAAGGTGAAGTTGCCGCGGCCATCGAAGCCGGTGGCCTTCACGCCGCGGAAGTCGCGGGTACGGGGCAGGCTCACCGCGATGAGGCGATCGAGGAACTCATACATGCGGTCGCCGCGCAGGGTAACGCGTGCGCCGATGGGCATGCCCTTGCGGAGCTTGAAGTTGCTGATGTCCTTGCGCGAAAGTGTGGGAACGGCCTTCTGGCCAGCGATGCTGGTCATCTCGACCACTGCATTCTCCACCACTTTCTTATCGCCCACCGCAGAGCCGAGGCCCTGGTTGAGGCTGATCTTCACGATGCGCGGCACCTGCATGGGACTGCTGTACCCGTACTCCTTCTGGAGGGCAGGGGCCACCTCTGCTGTGTATTTGGCGCGTAGCCGGGGAACGTAGCTCATGGCTTAGGCCTTGTTTTTCTTGGTCTTCACGTAACGCTCCAGCTTGCCGTCCTTGTCCAACCGGCGACCAACGCGGCCCGGCTCTCCGGTCTTGGCGTCGATGAGCATGAGGTTGCTCAGGTGGATGGGGCCTTCTTTGTCCACGATGCCGCCTTGCGGGCTGGCCGTGGAGGGCTTGCTGTGCTTCTTCTTGATGTTGCGGCCCTCGACGATGGCGGTCATGCGCTCGCGGTTCACCTCGAGCACGCGACCTTGCTTGGTGCGGTCCTCGCCGGCGATCACAACGACCATGTCGCCTTTCTTGATATGGGTCTTCTTCTGCATGGCTCAGAGTACTTCGGGGGCCAGGGAGATGATCTTCATGAATTTCTTCTCACGCAGCTCCTTCGCCACAGGGCCGAAGATGCGGGTGCCCTTCATCTCGCCAGCGGCGTCGAGGATCACCACGGCGTTATCGTCGAAGCGGATGTAGGAGCCGTCCTTGCGGCGGGTCTCCTTCTTGGTGCGCACCACCACGGCCTTGTGAACGGTGCCTTTCTTGGCTTGGCCGTTGGGCATGGCGTGCTTCACGGTGACTACGATGGTATCGCCGATGCGCGCATAGCGGCGGGCTGTACCACCGAGCACGCGGATGCAGAGCACCTCTTTGGCGCCGCTGTTATCGGCCACGTTGAGTCGGGATTCCTGTTGGATCATGGGGGTGCGGTGTTACTTGGCGCGCTCGATCACTTCCACCAGGCGCCAGCGCTTGTTCTTGCTCACGGGCCGGGTCTCCATGATGCGCACGGTGTCGCCGATGTGGGCATCGCCCTTCTCATCGTGCGCCATGAACTTGCTGGAGAGCTTCACGAACTTGCCGTACTTGGGGTGCATCACGCGCCGCTCAACGGTCACGGTGATGCTCTTGCTCATCTTGTCGCTGGTGACGACCCCGATGCGCTCCTTGCGGAGGTTGCGGGCGGTGGTGGCGACGGTTGTTTCGGTGCTCATTTGCCGGCGGTGTTGACGAGTTCGCGCTTGCGGAGCTCGGTGAGGATGCGTGCCACTTCCTTGCGCTTGGAACGCAGCTGCATCGGGTTCTCGATGGGGCTCACGGTGTGGCTGAAGCGCAGCTTGGTGAGCGCGCCACGCTCTTCCTGCAGCTTGTCCTGCAGTTCCTGCACGGTGAGGTCGTTGAGTTCAAGTCCTTTCTTCTTCATGGCGCTCGCTTATTGGCCGTCGTAGTCTTCGCGCATCACGAACTTGGTCGGGATGGGCAGTTTCTGGGCAGCCAGTCGCAGGGCTTCCTGCGCCGTGGCTTGGGGCACGCCGTCCACCTCGAAGATGATGCGGCCGGCATGGCACACGGCCACCCAATGATCCAAAGAGCCTTTGCCCTTACCCATGCGCACCTCAGCGGGTTTGCTGGTCACGGGCTTATCGGGGAATACCTTGATCCACACCTGACCCTCACGCTTCATATGGCGGGTGAGCGCTACACGGGCTGCTTCGATCTGCCGGCTGGTGAGCCACACGCTCTCCATGGCCTTAAGGCCGAATGATCCCAAGGCTACACGGTGGCCACGCTGGGCTTGGCCCTTCATGCGGCCCTTGTGCATATTGCGGCGCTTGCTGCGCTTCGGTTGCAACATGGCTCTTAGTTGTTACGGTTGTTACCTCCACGACCGCCGCCGCCAGGGCCACGACGATCTCCTCCACGACGATCCCCGCGATCACCACCTGGGCCACGGCGGTCACCGCCACGACGATCAGGTCGATCACCCATGGGACGACCAGCACCGGCTGCTCCCTTGGGCTGGCCCACGTTCGGGCTCAGGTCGCGCTTGCCATACACTTCGCCACGGCAGATCCAGCACTTCACACCGATGCGGCCCATCTTGGTGTGCGCCTCGGTGATGGCGAAGTCGATATCGGCGCGCAGG
>DAORNP010000013.1:3681-5535 GCA_035441065.1 Flavobacteriales bacterium | reverse complement strand
AGTGGCACACGGCCATCGCGGTACTTCTCTGTGCGGGCGATCTCGGCACCGTTAAGGCGGCCGCTCACCTGCAGTTTGATGCCTTCAGCGCCCATGCGCATGGTGCTGGCCACGGCCATCTTCATGGCGCGGCGGAAGCTGATGCGGCCTTCGAGCTGGCGCGCGATGCTATCGGCCACCAAACGGGCATCGAGCTCGGGGCGCTTGATCTCGAAGATGTTGAGCTGCACGTCCTTGCCCGTGAGCTTCTTCATTTCCTCGCGCAGCTTGTCCACCTCGGCGCCGCCCTTGCCGATGATCACGCCCGGACGGGCCGTGTTGATCGTGACGGTGACGAGCTTCAGGGTGCGCTCGATGACGATCTTGCTCACGCTCGCCTTCTTCAAGCGGGCCATGAGGTAGGTGCGGATCTTCTCGTCCTCCACCAGTTTATCGGTGTAGTCGTTACCGCCGTACCAGTTGCTGTCCCAGCCCTTGATGAAGCCGAGGCGCTGCCCGATCGGATGTGCTTTCTGTCCCATAGTGCGTTGTTCTCGGCTTAGGCTTGTGTGCTATCGACGATGAGGCTCACGTGGTTGCTCCGCTTCTTCATGCGGTAGGCGCGGCCTTGCGGCGCGGGCAGCATGCGCTTGAGGCCACGTGCCTCATTCACTTGAACGCTGGTCACCTTCAGGCCGGCCTCGTCGGCCTTGCGGCCTTCGTTCTTGGCCTCCCAGTTGGCGATGGCGCTCATCAGTAGCTTCTCCAGGTCGCGGCTGCTGTGGCGGGTGCTGAATCGCAGGATGCCCAGGGCCTTATCCACGTTCTCCCCGCGGATCAGGTCGGCCACCTGGCGCATGCGGCGCGTGCTGGTGGGCACATTGCGCAGGTGCGCGATGGCCACGGTCTTCATGGCTTCCTTGCGCGCTTTGGCGGCGAGATGCTTACGCTGTCCCATGATTAGTTGCTCTTATTGCCGCTGTGCCCGCGGAAGGTGCGCGTGGGCGCGAATTCGCCCAGCTTATGGCCCACCATGTTCTCGGTCACGTACACGGGGATGAACTTGTTGCCGTTATGCACAGCGATGGTGAGGCCCACGAATTCGGGGCTGATGGTGCTGGCACGCGACCAGGTCTTGATCACATTCTTCTTGCCCGAGGCTTGAGCCTCCCCTACGCGCTTGGAGAGCTTGTAGTGGATGAAGGGCGGTTTCTTGAGTGAACGGCTCATGATCTATGCTGGGGACTAGGCGCCCTTCTTGGCGTTGATGCGTTCGAGGATGAAGCGGTTGCTGCGGTTCTTCGGCGCGCGGGTCTTCTTGCCCTTGGCCAACAGGCCCTTGCGGCTGCGCGGGTGGCCACCGGAAGCGCGGCCTTCGCCACCACCCATCGGGTGGTCCACCGGGTTCATGGCCACAGGACGCGTGCGCGGACGACGGCCCTGCCAGCGGCTGCGACCGGCTTTGCCGCTCTTCTGCAACATATGCTCGCCGTTGCCTACGGTGCCGACGGTAGCCAAGCAGGCCACCAGCACCATGCGGAGCTCGCCACTGGGCATCTTCAGCGTGGCATACTTGCCTTCACGCGCGCTCAGCTGGGCGAAAGTGCCCGCGCTGCGCGCGATCACACCGCCCTTGCCAGGCTGCAGTTCGATGTTATGCACCACGGTCCCCAAGGGAATCTCGCTCAGCGGGAGCGCATTGCCCACTTCGGGAGCCACACCGCTGCGGCCGCTCATCAGCGACTGCCCCACTTGCAGGCCATTGGGAGCGAGGATGTACCTCTTCTCGCCATCAGCGTAGTAGAGCAATGCGATGCGCGCGCTGCGGTTCGGGTCGTATTCGATGGTCTTCACCGTGGCGGGGATGCCATGCTT
>DAORNP010000013.1:884-3671 GCA_035441065.1 Flavobacteriales bacterium | reverse complement strand
GTCGCGCTTCACATCCACGACGCGGTAGCGCTGCTTGTGGCCGCCGCCGATGTAGCGCATGGTCATCTTGCCCTGGTTGTTGCGGCCACCCGATTTGGTGGAGCCGCTGGTCAGGGACTTCTCCGGCACGTTGGTCGTCACGCCCTCGAAGTCGGTGATCACGCGGTGGCGCGTGCCGGCGGTAACGGGGTTGAGCTTGCGGATACCCATGGCTTAGATGCTGCTGTAGAGGTCGATGGTGTCGCCGGCTTTCACGGTCACGATGGCCTTCTTCACCGCAGGCGTGCGGCCGCGCAGGATCAGGCTCTTGGTGTAGCGCGTGCGGCGCTTGCCGTGGCTGATCATGGTGCGCACACCGGTAACGGTGACTTTGTATTCCTTCTCCACGGCTTCCTTGATCTGCACCTTGTTGCTGGTGCGGTCAACCACGAAGCCGTAGCGGTTCTCCTTCTCGCCCTGGGCCGTGAGCTTCTCCGTGACGATGGGTCGGATGATGATCTGGCTCATGGCTTACTTGGTTAGGGTTGCCTCCAGCGGAGCGATTGCGTCCTTGGCGATGATCAGCCCGCTGGCGTTCATGATATCGTAGGTGCTGAGCTCGCTGGCCACAACAACGCGGGCGCGCTGCACATTACGGCTGCTCAGCAACAGGTTCTCGTCCTTGCTCGGAACCACCACCACAGCCTTGCGCGAGCCCAGCTCGAAAGCCTTGAGCAACGCAGCGAATTCGCTGGTCTTGGGTGCCAACATGGCGGCGCTGTCGAGCACCTTGATGGCGCCGTCCTTGGCCTTGTAGGTGAGGGCGCTGCGACGGGCAAGGTCCTTCACTTTCTTGTTCAGCTTGAAGTGGTAATCGCGGGGCCTGGGGCCGAAGACGCGCGCGCCACCGGGGAAGAGCGGGCTCTTGATGGAGCCTTTGCGGCTGCCGCCGGTTCCCTTCTGGCGGTGCAGCTTCTTGGTGCTGCCGCTCACCTCGCTCTTCTCGAGGGTCTTGGCCGTGCCTTGGCGCTTGTTGGCCAGGTGCTGCTTCACGTCCAGCCAGATGGCGTGATCGTTGGGCTGCTCGATGGCGAACACCGCATCGTTCAGCTTGGCTTTCTTGCCGGTGGACTTGCCGTCCTTGCTGTGGATATCCAGTTCCATCTTACTTCCAGATGATGACGATGCTGCCCTTTGGACCGGGTACGGTGCCTTTGAGCAGCAACAGGTTCTTGCTTGCGTCCACTTTCACCACCTTGAGGTTCTCGGTGGTGATCTTGTTACCGCCGGTGCGACCTGCCATGCGCATGCCCTTGAACACGCGGCTGGGGTAGGAGCTGCCGCCGAGTGAACCGGGGGCGCGGCTACGATCGTGCTGGCCGTGGGTGGCTTCGCCCACGCCGCTGAATCCGTGGCGCTTCACTACGCCTTGGAAGCCCTTGCCCTTGCTGTTGCCGGTCACCGTCACGAAGCTGCCCTCCTCGAAGAGGTCAACACCGATGGTATCACCGAGCTTCAGCTCCTGCTCAAACTCCTTGAACTCGTGCGCCTTCACCTTGGGGGTGGTATTGGCCTTCTTGTAGTGGCCCATTTCAGCGGCGTTCGAGCTCTTTTCGCGGCGCTCGATTGCGGAGAGCTGAACGGCCTCGTAGCCGTCCTTCTCCGTGGTCTTCACGTGGCTCACCACGTTGGGTGCCGCCTCGATCACGGTGCAAGCCACAAGGCTGCCGTCCGTATCGAACAGGCTGGTCATCCCGATTTTCTTTCCGATTAGTCCGCTCATGGCTGCTGTTATTGAGTCGAGAACTGCTTCCTGGCTATGGTTCCCGGTCAGACTTTGATCTCCACCTCCACGCCGCTGGGGAGTTCCAGCTTCATCAGCGCATCAATCGTCTTGCTCGATGAGCTGTAGATGTCCATCATGCGCTTATAGCTGCACAGTTGGAACTGTTCGCGCGCCTTCTTGTTGACGTGCGGGCTGCGCAGCACGGTGAATGAGCGCTTGTGAGTGGGCAGGGGAATTGGACCGCTCACCACGGCGCCGGTGGTCTTCACCGTCTTCACGATTTTCTCCGCGCTCTTGTCAACCAGGTTATGGTCGTAGGACTTGAGCTTGATCCGGATCTTCTGAGTCATCTGGGGTTCGCGGATTAGGCTGACACTTTGCCGCGCACCTTGGCCAATACGGCTTCGGTGACGTTGTTGGGGGCGTTCTCGTAATGGCTGAATTCCATGGTGCTGCTTGCGCGGCCGGAGCTCATGGTGCGGAGGCTCGTCACGTAACCAAACATCTCACTCAGGGGAACCAGGCCCTTGATGGCCTTCGCGCCTGCACGGTCATCCATGCCTTGGATGGTGCCACGGCGACGGTTCAGGTCACCAACGATGTCGCCCATGTTCTCTTCGGGCGTGATCACCTCGATCTTCATGATCGGCTCCATCAGCACCGGCTTGCACTTGGGCAGCGCGGTTCGGAAGGCGCTCTTCGCGCAGATCTCGAAGCTCAGCGCATCAGAGTCCACGTTGTGGAAAGAACCATCGTACAGCGTCACCTTCAGGCTATCGATGGGGAAGCCCGCAAGCACGCCGTTCTTCAAGGAGGCCTCGAAGCCCTTGGCTACGGGCTGGATGAATTCCTTGGGGATGGCGCCGCCCTTGATCTCGTCGATGAACTCCAAGCCGGTCTTCTCCGGATCGCTCTGAGGCTCGATGCGCACGTGGATGTCGGCGAACTTGCCTCGGCCACCCGTCTGCTTCTTGTACAGCTCGCGGTGCTCCACGCTGCCGGTGATGGCTTCGCGGTACTTC
>DAORNP010000013.1:0-866 GCA_035441065.1 Flavobacteriales bacterium | reverse complement strand
GCCTTGGTTGCACTCCACCTTGAACTCGCGCTTGAGGCGATCCACGATGATTTCCAAGTGCAACTCGCCCATGCCGCTGATCACGGTCTGGCCGGTATCCTCGTCGGTATGCACCTTGAAGGTGGGATCCTCTTCGGCGAGCTTCGCCAAGGAGGCACCCAGCTTGTCGAGGTCGGCCTGGGTCTTGGGCTCCACCGCGATGCCGATAACCGGCTCGGGGAAGCTCATGCTCTCCAGCACGATCTGCTTGTTCTCATCGCACAGGGTGTCGCCGGTGCGGATGTCCTTGAAGCCAACCGCCGCGCCGATGTCGCCAGCCTCGATGATCTCGACCGGGTTCTGCTTGTTGGCGTGCATCTGGAAGATGCGGCTGATGCGCTCCTTCTTGCCCGTGCGCATGTTCTGCACGTAGCTGCCCGCAGGCACGCTGCCGCTGTAGCAGCGGAAGAAAGCCAGGCGGCCCACGAAGGGGTCGGTGGCGATCTTGAAGGCCAGGCTCGCCATCGGCTCGGTCACGTTCGGCCGGCGCAGGATCTCTGCCCCGGTATCAGGATCGGTGCCGGTAACGGCCTCGATGTCCACCGGGCTGGGCAGGTAGGCCATCACCGCATCGAGCATGGTCTGCACACCCTTGTTCTTGAAGGCGCTGCCGCACAGGATCGGCGTGATGCTCATGCTGATCGTGCTCTTCCGGATCGCATTCATGATCTCCGCCTCGGTGAGCGAATCGGGATCGGTGAAATACTTCTCCATCAGCTTGTCATCGCTCTCGGCAACAGCCTCAATGAGCTTGTCGCGCCACTCCTTCACGGTCTCCTTAAGGTCCTCGGGGATGGCAACCTCCGTCCAGGTCATGCCTTGGTCGG
>DAORNP010000012.1:32417-44507 GCA_035441065.1 Flavobacteriales bacterium | reverse complement strand
CTCTTGCTCGGCCACTGGCTTGCCCTGCAGGAACTTCTCGAGCTTCTCGATATCCTTGTAGCTGTAGAAGGCCACGCATTTGCCTTCGCCGCCATCGCGGCCTGCACGACCGGTCTCTTGATAGTAGCTCTCGAGGCTCTTCGGGATGTCGTGGTGTATCACGAAGCGCACATCGGGCTTGTCGATGCCCATGCCGAAGGCGATGGTGGCCACGATCACGTCCACGTCCTCCATGAGGAATTGGTCCTGGTGGCTGGCACGCTGGCTGGCGTCCATGCCCGCGTGGTAGGGCAGGGCCTTGATGCCGTTCACATTGAGCATCTGTGCCATCTCCTCCACCTTCTTCCGGCTGAGGCAATACACGATGCCGCTCTTCCCATTGTGCTGCTTGATGAAACGGATGATTTCGCGCTGCACGTCCTTCTTGGGGCGGATCTCGTAATTGAGGTTGGGCCGGTTGAAGCTGTCCTTGTACACCACCGCATCGGGGATGTCCAGGTTCTTCAGGATGTCCTCTTGCACCTTCTCGGTGGCGGTGGCGGTGAGGGCGATGATGGGCACGCCCTTGATGTCGTTGAAGATGGCGCGCAGGCGGCGGTACTCGGGGCGGAAGTCGTGGCCCCACTCGCTGATGCAGTGCGCCTCATCGATGGCGAAGAAGCTGATCTTGATGTCGCGCAGGAACTCGGTATTCTCCTTCTTGGTGAGGCTCTCAGGCGCCACATACAGGATCTTGGTGCGGCCGGCAGCGATGTCCTCCCGCACGCGCAGGGTCTCGTTTCGGGTGAGCGAGCTGTTGAGGAAGTGCGCCACGCCTTCTTGGTCGCTGAAGCCGCGCAAGGCGTCCACCTGATTCTTCATCAAGGCGATCAGCGGGCTCACCACGATGGCGGTGCCCTCCATCATGATGGCAGGCAGCTGGTAGCAGAGGCTCTTGCCGCCGCCGGTGGGCATGATCACGAAGGTGTCGCGCCCCTCCAGGACGCTCTTAACGATGGCTTCTTGTTCGCCTTTGAACTTCTTGAAGCCGAAGAACTGCTCGAGCGCCGCTTTGGGCGTCAGGTCGATGTTGATCATCATGGATATTGGGCCGGTGCCTCGGCCGTGAAATTGAACGCTCGAATGTATGGCGAGCGCTGCAATCAACAGCCAAGCTCATCCCAACGTTCGTTAAGCATCGGGGAGTTGCAAGGGCCGTTGATAAGTGGAGCCGTGAAGCAAGAAGTTCCCAAGGTCCCCGGCTATCTTTGGCCGGGCCGAAGAGGCCGTTTCCCCGCGATTGGCAAGGGCTGGCAATGAAATGACCTTCCTGGAGCACCTGGAGGAGCTCCGCTGGACACTGATGCGCTCGGCCATTGCCGTGGCCGTAGGTTTCGTGCTGGCCTTCATCTTCAAGAATTTCGTCTTCGAGGAAATCGTGCTGGCGGCGCGCAACCCTGGCTTCATCACCTATCGGGGATTCTGCCGCATTGCGGAATGGGTGGGCATGCCCGATCTGTGCATCACGGAACTGGGCTTCACCTTGCAGAACCTGCCCGTCAGCGGCCAGTTCATGATGCACCTCACCGTGGCTTTCGTGGGCGGCTTCATCCTGGCATTCCCGTACATCCTCTGGGAGTTATGGCGCTTCATCGCACCGGGGCTGAATGAGAATGAGCGGCGGGCCTCGGGTCTTTTTGTGGTTGCCGGCTCTGCGCTCTTCTTCTTGGGCGTGGTTTTCGGCTACTACCTCTTGGCGCCTCTCACGGTGCAGTTCTTCGGCAATTACCAGGTGAGCGCCAGCGTGGCCAACAATTTCGCACTGGAGAGCTTCATCGGGATCGTGACCCAGGTCACCGTATGGACGGGCCTGGTCTTCGAGCTCCCCTTGCTGGTGCATGTGCTCACCAAGCTCGGGCTCGTAGGTCCTGCATTGCTGCGGAAGTACCGTAAGCATGCCTTCGTGGGCCTCTTGGTGCTCTCCGCGATCCTCACCCCGCCCGACGTCATCAGCCAGATCATCGTGGCGGCCCCGCTAATGGGGCTCTATGAATTGGGCATCATGATCAGCGCGCGAACCGAGCGGCGTCGCCTTCGTGCCATGGCTGCTCCCAAGTTGGCCAAGGCATGAGGCACTCGTTGGTCCGCATTGTTCTGGTCATTCTTGCAGCCTGCGTTGGAGATGATATCAGCGCCCAGAGCACACGCGTTAGCGGTACCGTGACCGATGCCGTTACGGGCGAGACGCTTCCTTCGGTGAACATCCTTTTCCGCGATAGCCGCGTGGGAACAACCACCGATATCGATGGCCGGTACAGCATCGATACCTACTACGCCACCGACAGCCTCATCTTCTCCTTCATCGGCTACGTGCCGCGCAAGGTGGCAGTGCGGCGCGATAAGGCGCAGGTGATCGATGTGAAGCTTGATCCAAGTGCCACCGCGCTCGGCGAAGTGGTGATCAAGCCCAGCGGCGAGAATCCCGCTTTCGAGATCCTGCGCCGTGTGGTGCGCAGCAAGCCGGCCAACAATCGCGAGAAGCTCGATGCATACAGCTACGAGGCCTACAACAAGGTAGAGTTCGACCTGAACAATATCAGCAAGGAGTTTACCGAGAAGAAAATATTCAGGCCCTTCGCGTTCATCTTCGACAACATCGACAGCACCGGCGGCAAGCCCTTCCTGCCCATCTTCATGACCGAGAGCCTGAGCGAGGTGGTCTATCGCCAAAAGCCTCGCGCGCGCAAGGAGTTCATCCGCGGCACAAAGGTGAGCGGCATGGAAAACGAGAGCATCTCCCAATTCATGGGCGACATGTACCAGAACGTCAACATCTACGACAACTTCCTGGTCATCTTCGGCAGGAACTTCATCAGCCCCATCGCCGATGGCGGCAAGGGCTATTACGACTACTACCTCACGGACAGCGCCTTCGTGGGGAAGTACTGGTGCTATCGCCTCGATTTCAAGCCCAAGCGGCCGCAAGAGCTCGCCTTCGCTGGCACCATGTGGATCAACGACACCACGTATGCGGTGCGGCGCATCGAGGCCGGCATCCCCGACAAGGCCAACCTCAACTTCGTGCAGGCCTTCTGGGTGAAGCAGGAATACGACCAGGTGAAGCCCGAGGTATGGATGCTCACGCGCGATGAACTGGTGGTGGACCTGAACCCGGTCAAGGATACCGGCAGGCCCAATCGCCGCCAGCTGCAGGGCCTCTATGGACGGCGCACGGCCATGTACCGGGATTTCACCATCAACGAGCTGAAGGCCCCGCAGGTGTACGAGGGCGCCGAGGAAGTGGTGATGGCCATTGATCCGCTCAGCCTCGGTGCCGACTTCTGGGACACCCACCGCCACGAGCAGCTCTCGAAGAAGGAGAACGATATCTACCACATGGTGGATACCATGAAGCAGATCCCGCGCTTCCGAACCTACATCGACATTGTGAATACCGCGATCACGGGCTATTACCCGATGGGCAACATCGAGCTTGGTCCCTACTTCACCACGTACAGCTTCAACCCGGTCGAGGGCAACCGCTTCCGATTGGGCGTGCGCACCAGCAGCCAATGGAGCCGCCGCTTGGAACTGGAGGGCTACACCGCGTACGGCACCACCGATGGCGTGTTCAAGTACGGCTTCGGCGGGCGCGGCTTCATCACCAAGGAGCCGCGGCTCATCGGTGGCCTTTACTATCGGCTCGACATGGAGCAGTTGGGCCAGAGCACCGATGCCTTCCGGCAGGACAACATCCTCTCCAGCACCTTCCGCCGCACGCCCAACAACAAGCTCACCTTGGTGGATGAATGGCGCGCCTACCTCGATCGCGAGTGGTTCATGGGCTTCAACAGCATGATCCTCTTGCGGCGCAGGGAGCTCTTCCCGCGCGGCACCTTGGAGTACATCACCTTCAGCGATGCCAACGAGCCCGTGTCGCTCAGCAGCCTAATCACCACCGAGGCCATCTTCAGCACGCGCTTCGCCTACAAGGAGAAATACGTGGCCGGCGATTTCACGCGCGTGAGCCTCGGCACGCGCTACCCCGCGCTCGAAGTGATGGTGGCCAAGGGACTGGAAGGCGTGCTCGGTGGTGATTACGACTTCACCAAGCTGAGCGCGCGTCTGTACCATCGCGTCCCCGTGGGCACCTTCGGCTTCCTGCGCTATTGGCTGCAGGCCGGCCAGGTGTTCAGTGAGCCGTTGCCCTATCCGCTGCTGGTGATCCACGCCGGCAACGAGACCTTCTACTTCGACGAGCTGGCCTTCAACACCATGAACTTCTTCGAATTCGTGAGCGATCGCTACGCCAGCGTGTACATCGATCACCATTTCGATGGGCTCTTCCTCAATCGCATCCCGCTCTTCCGCCGATTGAAGTGGCGCGAGGTGGTGGGCGGCAAGGCCGTCGTGGGCGCGTTGGACCGCAAGCACCTGGGCGAGATGGCGCTGCTGCCCTTTTCCTTCGACCTGAGCGGTGGACCTTTCGCTGAGGTGAGCCTTGGCGTTGAGAACATCCTGAAGATGCTGCGCGTGGACATGGTGCGCCGCCTGACCTACATGGATCACGATAACACCAAGCCCTGGGCCTTCCGGGTGCGGATGAACGTCACCTTCTGATGCTGCGCACCGAGAACGTCGTCAAACGCTACAAGGGCCGCACCGTTGTGGGAGGCGCCAGCGTGGAGGTGCGCCAAGGCGAGATCGTGGGCCTGCTCGGCCCCAACGGCGCGGGCAAGACCACCACCTTCTACATGATCGTCGGTCTGGTGAAGCCCAACAGCGGCCGCGTGATGCTCGACGATACCGAGATCACCGACATGGCCATGTACAAGCGCGCCAAGCTCGGCATCGGATACCTGCCGCAAGAGGCCAGCGTGTTCCGCAAGCTGAGCGTCGAGGACAACATCCGTGCGATCCTGGAGATGACGGGCAAGTCCCGCCGCGAGCAGGAGATGAAATTGGAACAGCTGCTCGACGAGTTCAGCCTGAAGCACGTGCGCAAGAGCATGGGTGATGTGCTCAGCGGCGGTGAGCGGCGGCGCACCGAGATCGCGCGGGCGTTGGCCAACGAGCCGCGCTTCATCCTGCTCGATGAGCCCTTCGCCGGCGTGGACCCTATCGCCGTGGAGGATATACAGAGCATCGTACGCAAGCTGAAGGAGAAGAACATCGGCGTGCTGATCACCGATCATAACGTGAATGAGACGCTGTCGATCACCGACCGCGCCTATCTCTTGATCGAAGGCAACATCTTCCGCCAAGGCACGGCCGAGGAGCTCGCGGGCGATGAGCAGGTGCGGCTGCGTTACCTCGGGAAGAACTTCGAGCTGAAGCGCAAGCGCTGATCACCTAAGCCACGCGCCGCCGGGAAGCGATCATGCAAGCGGCAATGAAGATCAGCTGCGCGATCAATAGCTCGTGGAAGGGATTGTCCTGCTGCCAGCCCGCAGTGAGCGTGAAGCCCGTGTAGGCGCCGATGATGACGAGTGCGCTGATGGCGATGAGCGCGAGTGCAGCGACCGGTGATCGGAAGGTCTGAAGCAAGCCGTGCCATCCGCCGTGACGCGTTAGTTCAGCATGAAGCGCCGCTCCCAGGAATGGCCAGAGCATCACCAGCGGCAACGCGAAGAGGCGAGCCTCGCGCGCAAAAGCACCGGCAAGCACCAGCGGCACGTTCAGCAGGAGCACGATGATGAACGCGCTGCGCCAAGGTCGAGCGACAGAGGCGCGTTGTCGGAAGAAGAGGAAGAGCGGCAGCGCCAGCACGAGCGCCATGAAGCCGATGGTCTCGCCGATGCGCTCAGCGCTGAAGTTGATGGTGAGGTAGTCGGCACGGCGCGCGAGATCGGCAGAGAGGTCTGCCGCTGAGGTTCCTTGTGGCGAGATCAGGAGCCAAGCCGCGAACAGCGCCACAGAAACCAGCGTTGCGATGATGGTGAGCTTCCGCTTCGGCGCGATCTGGAAGAACGCAGGAAGCAGCAGGAGTGAGGTCTCACGTGCCATCAGGGCGAGCAAGAGCGCCGGCACGAAAACGAACCAGCGTTGATGAAGCAGCGCGAGCAAGGCTGCTAGGACCGCTGCGTACTGGATCGGCTCATCGTAGGTGTAGAGCGGATCGAACCATGCGCAGAGCACGGTGGGCGAGAGTTGGAAGAGCGCCTGTGACCACAACGCGTCGTGTTCGCCAATGCCCAAGCGCATGGCGATCAGGAACACCAGTACGCCCGCGATGAAGAAGCCGGTCAATCCAACAGCGATGAAGGCTTGTTTCGGCGTGAGGCCGATAGCGGTGAGCGCTCCGATGCTGATGGTGGTCCACGGCCGGCGCACGAAAGCAGGGTCGCTGCCATCGCTGTGCGCAGCGATCACCGTCTCGATGTAGTCGTAGGGCAGGGGCTGCTCATCCCAGGTCTCAGCGCCCCGGTTCAGCATGTTCTCCCAAACAGGCGCGAAGTGCAGCGCGAGCGAGAAGGCTGTGATGGCGAGGCCGAGGAGGAGGCTGCGTTTCATGCCGGTTGAGGGTTGTCGCCAGCATACGGGCCGCGCCCATCAATTGTGGGTCGTAGGTTGACCAACCCCCAATCGTGAATCAACCTGCAACCTCTTCAACCTTGAAGTTGTACCGCTCCATCACCTGATTGGCCAGGAGCTTCTTGCACGCTTCGTCCACCTTTGCCTCGGCGGTTTTCTTATCGGCGGCCTCAAGGTGCAGGGTGATGTGCTTGCCGATGCGCACGCCGCTGATCTCGGGCAAACCCAGGTTGCCCATGGCGCCGGTAACGGCCTTGCCCTGCGGGTCCAGCAGGTTGTCGTGGGGCATCACATCGATGGAGGCGCTGAAGGATTTCATGGAGTTGGCCGGAATGGTTGGTACAAAGGAAGGGTGATGAAGACTCAAGTCACAAGACACAAGTCAGAAGGTCCAAGTGAATTCTGGTCAGCCAGTACTTGAGTCTTGTTTCTTGTGTCTTGAGTCTTGAATTTTGAAAAGCTTACCCCACAACGGACTCAGCAGGTACACCAGCAGGATGAGCGGAACGGCGAGCACACCATACAGTGCCACGAGCACGGCGCCCATGCCGATTAGCAGGTAAATGACCTCGTTGCCCTTCCACTTCGCGTGCTTGAATTTGAGGGAGGGGAGGGGGATGGAGGAGAGCATGAGAAAAGCCAGTATCACAGCGAGTACCAGCTTCTGGATGGGGTCGGCCATGAATGCACCGATGCGGCTCATCATTTCGTTCGCACCAGGGCCGAAACGAACGCCGATGCCCCAAGAGATGCTGCCGAACGATGCCCACACCAAGGCATTGGCCGGTGTTGCAAGGCCGAGGAAGCCTGTGCTTTGCCGCGTATCCATGTTGAACTTGGCCAGGCGCCACATGGAAGCGACCGCGATTACCAACGCGCAGGTCACGGCAGCCCAAAGCGGCTCTCCGAACAAGTCACCGGAACGGGCGGTAGGCTGGCCGAACGAGCGATGCGCATCAATTGCGATCTGCAGGGCCCTCCACGGAACGATGGCGGCAATGAATGCGGGCGCTACCCCGAAGCTCACCATGTCCGCCAGACTGTCGAGCTGCTTGCCTAGTTCGCTCCCTCCGCCAAGTGCCCTCGCTGCCAAGCCGTCGAGCACATCGAATAACGCCCCCGCGAACACCAGTAAACACGCCAGTGTTAGCTGTCCTTGAGAGGCGAAAAGGATGGAAGCGACCCCGCAGGATAGGTTCGCCGTGGTTAGCAAATCGGGTAGTCGAGGCAGCTTCATGTAAATCGAGGCCGAAGGAAGGATAATTTCGGGGCAATGATCGGGGCCACCACCCGTTGGATGCTGCGTCAATACCAAGCCGAATGAACACCGTGAAGATGAAGGGGATGCGCAACGCCGCCGCGATGCTGGCCTTGGCCTGTGCTTTCGTGGCACATGCGCAGACCGATGCGCCCAAGTACAGCAACGAGTTCCTGGCCGTGGGCGTGGGCGCCCGCGCCTTGGGCATGGGCGGCGCATACGTGAGCGCGGTGAACGATGTGACCAGCGGCTACTGGAACCCGGCCGGCCTCTTGGGCGTGCGCGGCGACCTGCAGGTGGGTGCCATGCACAGCGAGTATTTTGCTGGCATCGCCAAGTACGATTACATCGGCCTGGCCAAGCCCATCGATTCGGTAAGCGCCATCGGCTTCAGTTTCATCCGCTTCGGCATCGACAACATCCCGAACACGATCGACCTGATCGACCCCAGCGGCAACATCGATTACAATCGCCTCACCAGCTTCAGCAGCGCCGATCACGCATTCATCCTCAGCTATGCGCGCAAGACCAGCATCCCCGGCCTGAAGCTCGGCGGCAATGCCAAGGTCATCTACCGCCGTGTGGGCCAGTTCGGCAAGGCGTGGGGCTTCGGCCTCGATGCCGCCGCCCGTTACGACAAGGATGCGTGGCGGCTGAGCGCGGTGCTGCGCGATGTCACTGGCACCTTCAATGCGTGGAGCTACACACTCGATGAGCGAACCATCGATGTGTTCACCCAAACCGGCAACGAGCTGCCCGTGAACAGCGTGGAGGTGACCGTTCCGCGCCTGGTGCTCGGCGGTGCGCGCCAATTCAACATCGGATCGAAATTCGGGCTGGTGGCTGCCCTCGACCTGGAGAACACCTTCGATGGCAAGCGCAACACCTTGATCAAGAGCAAGGCCATCAGCACCGATCCGCGCGTGGGCCTCGAACTGGGTTATGCCGGGGTGGTCTTCGTGCGCATGGGCATGGGCAACATCCAACAGGTCGCCGACATCGACGACAAGAAGAAGTGGAGCGTGCAGCCCAACCTTGGCGTGGGCCTGAAGATCAAGAGCGTCTCCATCGACTATGCGCTCACCGACATTGGCGATAGCAGCGTTGCGCTCTATAGCAACGTGTTCTCCTTGCGCTTCGACTTGTACAAGCGGCCATCGTCATGACAAGACTCCTACTGTTCGCGGTCCTCTTCGTTCAAGCAGCCATGGCCCTCGGGCAGCATGGCAACGAATGGATTGATTACAGCAGGAGGCATTTCCGATTCGACATCTGGGCCGACGGCGTTTACCGCATCGATTCGGCAACACTGGCGCAGAGCGGCTTCCCCATCGGTTCGGTGGATGCGCGCCACCTCATGCTCTTCGGAAAGGAGCGGCAGGTGCCCATCTATGTGCACGGCGAGGCTGATGGCGTCCTGAACAGCGGCGATTACATCGAGTTCTGGGCGGAGAAGGCCGATGGAGAGGTGGATAAGCGGATGTACCCCTATCCCGATGCCAATCCGAATCCGTACTACAGCCTGTACAACGATACCGCCCGCTATTACCTCACTTGGGATGCTGCTGCAGACGCCAAGCACATGACCGCCTATGCCAACAGCAATTATGATGCGCACACGCCGAGGCCTTGGGGCTGGAACAGCGCTGTTCAGACCTACAACCTCTTCTATTGGGCGGGGCTCTCGGTGCCGGAGTTGCAGCAGGCGGGCATAGTAACAGGCTTGAGCCCGATGCTTGAGGCCGAGGGCTTCGGTGGCTTGCCGCTTTACGTCAATACTTCCGCAGGTAGCACGCAGGACGTGCCTGTGGCCACGCCGTCGGCCTTTGTCGGCCCTGGTGCGCCCGATGCGCAGGTTGTGGCCACGGTGGGCGCGCAGAACAATGCGGGCAATGCCAATTACATCAACCACCATACGGTATGGCTCTACGGTCCGGGCCTCAACCTGGTGGGCAAGGACACGATCTACTCCGGCTCACGCACCATGCGCGGGACCTTCAGCATTCCGGCCAGCACGCTCGGTGCAAGCACCACCATCCGGTACCAGGTGCCCCATGATCTGGCCGGACCGGGTTCCCTGCTGGCCAGCGATTACCTCGATTGGCAAACCGTGAGCAATGTGCGCATCCGGTACGCGCGCACGTTCCTCGTTGGTGGTTCCGGTCCGGTGCTGTACGAGGTTCCCTCAGACAACAACGCGCTCATGCGCATCGACTTCACTGGTGTGTCCGGCACACCCGTGGTTTATGCTTACGGCGATAGCGTGCGCCGCGTGTTGCCTTCGCCTGTTAGCGGCGAATGGCGCAGCCTTTTCCCGCGCATGCCCGGTGATGCCGAAACGAAAGTGCGTGTGTTCGCGCAAGAGAACATCCAATCAGTGACCACGCTGCGCCCGGTCGGCACCAATGGCTTCTTCACCGATTTCGGATCGCTTGACCTCGATAGCGCCATGCTGATCGTGACCCACAGCAGCTTGATGCCGGGCGCCACGGCCTATAGGAACTACCGTCAGACCAGCCTGCGCAACCCGTACAACACGCTCGTTGCCGATGTGGATGAGCTCTATGATCAGTTCGGCGGTGGCGTGCCGAAGCATGCATTCAGCATCAGGGCTTTTTGCAAGTACCTGCTGAACACTTGGAGCACGCATCCTCGTGCGCTCTTCCTGGTGGGCAAGTCCATCAACACCTGGCCGGCCTTCTTCAGCAACCTGCCAAGCATACGCCCCAATGTGGGCACCAATTACGAGCGTTGCCTGGTGCCGAGCTACGGCTACCCCAGCAGCGATCAGGCCTTCACCAATGGGCTTCTCGGCGATCCGCGCCGGATGGACATCCCGGTTGGCCGGCTCAGCGCCACCAATAACACGGATGTGCTGAATTACCTCGCCAAGGTGCAGGCCACCGAACAGCAGCCCGTGGCCATCTGGCAGAAGAATGTGCTGCATTTCGCAGGCGGCTTCAATTCGGCGGAGATCAATGGCCATGCGAACAGCCTGCGCGTGCTGGGTGATATTGCTGCCGATGCGCAGATGGGCGCGAACGTGGTGCCTTTCAAGAAGCAGAGCTCGGCGGTGATCAGCCAGGCCAGTGCTGACAGCGTGCGCAGCTTGATCGAGGATCCCGGCAAAGGCACGTCGTTGCTCACCTTCCTCGCCCACGCGTACAGTGCCAGCTTCGATATCACCATCGATGAACCGCAGAACTACCAGTGGGCCGGCAAGCACCCCATGGTCTTCGGCAACTCCTGCTATATCGGCTACATCCATGGCAATGGCGTGCCCAGCGCCAGCGAGAAATGGGTGCTGACGCCCAATGCGGGCCCCATCGCATTCCTGGCCGCTTCGGAACAGGGCTATGCCAACATCCTGATGTCCTATGCGAACCCTTGGTACGAGAGCCTTTCGCGTCTCAATCAAGGCGGCTCCATTGGTGAGCACATGAAGCATGCAGGACTGTACTCGCAGCAGCAGTGGGGCATCAACCTGGTGGCGTGGAACGTGCAGAACTTCTCGTTGCAGGGCGACCCCACCCTTACGCTCAACCAGCACAAACTGCCCGATTACACGGTAGCACCCAACAGGATCCTGATTGAACCGTCCAACATCACCGCTGACCTCGACAGTTTCACGGTGCGCGTGGTAGTTGAGAATCAAGGGCGTGCCCTGCAGAACAGCATCAACGTGCAGCTGACTCGCACGCGCACCAGTGGCGCCTCCTCGCAGTACTTCACCACGCTCACTAATGTGTTTCTGCGCGATACGGCCGTATTCCGCGTGCCCGTGCTCGGCTTCTCTGGCGGCCAAGGCCCCAATCAGCTCACGGTGCGCGTTGATATGGAGCCCGATGAGGTTCCTGAGATTGATGACACGATTAACAACCAGACCAGCACCTCGGTCTTCATCAGCAGCGGCGACCTCATTCCTGTTTGGCCTTACGACTATGCCATCGTGCCCGATCCAACGATGACCCTGAAGGCGAGCACCGGCGATCCTTTCGCGCCCATGCGCACCTACGTGTTCCAGATTGACACTACGGACCTGTATAACAGTCCGGTGAAGCAGAGCGTGACCTTGCAGGCACCGGGCGGAGTGGTGTCATGGGATCCATCGAGCATCTTCAATCTCAACAGCATTCAGGACAGCACGGTGTTCTATTGGCGCTGCAGCCTCGATAGCTCGGCAACCGGAACGGGCAACTACAACTGGTACGAGCGCTCGTTCCAGTACATCCCGGATAAATGGGGTTGGGGCCAGGCCCACTACTTCCAGTTCAAGAACAACGATTTCTCGGGGATTCGTTACGACCGGCCTGAGCGCG
>DAORNP010000012.1:18632-32300 GCA_035441065.1 Flavobacteriales bacterium | reverse complement strand
CCATGTGGCAGTCGTGGACCCGGCCACCATGGAGCCGTGGAACACCTACTGGGTGAATGGAGTAACCGGACAGGTGTACAACGAAGAGCACCAGTATGGCAACTACAACAACAATGGCGCGTGCCGCAACAGGCCCGAGGGCTACTTCGGTTTCTGGAGCAATTTGTCCACGCAGTTGGCCGGCTTGCAGAACATGCTCACCGATGCCATTCCCGATGGGCACCATGTGCTGATCTATACCTGGCGACATCTTGACAAGTTCGGTACGCTCGCCAACGGGTCAGGGGTGAAAGATGCCCTGGAGACCGCAGGCCTGCCCTCCTTCAATGCCTTGCAGGACAGCGTGCCCTATATCTGCTACTTCCGCAAGGGCGATCCGAGCACCTTCCGCGATACCATCGCTTCATCGCTCACGGAGGAATTGGTGTTCAGCATCCCGGTGGTCACAGCATTCGCCCAAGGCAACATTACCGCAGTGAACGCTGGTCCTGCTGCTTCGTGGCATGGCCTGTATTGGAATGAAGTGCCCGCAAGCCCCTCCGACAGCACACGCATCAAGGTGATCGGTTTTCCGCCGGGCAGCACCGTTGGCGTGCCCTTGCTCGATCTCACCAGCCCCTTGGATTCGCTTCCCGACCTCGGCGCGGTGATCAATGCAGCGGATTATCCCATCCTGCGCTTGCGCGGCACCTTCCACGATAGCAACGCCACCGATGCCGTGCCCGCGCAATTGGAGCGCTGGCAATTGCTCTACAGCCCGGTCCCCGAGTGCGCCATTCATCCGCCGCTGGGGTTGTACAACGACCTCGATGGCTACGCCGAAGGGCAACTCGCCGGCGCTGCGGTGGCCGTGCAGAACATCAGTGCATTCGACATGGACAGCTTGTTGATCGAGGCCTGGGTGATCGATGCGGCCAACAACCGCCGCTTGGTGCATAGCCGGGTGAATCCGCCTCTGCCGGCGGGCGCATGGGTGGTGGACACCATGCGCTTCAGCACCTTGGATCTCGGCGGCATGAACACACTGATGGTGGAAGCGAACCCAGTCACCACCAGCACGGGGCGTCCGCATCAGCCCGAGCAATACCACTTCAACAACATCGCCTACTGGCGCTTCGAGGTGGAGCAGGACACGGAGAACCCCATCCTCGATATCACCTTCGACGGCCGCCACATCCTCAATGGCGATATCGTGAGCGCGCGTCCGGAGATCCGCATCACCCTCGACGATGAGAACCTCATCCGTTTGCTCGAGTCGCCGGGCGATACGGTGAACTTCAAGGTCTTCCTCACGAAGCCCGACAACACGCAAGAGCAGATCCGCTTCCGCGATGGCGCCGGCAACGAGATCATGCGATTCACCCCGGCCAACGGCCCCGAGAACGTCGCGCGGATCGACTACCGCCCGCATTTCACGCTCGATGGCAAGTACAACCTCACGGTTTTCGCGAACGATTTGGCCGGCAACCGCAGCGGCGATAACGATCAGCAGGTGAATTTCGAAGTGGTGAACCGCCCCACGATCACAGAGGTGCTCAACTACCCGAATCCCTTCACCACGAGCACGCGCTTCGTCTTCACCGTTACCGGCCAGCAGCCGCCCACGCAGATGCGGATTCAGATCATGACGGTGACGGGCCGTGTGGTGCGCGAGGTGAGCATGGCCGAGATGGGTCCGATCTATGTGGGCCGCAACATCACCGAATTCGCGTGGGACGGCACCGATCAGTTCGGCGACCGGCTGGCACGCGGCGTATACCTCTACCGTGTGCTGGCCCGCCTGAATGGCGAAGAGATCGAGGTGCGCGAGACGCAGGCTTCGCAATACTTCACCAAGGGCTACGGCAAAATGTATCTCCTGCGCTGAGGCGAATACTTTCGCCCGCGCCCATGCCCACCCGATCGCGAGTACTGCTTTGGTCCGCCTTGAGCGGGGTGCTCTGGGCCCTGGCGTGGCCGGCGATCGGTGGCTTCACGTGGATTGCATTCGTGGCGTGGCTGCCGATGCTGCACGCCGAGCGGCTGCACGATCAGCGCACCACAGATCGCAAGCGCTCCTTCTATCCGTACCTGCTCCTGGGCCTCTTCCTGTGGAATGCGCTCACCACCTATTGGTTCTACCTGGTGAGCGAACCCATGACCACGAAACTCGTGAGCGTGGGCGTGCCTGTGATCGGCAATACGCTGCTCATGGGCATCCCATGGTGGTTGCGGCGCATGGTGAAGCGCAGGCTTGGAGCGCGTTGGGCCGATGCGGCGCTGGTGGCAACGTGGCTGGCATACGAACGCGTGCACCATGGATGGGACCTGCAATGGCCGTGGCTCTCCATCGGCAATGTGTTCGGAACCCAGCCCACATGGGTGCAGTGGTACGAACTTACGGGCATGCTTGGAGGCTCTCTGTGGGTGTGGATCGTGACGCTGCTGCTGAATGCGGCCATTGGATCCATGGGCACTGCGCGTGCCTTCCGATTCGCTTCGATGGCAGCGGGTTCGATCTTCATCCCGTTGGCCATTTCTCATGGACTCATGACCACCGTGATCTCCGAGAAGGACGGAAGCGTCGAGGTCGTCGTGGTGCAACCCAATGTCGATCCATACAAGGAGAAGTTCGGCGGCATCGATCCCTTGGAGCAATTGGAACGCATGCTCGCGCAAGCCGAGGAACGGATCACCGGTGATACGCGTTTGGTGGTTTTCCCGGAGACCGCCTTGCAGGAGAATGCCACCATGCACTTCACCGATACCGGGATTGATTTCAACGGGCTATGGGAGAATAACCTGGAGGCCGCGCGCAGCGTGCGCCGCATGCGCGCATTCCAGCAGGCGCATCCCAATGTGGCCCTGCTCTGCGGCATGAGCAGCGATCGCTGGTTCGATGCACAGGATGAGCGCCCGGTAACCGCAAGGCCCATCCGCGGCAGCAATCATTGGTACGAGGCGTACAACGCCGCGCTGTGGTTGCCTGCGCAAGGCCCCGCGAAGAGCTACCACAAGAGCAAGCTCGTCGCGGGCGTGGAACTGATGCCCTTCGAGGAGGTGCTCGGCTCGCTCAGCGAACTCGCGCTCGATCTCGGCGGCACGACGGGAAGCCTCGGTCAGCAAGAGGAGCGCAGCGTGCTGCGCGATGCTTCCACCGGCTTGAACATCGTGCCTGCCATCTGCTACGAATCCGTTTTCGGTGAGCACATCGCCGCGCATGTGCGTAACGGAGGTGAGCTGATCGCAGTGATGACGAACGATGGCTGGTGGAGCGATTCGCCAGGCTACAAGCAGCACCTCGCGTTCTCATCCCTTCGGGCCATCGAGACGCGCCGCATGGTGGTGCGCTCCGCGAATACCGGTATCTCGTGCATCGTGGACCAGCGCGGCATCATCTCGCACGAGACGGATTGGTGGGTGCATGCGTCCTTCGCGGCACGGGTGCATCCGGATTCCAGGCTCACCTTTTTCGTGCGCCATGGGGACTTGATCGGGAGGGCAGCGATCTGGTGCAGTGCTTTGCTGCTGATCGCAACGCTCCTGGCGGCGATCAGGAATCGCTCAGTACAACGCCACCCGTTGGAGTAGCGGCCCATCGGTGCATTGGATCTGCAGCACGTAGATGCCCATCGCCATGCCGCGCTGTTCGATGGAGAAGGTGTTCAAGCCATCAGCGAGGCCGATGCCCTGTGCTTCGGTCGTGAGCTTGCCCGCCGCATCGAACAGCCGCGCGCTGACGATCTGCTCCCTTGGCGACACGACCACAACCTGCAGGAAAGGCCCGTTGTCCCAAGCATTTACGAGCACGGTAGGACTCGATCCACAGGCGACGAAGCGCACCGGACCGATCGCTTCAGTGCCATCGGCGTCAACGATGCGCAATCGATAATAGGCCGAGGGTGATGGATGCCGGTCGGTGTAGGTGTAATCCGTGGCGTTGTAGCTGTTCCCTACCGCTGTCACTTGTCCGGTCGGCTCGAAGCTCTCTCCGTCGATGCTGCGCTCCACGATGAAATGCTGGGCATCGCGCTCGCTGGCGGTGGTCCATGTCAGCACCACGCGACCGCCATCGCACGCTGCAGCGAAACGGAGCAGTTCCACTGGCAGCGGCTGCAGAATGTTGCTGAGCGTCCAGGAGCGGAAGAAGTCCGCGGGCATCACGTCCACGTTGGTCACCGTGTTGACACCACCTGCGGTGAAGGTGCCTTGCGGCCAGTAATCGCCCCACCACTGCGGGCCGGGGTTGAAGCGCTGAGCGCCAACCGTGCTCGCGCCGGTGATGGCATTGCCTGTGCGTACATCACCGGTGGCGGCCCCGGGGTCAACAGTGAAGCCGAGGCGGATGCTTGGCTTGGCCGAATACGTGAAAGCTGGTGCAGCGTAGGGGTCCACCAGCCAGAAGCGGTCCACCACATTGTCGGAGTTGTTAGACGACGGTGGACCCACGTAGAAGTTGTGCATGTGGGTGACATCACTGGGCCGGTAGAGGTTGTTGTCCCAGTTGTTCCCCGCAATCGCGCCATAGTTGTAGGTGCTGAAGCAGATGCTGGCCTGCGCTTCATTCGATGCGCCGCCAATCGCCTCGTAGGTGAAGGGCATCTTCACGCCATTCGCCGTGGTGAACGGGATGGTGTACACGCCCGTGGAGTTCCTGATCTGCCAGCGTATGCGGTTGAATTCGCCCTCGCTGCGGATGTTGCCGCCCGTGCCTAGCGTTTGAATGCCCGCGTTCGTCGGCTCCTCAACCACCACCCACGCGCCGTTGTCGATGCGCAACCAAGCATTGTTGTTGATGACCACACGCGCCTGTGCTAAAGCGGTGCTCGCCATCGGCAGCAGCGCGATAGCGAGTAGGCTTGGAATCTGGGCGGCGGTGCTCATCGGCGTGAGAACGAAAGTACCTGATCCGAGGCAAAGGCCATCGGTCCCGATGAGATTCGGCAGACAGGGGTGGATACTTTGGTCCCGCGCTTCGGCCATGTGGAACGAGCGCACGAACCATGCGCGCGCGCGTCCCTCTTCCAAGCGGTCTTCGGTTCCATGCGGAGGCCCTTCGACCACATGACGTGTGCCTGTTCCGCAGGGTTGCCGATCAAGGCCTTGACCTCTTGGCGGTTGGGGCCATTGAAAGGGCTGAGGAGCCGAGTTTCACATCGAAGGGCAATGCCAGCGATTGGTGGTTCGGGCATCTGGCCTATGGGTACAAGGACCGTTTGGAGCCGCTAGCCAGCAGGTTGGCTGACAGCTTTGATTGGCCATTGGCGAATTGGTTCAGGCCGCGCTGGGTGATCGAATGGCGAGGGAGCGAAGCGTGGTTGCACGCCCATGATGCCGATGTGGATGAAGGCTTGGCCTTCGTGGAAGGGATGAACCGGGAGCGCGCTTCGGCCTCACCACGGGTGCTCGCATGGAGGCCGAGCACCTCACGCGATATGTATCTCAAGCAAGCCGCACACCTACTTGGGCACATTCAGCGCGGCGACATCTATGAGGTGAATTATTGCATCGCGCACGAGGCGGAACACATGGGCTTCGACCCATACACTGCTTTCGATGCACTCCTCGGCAGGGCCGACCCGGCGTATGCGGGCTTCATGAAGATGGGCGAACGATATGCGCTATGCTGCTCGCCGGAGCGCTTCATCGCATTCGATGGCGAGCGGATGTCCGGTGAGCCGATGAAGGGCACCCGGCCGCGTGGCGTGGATGAGGCGGAGGATGCGCGCTTGCGGCATGAACTCGCCAACGACCCCAAGGAGCGCAGCGAGAATGTGATGGCCGTGGATGTGATGCGCAACGACTTCTCTCGCGTCGCTGTTCCGGGATCGGTGAAAGTGCCCGAACTCTTCGGCGTTCGAACGCACCCGCGCGTGCATCAGCTGGTGAGCGTGATCGAAGGCCGGATTGCCAATGGCCATACGCCCTTCGATGCCGTGAAAGCAGCTTTCCCGCCAGCGAGCATGACCGGTGCGCCCAAGATCAGTGCGATGAAGCTCATCGACGAAGCCGAGGATCGTGCGCGCGGGCTGTACAGCGGCGCCATGGGTTACTTCGCTCCCGATGGCACCGCCGACCTCAACGTCGTGATCCGCACCGTGCTCTTCGATCGAGCATCAGGAAGGCTCTCCATTCCCACGGGCAGCGCGCTTACCGCACAATGCGATCCCGAAGCGGAGTGGGAGGAGTGCCTTGTGAAATTCAACAGCATCGCGCATGCACTTGCAGCTCCTCGATGACGTGCGCCGCTTCATCCGCCGCGAACGGATGCTGGAGCCGCGCGAGCCGCTGCACGTCGCTGTGAGCGGCGGCATCGACAGCATGGTGCTCCTGCATGTGTTGCGCAGGCTCGGTCATCCGTGCTCGGTGCTGCATGTCGATCATGGCTTGCGCGGCGCGGAGAGCGATGCGGA
This sequence comes from Flavobacteriales bacterium, assembly GCA_035441065.1. Lineage (GTDB taxonomy): Bacteria > Bacteroidota > Bacteroidia > Flavobacteriales_F > PHOS-HE28 > PHOS-HE28. The sequence continues at coordinate 25,908 of DAORNP010000012.1, read as the reverse complement.
CAGGTGCTTCGTAGAGGAGCATTGTCGTCGCGAAGGCATCCCGTTCCGCTGGAAGAAGGTGGATGCGGGTGCGCATGCGAAGAGCAAAGGCCTTTCGATCCAGATGGCGGCGCGCGAACTGCGCTATGGCTTCTTCGCCGCGATGCGGAAAGAGCTGCCTTTGAAGACCGCGCTTGCCCATCATGCCGATGATGCCGTAGAGACCCTGCTCATGCACCTCATGCGCGGAGTTGGGGTATCCGGCTGGAGCACCATTCCGCCGGTGAGCGGCGTTTGTGTTCGACCGCTCCTGGCTGTCGATCGGCAAGCGATTGAAGCGTATGCCACGGAGCACGGCATCAGCTTCCGCGAGGACAGCAGTAATGCCGATCCGAAGTACATGCGCAACCGCGTCCGCCACGAGCTGCTGCCGTTGATGGAAAGCATGCGCCCCGGGGCGAAGCGGGCCATGGCGCGCGGCGTGAAAACGCTTCGTGAGTTGGAGCGCGCAGGTGAGCTGTTGAGCGGCGTTGAGCCTTTGTCACAGACGGAAGAAAATGTTGTGCGAATCCCCTTCACGGCCGTGGAGAAAAGCCCAGCACCAACGCTCCTATTGAATCATCACTTCCGGCACTTGGGCTTCCATCCCGATACCATCGACCGTTTGCATGACGCCATCCTGGAGCGGAGCACCGGGTCGGAGTTCATGGCGGGCACCTGCCGGGTGGTGGTTGACCGCGATGCGCTGATCGTCGGGACGCACCCCACTTTGGCCGCGGCCTTCACCATAGACCAGCACATTCCCGAAGGGCAATTCGCGGACTTCCGATGGAGCCTGCAGGAAGGTGAGGAGCTCAGCATCCCAAGCGGTATGCAAGAAGTGGTGCTCGATGCGGATCGCCTTGAGTTCCCGGTTGAGGTGCGGCCTTGGCGTCCGGGCGATCGCTTACGGCCCATCGGGTTGGGCGGGAGCAAGCTGGTGAGCGATATCCTCATCGACGCCAAAGTGCCGTTGCAGGAGAAGGACCGGGCACACGTGCTGGTGAGCGGCAGTGGTGAGATCGTTTGGCTGGTCGGGCACCGGATTGCCGAGGGCTATCAGGCCACCCAGGACAGCGCGCGTTTGATGCGCATCCGACAGGCATGAGCATCCACATCTTTTCAACGGGGGCTTGCATGGGTGGTCCAAGCGGCTAACTTCACCCGTCCCAAAACCCCTGTTCCATGCCGCAGCATACCATGATCCCGAAGGAGCGCATCCCCTCTCTTCGCTTCCCGCGTCAGCCGGTGCCGTTGAGTGCAGCGGAGCACGAGGAGATCGTAAGGAAGATGGAGCAGGCCACGCGGCTGGGCAACGGCGAGCACGGCAAGTGCCGCATCGTATTCCAGGATGACGAAGGCTTGAAGGCCGTAGAGACCACGATTTGGGCATACGACCCGCAGAACATCGTGCTCAAGTACGGCATGACCATCCCCGTGTCGCGCGTGGTGAGCATCGAGTTCCCTTCGTGAACAATCATTAACGCTGGTGCAGGATCCCTAGGATCCGGCGCTTGGCCCGCCTCCACGGTGCAGAGGGCCGGTTAGTTTTGCGACCGGCCACGCTATGCTCGCACTCCTCACGCTCGCCTCATTTCTATTCACCGTGCCATCGAGCCCGGTGAAATGGAAGTTCAGCGCCAGCCCCTCTGGCAATGGCGTGGTGCGCGTCGATATCCGCACCGAGGTGGAAGAAGGCTGGCACATCTACGCCACCAGTTTGCCCAGCGACGATGGGCCTGTTGCCACGAGCATCCGGTTCTTCCCTTCTGAGGCGTACACCTTGGTCGATTCCTTGGTTGAGCCGCAGCCCGTTGAGGTGTATGATCCGAACTTCGGCATGGTGGTGCGCTACCACAATGGCTCGCCGGTCTTCGCCCAGCTGATCAAGCCTGCTGCTCCCGGTGCCATCGATGTTGCGGGTGAAGTGGAGTTCATGGTTTGCAACGACAAGACCTGCCTGCCGCCTGTCGTGGTGCCGTTCAAATTGCGGGTTGAATCGATGTGATGATGATGCGAACGACGACAAGCCTCCTTTTCCCGGTCCTGTTCCTTTTGCTCAGCCTGAGCGGTCGTGCGCAAGGCCATGGCGGTGCGAATCCGGATCCGGTGAAGTGGACCATGGCCTCCAAGGATATGGGCAATGGTCGCTGGGAGTTGTTGATACAAGCGAGCATCGAGCAGGGGTGGTCACTCTACTCGCAGATGGACTACGGGGACATGGGTCCTTGGCCCACTTCCATCGTTGTGGATAGCGTTGGTGGTGTTCAGGCGACGGAGAAGGCTGGGGAGACCGGCGCCAAGGTGATCGAGGGCATCGATGCCGTTTTCGGCATCGAAGTGAAGAAGTTCAAGGAGTCGGCCACCTTCACGCAAGCAATCACGGTTATGGATGGTGAGAAGCCGGTGACGGGCTACTTCGAGTACATGACCTGCAACGATGAGATGTGCTTACCGCCCACCACGGTGTACTTCATCATCGGCCTCGCCTCCGGCACCTACGAGCTCGGCGATATCTCCTTCGACCCCAATGACCCCAAGTTCGCGGGGCTTTCAACCCGCACCGACGCCGCTGAGCTGAAGATGCAAGGCGTTGATCTTGAGAACCCCGTGGTGCGCGATGCAGGTGCGCGTCAGGACAAAGAGAGCTCCTTGCTGTGGATCTTCATGCTCGGCTTCATCGGCGGTTTGGTGGCGCTGCTCACGCCCTGCGTGTTCCCGATGATCCCGCTCACGGTGAGCTTCTTCACCAAGAGCAGTCAGGATCGTGCCACCGGCTTGAAGAACGCGCTCACATACGGCGGCTTCATCTTCCTCATCTACCTCCTCTTCAGCCTGCCCTTCCACCTGCTGGGCAGCGTGAACCCGGAGATCTTCAATGAGATCAGCACGAATCCGTGGCTCAACATCGGCTTCTTCGTCATCTTCATCGTCTTCGCCATCTCCTTCTTCGGCTACTTCGAGATCACCCTGCCCAGCAGCTGGGTGAACAAGATGGACAGCAACGCCAGCAAGTTCGGCGGCCTCATCGGCACCTTCTTCATGGCGCTCACGCTGGCGCTGGTCTCATTCAGCTGCACAGGTCCCATCCTGGGCTCCTTGCTCGCTGGTGCGCTCACGGCCGATGGCGGCGCTTGGCAGCTCACCGTGGGCATGGGCGGCTTCGGCTTCGCGCTCGCATTGCCCTTTGGATTGTTCGCCCTCTTCCCCGGTTGGCTCAACAGCTTGCCACGAAGCGGCAGCTGGCTCAACAGCGTGAAGGTGGTGCTCGGCTTCGTGGAGATTGCCCTCGCGTTCAAGTTCCTCAGCATGGCCGACCTGGTGATGAAGTGGGGCCTCATTCCCTACGAGCTCTTCCTCGCCATCTGGGTCATCTGCGGCATCGGCATCGTGCTCTACCTCCTCGGCAAGATCCGCTTCCCGCATGATAGTCCCGTGAAAGGCTACGCGCCCATGCGCATCTTCTTCATCGCGGCCTTCAGTCTATTCACCGTGTACATGGCCATGGGCTTCCGTTACGACGACAAGGCGCATACCTGGGCCCCTGTCGGCCTGCTCAGCGGCATCTCTCCTTCACCGGGCTACAGCTGGATATTCCCGACCGAATGCCCCGCGGGTCTTGCTTGTTACCACGATATCGAGAGCGGCATGGCCGAAGCGAAGCGAAGCGGCAAGCCCATGCTCATCGACTTCACCGGATACGGCTGCGCCAATTGCCGCAAGATGGAAGACTACGTGTGGCCTGTCCCGGAGATCAATCGCTTGATCAACGATCAGTACGTGCTGGTTTCGCTCTACGTGGACTCAAAGGCCGAATTGCCCAAGGATGAGCAGTTCATCTACGAGACCAGCAACGGCACCAAGAAGCCCATCCTCACCGTGGGGAACAAGTGGGCCACCTTGCAGACAGAGACCTTCAAGAGCGCCACGCAGCCCTTGTATGCGCTCCTCAGCCCCGATGGCAAATTGCTCACGGATCCCGTAGGCTACACCCCGGCGGTTGAGGATTACAAGGCTTTCCTCGAGCGTGGCGTGCAAGGCATGCAGGTGCTGCGGCAGCAGGCCGGGAGGTAGCTTGTTGTCGGCGGAGATGACGCATCTTCGCACGGATGACCACCGACCGCGTCCGATCGCATTTCACCGAGGCCGCTGAGGTCCTCGCGCGCTTCCTGGCCGAGCCCGCCAACATCGCTGCCGTGGAGCAGGCCGCCGCATTCATGAGCTATTGCCTGAAGCAGGGCGCCAAGGTGATCAGCTGCGGCAATGGCGGCAGCATGTGCGATGCCATGCACTTCGCCGAGGAACTCACCGGCCGCTTCCGCGACGACCGCCCGCCCATCGCCGCCCTCAGCATCAGCGACCCCAGCCACCTCACCTGCGTGGGCAACGACCACGGCTTCGAGCAGGTGTTCGCGCGCTTCGTGCAGGCACACGGAAAGGAAGGCGATGTGTTACTGGCCATCAGCACCAGCGGCAACAGCCCCAACGTGCTGCGCGCTGCCGAGGTGGCCCGGGATCGCGGCATGCACGTGATCGGCCTCACCGGCAAGGATGGCGGTAAGCTGGCTGCGCTCTGTACCGTGGAAGTCCGCGTGCCGCATGATGGGTATGCCGACCGCATTCAGGAGGTGCATATCAAAGTGATCCACGCCCTCATCGATCATATCGAGCGCGATCTGGCTGAGCCTGCGCGCAAGGACCGCTACTGAACATGCTCGTCAAGGTTTACGGAGCCGCCGTCTTCGGCATCAACGCCACCATCGTCACCGCTGAGGTGAATGTGGAAACGGGCGCCTTCTTCCAGCTTGTGGGCCTGCCCGATAGTGCCGTGAAGGAGAGCCAGCAGCGCATGGATGCCGCCTTGCGCAATAACGGCCTCTATGCGCCACGCGGCAAGGGCGTCACCATCAACCTCGCCCCCGCCGACATCCGTAAAGAAGGCACCGCCTACGATCTGCCCCTGGCCACTGGACTGCTCTGCGCCACCGACCAAGCGCCCGCCGATTTGTTGGAGACGCACTTGGTGATGGGCGAGCTGAGCCTCGATGGCGGCGTTCGTCCGATAAAAGGCGCCTTGCCCATCGCGCTCGAAGCGAAGAAGCACGGCTTCAAAGGCCTCATTCTCCCTGCGGCCAATGCGCGGGAGGCGGCCATCGTCACCGGCCTCGATGTGTATGGCGTGGAGCACTTGCGCGAAGTGGTGGATCTCCTGCACGGCCGCAGTTCGTTGCAGCCTATCGTGGTGAACATCGAAGAGGAGTTCGCCAACAGCAGCCGCAGCTATCCGGTGGACATCGCCGACGTGAAAGGGCAGGAGAACATCAAGCGCGCCTTCGAGATCGCTGCGGCGGGCGGCCACAACATCATCCTCATCGGGCCTCCGGGAGCGGGCAAGACCATGCTCGCCAAGCGATTGCCCACCATCCTGCCACCGCTTACCATCGACGAGGCGCTCGAGACCACCAAGATCCACAGCGTGGCCGGCAAGCTGCGCAAAGAGGACAGCCTCTTGAGCGTGCGCCCGTACCGATCGCCGCACCACACCATCAGCGATGTGGCCCTCGTGGGCGGTGGCTCTTTCCCGCAACCGGGCGAGATCAGCCTGGCGCACAATGGCGTGCTCTTCCTCGATGAGCTGCCTGAGTTCAAACGGCAAGTGCTCGAAGTCCTACGCCAGCCGCTGGAAGACCGCGTCGTCACCATCAGCCGCGCGAAGTTCACCGTGGAGTACCCTGCGAGCTTCATGCTGGTGGCCGCGATGAACCCGTGCCCGTGCGGTTACTACAACCACCCGGAGAAGGAGTGCGTGTGCGCTCCCGGCGTGGTGCAGAAGTACCTCAACAAGGTGAGCGGACCGCTGCTCGATCGCATCGACATCCACATCGAGGTGACGCCCGTGCCCTTCGCTGAGCTGAGCGCCGAGCGCACGAGCGAGAAGAGCGTTGACATGCGCGAACGAGTGATTGCGGCACGACGGGTCCAGCAGGACCGTTACACGGGCAAGAAGATCCACTGCAACGCGCAGATGGGAAGCAAGGAGCTGCGCGAGATCTGCCGCATCGATGCCGCTGGAAAAGCCTTGCTCGAGAAAGCCATGGAGCGCCTTGGCCTCAGCGCCCGCGCCTACGACCGCATCCTGAAGGTGGCGCGCACCATCGCCGATATGGTCGGGAGCCCGGATATCCGCACCGAGCATTTGGCCGAGGCCATCCAGTACCGGAGTCTGGATAGGGAGGGGTGGGCGGGGTGAACGCGTGTAACCAAGACAAGTACGTTCCGTTGGAAGGGCCTGATCAGAAGCCCGACCATCGTGAACCCATACGCCCTCGTCCTCTTCGCTGCGCTGATGGCGCCGCTCGCCTCACTGAGCTCCTACGCCCAGGGTGGTGATGAGCAGCGACAATACCTGAGCGATGTGATGGCGCCTGCTGCGAAGAAGAAGGCCGCCTACTACCGAGAGCAGGTAGGCAAGGAGGGCGAGCTCTTCATCGGGAAGACCTTCTCCATCGAAGGCAAGCTGAAGGCCGAGGGCACCTACCTCGACGCCGCGCTCTCGCTGCCGCATGGCAACTTCACCTTTTACCACCCCAACGGTCGTGTGGAGAGCAAAGGCGATTACATCAACGGCAACAAGGCCGGCATCTGGCTGCGCTACGATGCGTGGGGGCAAGAGCTGGCCGAGAAGATCTACAACCCCGAGCCGCTCGCCAACATCGTGTACACGCGCGCGCAGACCATGCCGCAGTTCAAGGACGGGGACCAGCGAGCCTTCGTGAAGCACATCAAGAGCAAGGTCGAAGCGGAATCGAATCGCAAGGTGAAGGGCACCTACACCACCACCTTCATCGTGGAGAAGGATGGTTCACTCAGTGAAGTGAAGGTGATTGAAGGCCAGGATGAGAAGATCGGCGAGCAGGTGGCGGGCGCCGTCAAGGGCACCGAGCCTTGGAATCCCGGCGCCGACAAGGGCCAACCCGTGCGCGTGCAGATGCGTGTGCCCGTACAGTTCTAGAACCAAGTTCCATACACCATAGTCAGGCGCCGGCCCCGTAAGGCCGGCGCTCGGCGTTCCAAGAAGCGGGTCTTACGCCCCCTTCCCGTGGCACTGCTTGTACTTCTTGCCGCTGCCGCAGGGGCAAGGGTCGTTGCGGCCGGGCTCCTTCTCAACGCGCACCGGCGTAATGGGCTGTCGGGGTCCCTGCGGCGGCATCGGGCCGCGCGGGCCTTGACCACCCGAGGGTGCAGGCGCCGACTGCCG
>DAORNP010000012.1:17702-18547 GCA_035441065.1 Flavobacteriales bacterium | reverse complement strand
ATGGCAGGCCGGCACGCGCCAGGAAGCCGATCACCTCGCCGTTGATCCGCTCCATCATCGCCTTGAAGAGGTTGAAGCTCTCCAGCTTGTAGATCAGCAGCGGGTCCTTCTGCTCCAATGCGGCGTTCTGAACGCTGCGGCGCAATTCGTCCATCTCGCGCAGGTGCTCCTTCCATTCGTTGTCGATGATGGAGAGCGTGATGTACTTCTCGATGCTGTTGCCCAGCTCGCGTCCTTCGCTCTTGTAGCATTTCTGCAGGTGCGCCACTACTTGCATGGTCTTGATGCCGTCAGTGATGGGCACCACGATGTTCTCGTACTGCGCGCCTTGGTTCAGGAACACGTCAGTGATCACGGGCATGGCCTGGGCGGCGGTGCGCGCCATGTGGCGGTCGTATGTGGCCATCACGGCCTCGTAGGTCTTGTCCACCACGTCATCGGCCTTCATGCGCTTGAAGCCCTCGGCATCGATGGGGCTCTCGGCGCTGAACTTCCGGAACAGCTCGAACTGGAAGCCCTCGAAGTCGCCCACCGGATGGAACTCCGCAACGGTTCCGCTCACCACATCGTGGAACATGTTCAGGATATCCAGCTTCAAGCGCTCGCCGAAAAGCGCGTTGTGCCTGCGCTTGTAGATCACCGTGCGCTGGCTGTTCATCACATCGTCGTACTCCAGCAGGCGCTTGCGGATGCCGAAGTTGTTCTCCTCCACCTTCTTCTGGGCGCGCTCGATGCTGCGCGTCACCATGCCGGCCTGGATCACCTCGCCTTCCTTGAGGCCCATGGTGTCCATGATCTTCGCGATGCGCTCGAGGCGCGGCGCCGCGGGGCCGCCGCCGGCCATG
>DAORNP010000012.1:16269-17672 GCA_035441065.1 Flavobacteriales bacterium | reverse complement strand
GATCGCCCTGACGACCGGCGCGGCCGCGCAACTGGCGGTCAACGCGGCGGCTCTCGTGCTTCTCGGTGCCGATGATGGCCAGGCCGCCGGCCTCCTTCACGCCGGGACCGAGCTTGATGTCGGTTCCGCGGCCCGCCATGTTGGTGGCGATGGTCACCGTGCCGGCGAGGCCCGCATTGGCCACGATCTCGGCCTCGCGCTGGTGCTGCTTCGCATTCAGCACCTGGTGCGGGATCTTGCGCATGGTGAGCATCTTGCTCATCAGCTCGCTCACTTCAACGCTGGTGGTGCCCACGAGCACGGGCCGGTTGGCCTGGCGCAGCGCGTCGATCTCCTCGATCACCGCGTTGTACTTCTCGCGCTTGGTCTTGAAGACCATGTCCTCATTGTCCTTGCGGATCACAGGGCGGTTGGTGGGGATCACCATCACGTCCAGCTTGTAGATGTCCCACAGCTCCTGCGCCTCGGTCTCGGCGGTGCCGGTCATGCCAGCGAGCTTGTGGTACATGCGGAAGTAGTTCTGCAGGGTGATGGTGGCGTATGTCTGCGTGGCAGCTTCCACTTTCACCTTCTCCTTGCTCTCGATGGCCTGGTGCAATCCATCGCTGTATCGGCGCCCCTCGAGGATGCGGCCCGTCTGCTCGTCCACGATCTTCACCTTGCCGTCCATCACCACGTACTCCACGTCCTTCTCATAGAGGGCGTAGGCGCGGATGAGCTGGTTCACGGTGTGGATGCGCTCGCTCTTCACGCCGAAGTCGCGCAGCAGTTCATCCTTGCGCCGTGCCTTCTCCTCCACAGAGGCGCCGCTCTTCTCGATCTCCGCGATGGTGCTTCCCACATCGGGCATGATGAAGAACGAAGGGTCGTTCACGTCGCCGCTGATCAGGTCAACGCCCTTCTCGCAGAGCTCGATGCCGTGCTGCTTCTCGTCGATGGTGAAGTAGAGTTCGGCGTCGGCCTTCGGCATCTCCTTGCCTTGGTCCTGCAGGTAGTAGTTCTCGGTCTTCTGCAAGTGGGCGCGGACGCCGGTCTCGCTCAGGTATTTGATCAGCGCGCTGTTCTTGGGCAGTCCGCGGTAAGCCCGCAGCAAGGCCAGGCCGCCCTTCTCCAATTGGTCCTTCGTGGCGCTACCGTCGGCGAGGCCCTTGAGGTTCTCTTTGGCCTCAGTGAGCAATTTGGTGACGAGCTGCCGCTGCGCGCTGTAGAGGCGCTCCACGCGCGGTTTGTATTCATCGAACTGGTGGATCTCGCCTTTCGGTGTAGGCCCGCTGATGATGAGCGGCGTGCGCGCATCGTCCACGAGCACGCTGTCCACCTCATCCACGATGGCGAAGTTGTGCTTGCGCTGCACCAAGGCGTTCGGCGCATGCGCCATGTTGTCGCGCAGGTAGTCGAAGCCG
>DAORNP010000012.1:10054-16163 GCA_035441065.1 Flavobacteriales bacterium | reverse complement strand
TCGTGGATGGGGCCCATCCATTCCGCGTCGCGCTTGGCGAGGTAGTCGTTGACGGTTACCAGATGCACGCCACGGCCGGGCAGCGCGTTGAGGAACACGGGCAAGGTGCTCACCAGCGTCTTGCCCTCACCGGTGCCCATCTCGGCGATCCTGCCCTTGTGCAAGGCCACGCCTCCGATGAGTTGCACGTCGTAGTGCACCATCTCCCAGGTGATCCGGTTGCCGGCGGCCATCCAGGAGTTGCTCCAGATGGCATCATCGCCCTCGATGCGGATGGCATCGGGCCGCTTGATGGCGAGCTCGCGATCGAGTTCGGTGGCGCGCACGCGCAGCTCCTTGTTCTCGGAGAAGCGGCGGGCGGTCTCCTTCACGATGGCGAAGGCCTCGGGCAGGATCTCCATAAGCACCTCCTCGATCAGCTTCACGGTGGCCGCCTCCAAGGTGTCGATCTCCTCGTAGCGCTGCTCACGTGCATGGATGTCCATGCGCGCGTCGACCTCGATCTCGGCGCGCAGCGCGGCCACACGGTCGTCATTGCTCTTGGTGCGCTCGGCGATGCGCGCGCGCAGATCGTTGGTGCGCTGCCGCAGCTCGTTATTGCTGAGCGGGGCCAGTTTGGCGAATTCCTCTTTCGTGCGCTCAACCAGCGGGGTCACTTCCTTGAGGTCGCGCTGGTACTTGTCTCCGAATACGCTCTTGAATGCTTTTGCGAGTGAGCCGATCATGTGGGGTGTGATTGATGCCGGGGCAGCCGCCCGGCAAAGGCTGGCAAATGTACCCGCCTATCGTTAGGTAGGGCAGCCCTGTTGGGCACAGACCGGACCGCTGGAATCGGCCTGCCAAGCTGACCGGCGGAATGAAGAAGCCCCGCTTTTGGCGGGGCTTCGCGAGGTTCAATGCGTGTCAGTACTCGTCCTCGTTGAAGAAGAAGTCCTCCTTCGATGGATAATCCGGCCAGATCTCCTCGATGCTCTCGAACACTTCTTCTTCATCCTCGATGGCTTGCAGGTTTTCCACCACTTCGAGCGGTGCGCCCGTGCGCATGGCGAAGTCGATGAGTTCCTCCTTGGTGGCGGGCCATGGGGCATCCTCCAGGTAAGAGGCGAGTTCGAGGGTCCAGTACATGCTGTAGGCCAGTTGAGGGTTTCCGTAAAACGGGCGCAAATATAGACGGATGCCCTTCCGTGCCGCCGCATCTTTTCAACCGCTGTTGATGATCTTCAATCCCTTGCCAGTCAAGGCTTTCAGAGATGTCAGGACTTGGGGCGCCACGGGGTGTCGGCTACGCCGTGCAGTTTACCGAGGTGCCGGGCCAGCATGAAGAAGTAGTCGGAGAGGCGGTTGAGGTAGCGCACCAGGATCGGGTCCACTTCGCTTATGCCCGTGAGCTGCACTGCGCGGCGCTCGGCCCTGCGGCATACGGTGCGGCAGATGTGCGCTTGCGACGCGGCAGGATGGCCGCCCGGCAGAATGAAGCTGCGCATCGGTTCCAGTTCCTGTTCCATGGCATCCATGGCGCGCTCGAGCTCGGCTACGTGCTCTTCGGCGATCGCGGGCACCTTGAACCGTTCGATCTCCTCGGCACTGCTGCTAGCCAAGTGCGAGCCGATGGTGAACAGCGTTTCCTGGATCACGATCAACTGCGCTGCGTGATGAGGTGCTGACAGGTCGCGGAGCATCCCCACATGGCTGTTCAGTTCATCAACGGTGCCGTAAGCCTCGATGCGCGCATCGTCCTTGGGCACGCGCGCACCGCCAAGCAATCCGGTCTGGCCCTTATCGCCGGTTCGGGTGTAGATCTTCATTTTTCGCAATGATGTGCGGTGCAAGCTACCGGTTCAACGCACCAGCACCACCCAGCCGTGCTTCGCATCGCCGAGCCGCGGCCGCATGATGTACGCGTACACGCCTTCTGGCGCGGGGCTGCCGCCGAAAGAGCCGTCCCAGCCGCCATCGGCATTGCCCTCCCAGACCAATTGCCCCCATTTGTTGTGGATGCTCATCACCGGCGATTCGCAAGGCTCGGGCCCTTTGATCCGCAGTACATCGTTGACGCCATCGTTGTTTGGGGAGAAGGCATTCGGTGTGAGCCACGCCACGGGAATGATGCCATAACCGGCGTGCAGCGTGCGCGCGAAGGTGTTCTCGCAGCGTTCGCCCGGTTCGGTGGTGAGGCGCACCTCGTAAGCGCCTTCGTTGCGGAAGATGTGGACCGGGTCGTGCCAGGAACTGGTGCTGTCGCCATCGCCGAAGTCCCAGATGTAGTGCTCGCCGCCAAGCGTGGTGTTCACGAAGTAGGTCCGTTCGTCGCACGGGTCGCTGTTGGTATGGAAGGAGGGCAGGCCGGCCGGAAGCACTTCGATCTCGCTCCGCGCCGTGTCCATGATGCAGCCGTTGCGCGCTACGAGCGTGATGGTGCGCGTGCCATGCGCGGCGTAGGCATGAGAAGGCGCATAAACGTTGGTGCTTTCGCCATCGCCGAAGAGCCAGGTTGCGCCGGTTGCAAGCTGAGAGTTGTTCTCGAATTCGGCAGTGGCATGCTGGCAAACGGTGTCGGGATGCATGAAGGAGGCGATGGGCTGGATACCAACAGTGACAGAACCCGGTTGCAACAGCTCATGCATTTGCCCACAAGCCGTGACCCGCAACCGCACACTGAAGGTGCCAACGCCATAATGGTGAACAGGTTGTTGGGCCTGGCTGGTCCAACCATCGCCGAAGTCCCATTGCCAAGCGGTACCGCTGCAGCTGCGCGGCACGAAGCGGTGGCCTTGGCAATCGGGTTGCGCGATCACCTCGAAGGCGGCGTGCTGCGGTTCTGGCGCGGTGCCCGGCGGCTCGCCTTCAATGCTGTTCGGCAACGAGGGGGTCATGCCCCAACCGAAGAAGCTGATCGCGCCGGGGTTGTACGCAAGGTCGCTGATGGCATCGGCATCGGGGTGCCGCACCTCGGCGAGCGTGGTGGTGCCCAAGCCCCGAGCGCCCACATAGAGCCTGCCGTTCGCTGCGCACTCGATGCTCATGATCCACCAGCCGATGGCGGGATCGATGAGGTGCACCGCATGGTTCAAGAGGCTGATGCGGCCGAAGTCGTTGCTCAGTGCATCGCCATTGCTCACGAAGGACAGGTAATGGCCTTGCGGCGAGAACTCGATGCCGGTGATGGCGCGCGTGCTGACGGCCAACTGCTGCAGTCCGGAAAGCTCGCCGTTCTCCGCATCAAGGCTCCAGAGCGCGATGTCGCTTGCTGCGGATGGCATGCTGCCGGGCAGGCTCAAGGCCAAACGGTCGTTGGCGGGCGAGACCTTCAAGGTGCTCCACCAATGCGCGGTGCCATTCACAGGGCATGAACCGATCACGGTGGCTTCATCGATGCCGGCAGCGGAGATGCGCGCGCGCATGATGCGATAACCTCCTTCCTGCACCCCGAAGGTGTAAAGCCAGCGGCAGCCCGATGCCAATTGGTGAGATACCGCCAAGCCTTCGCCCACATCGTTCAGCAGCGGCTTGTTCTTCTCGATCACTGCGCCTTGCCCGCCATTGGCATGCACATCGATGATGCTGTAGTAGTGCCGATGCACATCGGCGTCGTGATGGATGAAGAAATACTGCCCGGCATGGCAGGGGCGGGGCACGATTGCGCTGGCCTGACTGCTGCTGTTGCCCCAAAGGCCCTGGCCGTTGGCGAGTAATTCCCCATTCAGCTTGCGCGCGGAGATCTTGCCGTCACCATCCACCGCAGTCACGAAGAGCACGTTGCCTTGCGCATCGGTCATCAGGTTCACATCTTCTGTGCCACCCAAGCCGAAAGAGGGGATCAAGGAGCCCACCATGGGTTCTGGTGCGGCGAAGTCGATCAATCGCACTTCGCCCGAGCCGGTTCGAAGGGGCCACTTGCTCAGCTGCGCGTTGGCCTCGGCTGCAACGAGCAGCGCCGATAGCGCAACGAGCCGCGTATAAAGGGCCTTGGCCATTCCGGTTGACGAAAATACTGGAATGGGACCAGCCGGGAACTGATGGCCGGCAGGTGGAACGAACAGCCGAATGTGGTCTGCTCAGTCCGGGCTATTGCGGCTTCAGCCAGAGCATGATGCGCTGTGCATCACATGAGGAAGCAGGCTTCTTGATGTAGCAAATGGTTGTGGAGTATTGCCCGGCAGGCTGGGTCCAGTCCCAGTGGGACGGCACACGGGAAGAAGGATTTGTTATCCCAATCGGATTTCAGTCCCAGCGGGACGGCATATGGGTGCAAACGCGATAGCCCTGCTTGTTCAATAGCGAAGCCTGAAATGCTCCTTGGCCTGTCCGCTGCGCAGGAACACGAGCCCCAGATCGTACAGGTCGATGGTGATGGTGACCCGCGGGTCAGCCTTGATCCGTTCCCAAGCGGCTTCCATGCCGGGGCTCCAGTGGATGTCGTCGAACACGAGCACCGTGGCTTCGTGCGAATTGGCCATGCATTGCTCGAAGTACCGCAGCGTGGGTTCCTCCGCGTGATGCCCGTCGATGAAGGCCAGGTCCAAGCGCACCATGGTCTGCAGGGCATTGGGCAGCGCGCGATCGAAGCTGCCCAGGATAGCGGTGATGTTGCGTTGATTCAGGGCCTCGAAATGCTGTTGTGCGATGCCATGCGTCTGCGGACAGCCCTCGATGGTGACCACCGTTCCATCCTCGATGCCTTGTGCCAGATAGAGCGTGGTGATGCCGAAGCTGGTGCCCAGTTCCAGCACCTGCCTCGCGTTGATCGTTCGCGCCAGGCGCTGCAGCATCTGCGCTTGCCGCGCGGGCTTCAGGCATGCGCGAGCCATGGAGGCCACTTCGCGAACTGGCTTGTCGGAAACGCGCGATCCTGCGCCGAGGTCGTTCACGGCAATGGACGAGTCACTTCCGAGCAACGCATGCCGCAACTTCTCGATCGCTGCATGCTCGGGCAATGCCGGCCTTGCGCGCAGCACCTGCTCGATCAGGTCGTAAACGAACGGGCTGTGCACGCCGTGTCGATTGCGCGCCTTCACGAAGTGCGCTAACCAGCTGCTTGCACGGGATGCATCCATGACCGGCCAAAGAAAAGGCGGCATGATGGATTAGCCGAGGCAGCGGCGCAGTTCCTCACGGAAGCGCGCGAAGCGCCACAGGTCGTTGTGGTGCGCACCGTCGATCACGATGGCCTCGCGATCCACATGGCCGGGTATGGCGGCATACAGCTTCAGCGCGCAAGCGAGCGGCACCATGGCATCGCGGGTTCCGTGGAAGATGCGCACCGGGCAGCGCACATCACGGATGGCTGCTTCGTTCCGGAACGGGTAGCGCAGGATCCACCGGTAGGGGAAGAGCGGCAGTTGCGACCAGCACACTTCGATCAGGTTGTTGAAGGGTGTCTCGAGCAGCAGCATGCGCGCATCGCGACGGGCAGCCACCGGTGTGGCCAGCGCGCTGCCCAGCGATCGGCCGTAGAGGGTGATGCGGTCGGCGCCCACTTGATCGGCGAGCCAATCATGCCAGGCCACCGCATCATCGATCAGCGCCTGCTCGCTGAGGCGGCCAACGCTCTTGCCGTAGCCGCGCGGATCGGGCATGAGCACATCGTGGCCCATGGCCACATAGCGCGATGCGAAGCGGCCCCAGCGCTTCAGGTTGCCCGAATGCCCGTGGAAGTACAGCATCGCGCCGCGCGGCTGCCGGGCCTTGAACCACAGCGCATGCAACCGCGCACCATCCGGGCGCTCAAGCCAGCATTGCTTGTACCGGCCGCCGAAGCGGTAGCGGTAGCGCAGCGCCGTGTCGTAGCGCAGGAAGATGAAGCGCTCTTGGAAGATCCAATAGAAGGCCAGGGCTCCGCTCCAGACCAACAATGCAATGCCGAAGGCGCTCAGCAGCCATGCCATGCCGCGAAGGTACCGGAGCCGTGAGCCGTGTTCTTCAGAACGGGTAGCCGATGCCCAGATTGAAATTCACCTCGGGCCGGTACCGGTAGCTGCTGCCGAGCAGGTCGCTCACGCGTGCCTCGTGCTGCACCTTCGGCTCAAAGAGCCACCGCTCACCTTTGGGCAACGAGGGGTCCTTGGTCTGCAAGCCCACATCGATGCGAACGATGAAGAAGTCAAAGTTG
>DAORNP010000012.1:392-10028 GCA_035441065.1 Flavobacteriales bacterium | reverse complement strand
GCCAATTCGCTCAGGAACTCGCTGCTGATCGCTGATCCAGGCCGCTGCGCGTTGGGCTTCAGGTTCCACACATTGCCCACATCGGTGAAGAAAGCGCCCTCGAGGAAGCCGATCAGCTTGAAGCGGTATTCGGCATTCGCCTCCAGGCGCATCTCGCCGATGCGGTCGTACGCTGAGAGCGGCTCGCTGAAAGAGCCCGGTCCAACGGATCGCGCCCGCCAGGCCCGCAGTCCGTTCGCACCGCCTACGAAGAAGCTGTTCTCGAAAGGAAGCACGCCGAGGTTGCCATACGGAAGCGCCGCGCCACCGGCCACGCGGAAGGCCACGCTGCTGCGATCATGCAGTGTGCGGCGCCAGCGCGCATCCAGCTCGCCCTTGATGAATTCGGCATAACGCACGCCAGCCACGGTCTCGAAGGTCTGCCCCGTGCTGTCCGTGGCGCTCTTCGACATGATCCGCAGCAGCGGATGGCCCGCCCATTCGGCAACGGCGCGGAGATAGAAGGCGCTGCGCAGTTTGGCGGCGTCGGGCGTGCCATGCACCAGCGTGGCGCGCATGCTGGCGATCAAGTGGTCGGTGTAGCTGTTGAGCAGCACCGGATTCCGTGCTTGTTCCAGGTAGTTGCGGAAGCCCGGCGAGATGCGCGGAATCTTGATCGTGTTCACCTCCAAGGGGAAGATGCCGATCGTATTGGCGCGCGATTCCTGCCATTGCAGCCCCACGCTCATCTTCACCAGGTTGCGGGTGAAGTCTGGCCGCTGCTGGTAATTGTACAGCGCGTTCAGCAGGAACTGGCTGCCAGCGCTCTTGCTGAACAGGCCCGAGAAGGGGCGCGGCAGGGAAAAGGTCACTTCGGGGCCGATGCTCAAGGTGTTGAATACGGCAAGCGCGCCGACATCGCCGGTGGTCTCCTCGGTGCCGCCCGCTCCCGCGATTCGCTGCTGCGCCTCGAAGCCCACCGTCATCTGCGCTTGCAGGGAGGCCAGCGTTCGCAGGATGTTGCGGTGCCGATAGCCCAGGTTGAGCGAGGTGCCCAGGGCGCCCCCCCGGTTGGTCACGAAGCCTTCGGTGCTCACGCTCTGCTGCTTGCCCGGCAAGAGCGTGATGCGCGCATCGGCCAGTCCGCGCTTGCCTATTCCGGTGGTGTCGTAGCTGATGTCCACGCGATCGAATGCGCCGGTGCTCCCCAGTCGGCGATACGTGCGCGAGCCTCTCTCCTGATTGAAGCGATCGCCGGGATTGAGGAAGATGGGATGGAGCAGCGCCTTGGGCTTGAAGCGCAAACGGCCCTGGTACAGGAAAATGGCCCCGCCTTCGCGCACGGTGTCCACCGGTGCCACGCTGCCGCGCATGGGCTTGAAGGTGCTGATGTACATATCGCGCAGATCGAAGGATGTTCCTTCCGCGGTGCCTTTGAGGCCGCGGTCCTTGGGCGGTCCGGGCCGCTCGAAGCTGAGCACAAGGTCCACCTGGCGGTCACCAACGGTGGTGTCGGCCCTGATCTGGATCAGGTCGCGCGTGAAGAAGAGATAGCCGTTGTTGCGCAACGCGTCGGCGATGCGCGCCCGCTCCTGGTCCATCTGGTCGCCATCGAAGCGATGACCTTCCTTGAGCAACCGCTTCTCCCATTCGACCTGCACCTGGGCGCGTATCCGGTCATCGTCCACCTCGTAGCGCACGCCGCGTAACCGATAGGCGATGCCCGGTGTGGCGATGTAGGTGACCTTTGCTTTGGGCTGATGCAGTTTGCGGCCCCACCACGCGCGATGATGCAGGCTCACCGTGCTCTTCACCTCGGCCTGGAAGTAGCCCTCCTTCGATAGGTAGAGCTCCATCTGGTCGCTGCTGCGCTGCGTGAGCGTGCTGTCCAGGATCACCGGCGGCTCGCCCACGGTTTCGCGGAGCCATTGGGCCCGGGTGCGCCGGTAGGCCAGGGTGTCTCGTCCTTGCTCGCGGCGTCGGATGTTCTTGCGGTCGATGCGCGCATCCTTCTTCGCCTGCCAATGCTTCATGCGCTCCGGGTCGGGCAGGTTGTGCATGTTCAGGTAGAAGGGGATGGCCAGCACGCGCTTGTTCGGCTTCTGCTTGATGATGGCCTCGAGCTCCGATGCGCCCACCGCGCTCGCGCCCTTCACCACCACTTTGTTGCGCGATACCAAGGCCTGCCCGTCGGCCAATCGCCGCGTAGGGTCGCAACCAGCGAGCAGGACCAATGTCGCGAGCCCTGCGAGGATATGCTGCGTGGTGCGCCCCAAGGAGCCGTAGGTGCTGCCTACTTTGCGCGACCGGCTTGGCGCGTGCAGCGCAGGCATGGCCAAATATATCCGCGCGTTGAGCACTGCTTTGGAACGGCGCGCCGTAAGGGCGCTTCACCAGAAGAAGAACCGGCAGGAGCAAGGACTGTTCCTTGTGCAGGGGCCCAAGCTGGTGGCCGAGTTGCTCGCCTCTGGCTTCCGGGTGCTCGCCATCCATGTGGCCGATGGCGCAGGCCAGGCATACCCGCGCGACTTGGTGCGTGAGCACCCGGCCCATGAGATCGATCGCATGGGCACCTTGGAGAGCGGCAACAGCGTGATCGCCGTGGCCCAGATGCCAGTGGAAGCGCCCATCCGTTCGCTTGCCGCCGACGAGCTCGTGATCGCGCTCGATGGCATCGCCGACCCCGGCAACATGGGCACCTTGCTCCGCATCGCGGATTGGTTCGGGGTGCGCCGCGTGCTCTGCAGCGCCGATACCGTGGAGGAGTTCAATCCGAAATGCGTGCAGGCCAGCATGGGCTCCGTGTTCCGCGTGGCGGTGCAGCGCTGCGAGCTGGCGTCGGAGCTCGACCGGCTGCGCGCTGAAGGAGCAGCGCTCTATCTCGCGAGCATGGAGGGCACGGATGTGCTCGCCGAGCGCTTGCAACGTCCAGCGGTGCTCATCCTCGGCAGCGAATCGCACGGCCCATCAGCAGCCGTGCGCGGCATCGGTGCGCGAACGATCGCGGTGCCGCGTGTTGGTGCTGCCGAATCGCTCAACGTGGCCATGGCAGCCAGCGCGCTGTGCATGGAATTCCTTCGTCAGGCGCGCACGCCGTAGCGCAGGGCGATGGCCTCGGCCACGCGCTGGCCATCCATCGCGGCGCTCACGATCCCGCCCGCATAGCCTGCTCCTTCGCCGCAGGGATAAAGGCCGCTCGCTTCAACATGCTCCAATGTGAGGCCATCCCGGGGCACGCGTACCGGTGAACTGGTGCGGCTCTCTACCGCCACCACGACCGCTTCATTGGTTCGGTAGCCGCGCATCTTCCCGCCGAAGGCAGCGAAACCCGCGCGTAGCCGCGAGGCCACCTCGCGCGGCAGCAATTCATCCAAACGCCACGGCACAATGCCCGGCGGATAACTGCATTCAGGCAGATCGAGCGAAGCGCGACCTTGGATGAAGTCCTCCAAGCGTTGCGCAGGAGCGCTCTGCCGCCTGCCGCCGGCTTGCCAAGCCGCATGCTCCACCTTGCGCTGGTAGTGCATGCCCCATAGCGGATCGGCCGGGTCGTGCTGCAGCGAGTGCGCTTGTTCGGGATTGATGGTGACCACCACGCCGGAGTTGGCGAAAGGGTTGTTGCGCTTGCTCGGGCTCCAGCCATTGGTCACCACTTCATCGGGCGCAGTGGCGCATGGCGCGATGATGCCGCCCGGGCACATGCAGAAGCTGTACACGCCGAGTCCTTCGACCTGCTGCACCAGGCTGTAACTGGCGGGAGGCAGGTAAGGGTCGCGCACGGCGCAGTGGTATTGCGCGCTGTCGATGATCGCCTGCGGATGCTCCACGCGCACGCCGAGCGCGAAGTCCTTGCGCTCGATGCGGATGCCCTCAGCCACGAGCAGATGGAAGATGTCGCGTGCGGAATGTCCAGTGGCCAGCACCGTGGCCGCCGCTTCGCGCGCTGTGCCGTCGGCGAGCACCACGCCGCGCACGGTGCTGCCATCGCGCAGCAGTCCGGTCACTTTGCTGTTGAAGCGCACTTCACCGCCGGAGCGGATGATGGCCTCGCGCATGGCGGTGATGATGCCGGGCAATTTGTTGGTGCCGATGTGCGGATGCGCATCCACGAGGATGTCGGGGCTCGCGCCGAAGGCCACGAGCGTGCGCAGGATGGCATCCACATCGCCGCGCTTGTGGCTGCGCGTGTACAGCTTGCCATCGCTGTAGGTGCCGGCGCCGCCTTCCCCGAAGCAGTAGTTGCTGTCCGGATCGACCACATGCAGCTTGTTGATCGCAGCAAGGTCGCGGCGGCGCGCGCGCACATCCTTGCCGCGCTCGAGCACAACGGGGCGCAGCCCGCGATCGATGCAGGTGAGCGCGCAGAAGAGCCCCGCTGGACCAGCCCCGACGATGATCACCGCAGGCGCCCCGCTCGCATCGCGCAGTGCTGGCAGCTGTATCGGCTCTTCGGCCAGGGGCTCATCGCTCACCAGCACGCGCATGCGGATCAATGGCCGCTTGCTGCGCGCATCGATCGAGCGCTTCAGCACGCGTGAGGCCACGGCCGAGCCGCTGGTCATCGCAGCCGCTTCTTCCGCTGCTTGGCGGATCAGCACCGGGTCCGCTGCTTCTTTCGGCGGCAAGGCGATCTCAACGGTGCGCTGCATGCGGTTCATCGTTCTTGTTCCCGCTGGCTTATCGGGCGGTCGTCAAGCCGTTCAGCGCGATGGGCGCACCTCAACCTTCAAAGGTGAAGGTCAGCACCCACGCCTTCGATCGCAGGCTGTCGATGGGCCGGCTGAAGCGCGTGTCGTCATCAATCAGCAGGTTCGGGATGCCGAAGCTGGCCTTGAGCTCGATGCCGAACTTGAAATAGGGCAGGAACATGTCCATGCCGCCGCCGGCCTCCACGGCATAGTCGTACTTGGCGAGCTTCACCACGATCTCGTCATCGAGCGCATTGTCCACATCCTTCTGGCTGGCCATGTCGATGGCGAACTTGCCTCCACCGATCATGTACACGGCGAAGTTGTTGATGCGATCGCTGCGGAACTTGGCCAGCACAGGGAATTCCAGGTAGGTGCTCTCCACCGGTTTCTGGAAGATGAGTTCCCGGCCTTCGGAGTTGAGGAAGGTGTATTGCAGCTTGCGTTCCTGGAATGAGAGCGTGGGTAGGAACCGGACGCTGATGTTCTTGTTGAGGTTGTAGCTGGCCACGATGCCCAGATTGAAGCCGGGCTGGCGGATGTGATCGACCTTGAGCAGCGTATCGGTGAGCACGCTGGGCTTCAACTTCACGAACAGGTCGCTGGTGTTGTAGCTCAGCGCGAACCCGAAATGGAAGCGGCGCAGATCGAAGGTGGGCAGGTTCTCCTGCACGATGCGCTTATCGCGCTGCGCGGCCAAGGGCAAGGAGATGGCCAGTACGGAAGCCAGGGTGAGGAGGCGTGCGCGGAGGATCATGAGAGCGGCAACGAAAGTAGGGAGCGATCGTTGCGCAAGCGGATGATCAGGCGCGTGCGGAATAGATCGTGGCGATGCCACCGGTAACCGTTCGGGCCTGTGCATCGCGACCGCCGCAGCGCTCCAGGATGCGCAGGAAGTCCGCGCCGTCGGGGAAGGCATCGACGCTCTGCGGCAGGTAGGTATACGCAGCGCTGTCTCGGCTCACCAAGCGGCCGATGGCCGGCATCACGCGGTGGAAGTAGAAGCGGAACAGCGCACCCATGATGGTGCCGCGCGGCTTGCTGAACTCCAGCACGAAGAGGCGGCCGTTGGGCTTGAGCACCCGCAGCATCTCGCGCAGGCCAAGCTCCAGGTCCTCGAAGTTGCGGGCACCGAAGGCAACGGTGGCCGCATCGAAGGTGCCATCGGCGAAGGGCAGCGATGCACTGTCGGCGCGCGTGAGCTCCACGCGTTCCGCAAGGCCGGCGTCCTTCACTTTCACGCGGCCGTGGCACAGCATGCCCTCGCTGATGTCAACGCCGGTGACCTGCGGTGCGGCGCCCTTGCGCGCGGCCATGATCGCGAGGTCGGCTGTCCCAGTGGCCACATCGAGCAGGCGCTCCACGGGCTGCTGCTTCACCATGCGGATCACCTTGCGCCGCCAGCCCTGGTCGATGCCGAGCGAGAAGAGGCGGTTGAGCAGGTCGTATTTCGGCGCGATCGCATCGAACATGTGCTCGACCTGCTCGCGCTTGCTCCCTGTTTCCGTGTAGGGCTTCACTGTCATGCCAGCAGGTTCAGGCGTTCGCATTCGGCCTTGAAGCGCTCGCGATCGATGGGCACCACGCCCACCTCTTCGCAGACCAGGCCGCCCGCGAGGTTGCTCAGCGCAGCGATGGATCCGGGAGCGAGGCCCTGCGCCAGCGCCAGGGCGGCCACTGCGATCACGGTGTCGCCCGCGCCGCTCACATCGATCACCTTGCGCTTGTGCGCTGCGATGCGCTGGCCGCCCCGCGCATCGTGCACGAAGGCGCCATGCTCGCTCAAGGTCACCAATGAGATGGCATTGCCCAGGCGCTCTTCGAGCTGTTGCACGGCACGTTCCACGCTCTTATCGTCGGTGGGGTCGATGTCCATCTTGAGGCCCTCGCGCAACTCCTTCAGGTTGGGCTTGAAGAGCTCAACACCGCAGTAGGCCAGGAAGTTCTTCTTCTTTGGATCCACCGCCACAGGGATGCCATGCTCTTTCGCTAGGTCAACGATGCCCGAGATCACCTCCGCGGTGAGCACGCCCTTGTTGTAATCCTCCAGTACGATAACGGCAGGGCGGTCGTTCCGCAGGATCAGCGCGATGCGGTCGAGCAAAGCGGATTCATCGGCGGCAATGAGGTCGTCCTCTTGTTCTTCATCCACCCGCACCACATGTTGGTGCGCGCTGATCACACGGGTCTTCACGGTGGTGCGCCGCAAAGGCGATCGCACCAAACCATCAGGCATCAGTTCCTGCTCCGCGAGCAGGCGATCCACACGGCCCGCATTCTCATCGTCGCCGATCACGCTGGCGATGATGGCCCTGCCGCCAAGTGCCTTCACATTGAGCGCGACATTCGCGGCTCCGCCCAAGCGCGCGCTGCGGTGCGTCACCTGCACCACGGGCACCGGCGCCTCCGGACTGATGCGGTCCACACGGCCCCATAGATAGGCGTCCACCATCACATCGCCCACAACGAGCACCGTGCTGCCCTCGATGCGCTTGAGGAAATCGTTGATCGCGCTCATGCTCAGGAGAGCTTGCTCACGGCATCGGCCACGCGCGCCATGGCCTCGGTGAGCTTGGCATCGCTGGTGGCATAGCTGATGCGCAGCGTGGTGGGTGCGCCGAAGCTCGCGCCCTCCACCAGGCTCACACCGGCGGCGTCGAGCAGGTGCAGGCTCAGGTCAACGGGGCCTTTGATCGTGGTGCCATTGAAGCTCGCGCTCACGTCGGGCAGCAGGTAGAAGGCGCCTTGCGGCACGTTGCAGCGCCAGCCGGGAATAGCCTTCATGGCGGCGATTGTCAGGTCGCGGCGACGCAGGAAATCGGCCCGCATGGGAGCGAGCAACGCGGGGTCGGCCTCGACGCAGGCCTTGGTCACGCGCTGCGCGATGCTGTTGGCGCCGCTGGTGAACTGCCCTTGCACCTTGGTGCAGGCCTGTGCGATCCAAAGCGGTGCGCCGATGTAGCCGATGCGCCAGCCCGTGAGGGCGAAGGCCTTGCTCAATCCGTTAACGGTGATGGTGCGATCGGCCATGCCGGGCAACGAAGCGAAGCTCACATGGGCGCCCTCGAACACGATATGCTCGTAGATCTCATCGGCGATGACGTAAAGCCCGGGGTGGCGCACCACTACGGCGGCGAGCGCCTCCAGCTCCGCGCGCGTAAGCACTGATCCGCTCGGATTGCACGGCGAACTGAACATGAGCAGGCGCGTTCGCGGTGTGATGGCCGCCGCGATGCGCTCCACCGGTGCTTTCCAATCCTCCTCCAGTGAGCTGTTCACGATGACGGGCGTGGCACCGGCCAGCTTCACCTGCTCGGAATAGCTCACCCAATAGGGCGCCGGGATCACCACTTCATCGCCGGGGCCGCACAGGGCCATCACCGCATTCATGATGCTGTGCTTGGCGCCGGTGCTGATCACGATCTGCTCGGGCGAATAGCTCAGCCCGTTGTCGCGCTGGAACTTCGCGGCGATGGCCTCGCGCACATCCAGGAAGCCGTTCACCGGAGGGTATTTGTGCCAGGGGCCGCGCAGGGCCTCGTGCGCCGCTTCGAGTGCGAAGGCGGGCGGGTCGTGGTCGGGCTCGCCCAGGCTCAGGTCGATGATGTCCTTGCCCTGCGCGCGCAGTTCGCGGCTGCGACGCGCCATGAGCAATGTGGCGGGCTCAACAATGGAGCGGACGATGGGGGATAAATGCATGCTTTGCTAGACTGGCCGCGAAGCTAACCACCCCGGTACCGGCGCTTCCATGGGCTTTGGCCGATATTCGTCCACTGTTTTCTGAACGATGAACGATCCCGTAGTCCTCGTCCTGGTGGCCATCCTGCCCAGCGTGGTGGTTTTCCTCACCGCTTTCTACACCATCCGGCATTTCGTTGGGGCCCGCGCCGCCGAGCGCCACGCCGAGCAAATGGCCAGCATGCGCACCGATGACCGAAAGCAGGTGCTTCCGCTGCGGTTGCAGGCCTACGAGCGGCTAACGCTCTTCCTCGAGCGCATCCAACCCGGCCCACTGGTGCTGCGCGTGCACCGCGCCAGCATGGATGCCCGCAGCCTGCAGTCGGCGCTCACGGCCACCATCCGCGAGGAGTTCGAGCACAACGTCACGCAGCAGATCTATGTGAGCGACCGCGCGTGGCAGAAGGTGAAGCAGGCCAAGGAGGAGACCATCCGCTTGGTGAACATGAGCTTCGAGCAGGTGGGCGATGGCGCAAGCGGCAGCGACATGAGCCGCAAGGTGTTCGAGAACGTTTCCCGCCTCACGCATGCACCCTCGCAAGAGGCCATCGTGGCGCTTAAGGACGAGGTGCGGCGCCTGTTCTGAACCGCGCGAGCAATTCGGCGGCTGCGGCAAAGGGCGTCTTCGTCCCTTCGCGCACGGCATCGCGCAGCAATGGCAGTTCTTCTTGAACGCCGGCATCCTCATCGAATGCGCGCTGCAAGCCATGTGCGATCGCTTGGTCGAGCCAATGCAAGGCTTGCTCGCGGCGCTTGGCCTGCGTGAAGCCGCTGGCTTGATCCTCGGCTTGCAGCTGCTCCATCCGCGCGCCGAGTTCGGCAATGCCGCTCCCGGCGAGCGCGCTGGTGAGCAGCAGGTCCGGACGTCGGCCACTGGTGCGCGGCGGAAGCAACTGGATCGCGCCGCACAGGTCGCGCCGCGCAGCCTCCGCCGCCGCGCGCGCTTCGCCATCGCACTTGGTGAAGGCGATCACATCGGCCGATTCCATGATGCCCCGCTTGATGCCTTGCAACTCATCGCCAGCGCCGGCGATGAGCAGCAGCAGGTTCAGGTCGGCTAGCTGGTCCACCTCCAATTCGTTCTGCCCGGCACCCACGGTCTCGATCAGGATGCGATCATAACCAGCAGCTTCGCACAGGATGATCGCCTCGCGCGTGCGCCGCGCCACACCGCCCAGCATGCCGCCGGTAGGCGATGGCCTGATGAATGCCGCCTCGTGCTGCGAGAGCC
>DAORNP010000012.1:0-377 GCA_035441065.1 Flavobacteriales bacterium | reverse complement strand
TGTCGCCAAGGATGCTGCCGCCGCTGCGCGCGCTGCTGGGGTCGATGGCCAGCACCGCAACGCGATGGCCTTGATGGATGAACCAGACGCCGAGCGCATCGATCAAGGTGCTTTTACCAACGCCCGGGATCCCGGTGATGCCCAGTCGTAGCGCATTCCCGCTCCAGGGCAGGCATGCCGATATCAGCTGCTGCGCAACAGGCTCATCGGCCTGCCTTCCGCTTTCGATCAGCGTGATGGCGCGGCCCAGGGCTGCACGATCGCCCTGGCGCAGCAGCTTCACGAGATCCTCCGCGCCGGGCATGCTCAGTAGCCCTTCTGGTAATTGTCCACCCAGGCGGGATCGCCGATGTCGCGCAGCAGCCGGAACAGCTCCT
>DAORNP010000011.1:33676-45765 GCA_035441065.1 Flavobacteriales bacterium | reverse complement strand
GAATACCGCTCTTGGCTTCCAAGCGCTTCACCCGCTCCTCCAATTGCAGGATGTACAACGCCTGCTGCTCGATGGTCTCCAGCATGCGGCGCTGCAAATCGCCCACCTCCACGCCGCCCTTTGTCTCCACCTCTGAGGCCGAGGGAATGCCCGGCAAATGGCTGTGGCGTTTCACGAATGCCCGCAGCTCGTCGAATGGTAGCAAGCGGTACGTGTCGTGAAAGACAAAATCCGGCCAAGGGCCGAGCTTCACCAAGACGTCCCGCGTAGCAATGCCGTCTTCCACATAGAGGCGGTATTCCTCAACTGGCCCGACAGGTGGATAGGTTCCGATGCCGACCCGGCCGTCAATGCCGATATGGATGCGCTCTTGGCCATTGGTGATGATGCGTAGGGGCTCACCGTTGAGGGTGCCCAGCTTGGGCGATTCCGCATCTGGGCACAGTTCCGACAAGTCGTTGCCACGCGTTTCCCAGTAGGGTCGCGCACCGAGCTCATAGCAGAGGGACACCAACGGCGGAATCTCGGGAAAACCACCGCCGCGCAGTATGCCATCGGCTCCCAGATGCAATGGTCCAAAGCCAATGGCGTTTCCGCCAACCTTGATTCTGCCATCGCTCAGCAAGCGCAGCGCCTCCTGCCCATTGCTCTTGAACACCACATCCTGCGCGTCGGTGGTGCCGAAGAAGTGCTGGCCCGGGTTGGTATTGGCATTGCCCTCCATGGTCCAGTCCTTCCGCTCGGGCTGGGTGAGCAGGAGCTTTTCCGAACGCGCCTCGCAACCATTGGCATCGGTCACCACCACTGCATAGCTGAGCGCGCCCAAACCGCTGCGGTCCTGCGTGTACACCTCGTCGCCCCACGTGTAGCTGTAGGGCGGCACGCCGTGGAACACGGACACATCGATGCTGCCGTTGTAGCAATCGTGGCAGCTGATGTTGTGGCCGCTGGGGTACTTGTAAGGTTCGGCGGCGAGCTTCAGTTGCTCGGGTTCCACCAACGTGATGTCGGCGCTCGCCGATTCGTTGAGCGCGTCAGTGACCGAGAACTTGTAGTATCCGCTCGGCAGACCGGTCACATCCTCGGTGCTTGCCCCGTTGCTCCACGCGAAGGTGTAAGGCGGGCTGCCACCGCTCACCGTGGCATCGATGGCGCCATCCTTCTTGCCGAAGCAGGTGATGTGGTAGCCGTTGTGGTCCGTGGGCGTGAGGGTGACGCTGAGTTGGGCGGCCGCATCAAGGGCGAAAGGCAGGCTGAGCGCCAGCGCCGCGCGCCTTAGAGCCGAGAGCCGAGAGCCGAGAGCCGAGAGCCGAGTTCATAGGGTAGGTTATGGGTCTGACGAATGTATAAGGCATTTCCGGCTATCCGCTACGGCGGTTGATGGATTGTGGATAAGCCAAGGCTCGCGTTTCGCTGGCTTAACCATCAATGCTGCGCGATTGCAAACGGGCTGACAGGCCAATGCGATCGTCGTGAGCGCCGAGCCTCAGCCAATCACTTCTCCGCCTCCTTCACCTTCCGCGCCTTCACCTCCTCCTTCAGCAGCTTTCCATCCGGCAGGAAGAAGAGCTCGGCATTCTCCTTCTCGCTCTGCATCTTCAGTTTGAAGAGTTGGGCGTGCTCTGGTGTGGCGTGCTCCTCGGCGTCGTCGAGCTTCCATGCGGCGTACTTGCCCGCCTTGATCGCGCGCATCACCGCGCCGGGCAGCTCATCCTTCTTGATGTCGTGCTCGGTGCGCACCCAGGCGCCTTCGACGGTGTAGGTGGCCTTGTACGTTTCGCCCCTCAGCTTGAACTCCGCGCGGAAGTTCTTGGCGCCTTGCTTCCACTCTTTCACCTCGGCCTTGGGGTAATGCTGCTTCAGGTGCGTTTGCGCGGCGGCGGGCGGGTTCACCTTGGTGGCTTGCCCGAAGAGCGGCAGCGCGGCAGCGAGAAGGAGAGGGAGCAGGATTGCCTTGAGCATGTGTTTCATCCCGCCTGGCGGGAATGCGAAGATGGTCAGCAGGTCGGGTATCCGCACCTGCTTGCGCGTGGATGTCATGCAAAAGACCTTCAAGGAAGTGCCCGGCAGCAGTTTGCCGATGAGGTTTCAGGTGCCGCGTGCGGTGGGTGTCCACGGCCAGCGCGGCCACGCCCGGCTCGGGAGGACCGTGCAGCGGGCCTTGTGCGAGCCGGGCAGAGGCTTTGGTCGTGGTCGCCTTTTGGCTCCACCTTTTGGCGAAGCAAAAGGTGGAAAGAGCAGCATTGGCCGCTAATGCCTAGAACGTGAGCGAGGATTGTCATCCGCTCATCAACCGTTGCCACGCTGGAGCAGCAATTGTCCAGAAAGCCATCGGACAGCGTGCGACGCAGAGGGCATTCGGTTGCCTACCTCTT
Source organism: Flavobacteriales bacterium (assembly GCA_035441065.1). Lineage (GTDB taxonomy): Bacteria > Bacteroidota > Bacteroidia > Flavobacteriales_F > PHOS-HE28 > PHOS-HE28. Next base: position 43,390 of record DAORNP010000011.1, on the reverse strand, counting down.
CGCGGCTACTTCTTCCCGATGAACTCCAGGCTCACGCTATTGATACAGTAGCGCATCCCCGTCGGCTTCGGACCATCATCGAACACATGGCCCAGATGCGCGCCGCAGCGGCCGCAGGTGGTCTCGGTGCGCACCATGCCGTAGGTGCGGTCCTCGTGGTAGAGAATCGCGTCCTTGCGCGCGGCCTGGAAGAAGCTGGGCCAACCGCAGCTGCTGGCGAATTTGCTGTCGGCTTGGAAGAGCACGTTGCCGCACACCGCGCAGGCGTAGGTGCCGATGCCCTCGAAATCCCAGTACTTACCGGTAAAGGCGCGCTCGGTTCCTTTCTCGAAGGCGATGTAATAGAGGTCGGCGGGCAGCAGCTTCTTCCATTCGCTCAGCGGCACGTTCAGCTTGGCCGTGTCGGTGTGCGAGTAGTAAGGATTGCCGCTGTGGTCGTACTGGCTCATTTCGTTGGTGCTCATGGCGGGTGCTTTGGGTGCTTGGCCGTTGCTGCTGCCGCAGGCGGCGAGGAGCAAGGTGACGGAGAGGACGGTGGCGGTGCTAGGCATGGCCGGTTTCCGTGCGCGATCGGTGGGCATGGCAAAGGTGCGTGTAGAACTTACGAGGGCAGGCCGCGGTTCGGATTTGGAAGTTCCTTCAGCCCTGATTAGGTTCGTGAGGCCAAACCAAGAGCCAACAAGAGCTATGGGTGCCCTACGGAGCATTGCATGGGTTGTATTCGTTGCCATGAGCTGCGGAATGATGGCCCAACCCCAATGGCGCTTCCACCTGGCCTTCGAAGATGGCACGGGGGCAAGGGATACGATTTGGTTCGTTTGGGATACATCAGCGACTGAAGGATCGGATGCGAACCCATTAGTTGATGAACTATTGGGTGAAGGGCAAGTGGACATGGATATGGATTCCTTTAATGTGTGGGTCTGGAACTGGAGCAGTGACTCTACGAAGACCTTCGCCCTTCCTTACTTGTATTTTCCCTGGCATGGCTGCTATATCGACGCATTCAATTATGAGTTTCCGGTTACGCTCCGGTGGGATACTGCCCTGTTCCATGCGAATTATCTCCCGAATCCTGCGGCCATCCAAACAGCCAAGATGGATTGCGCACATTTTTTTGGGTACAACAACGACCCTTTCCTTCAGGCCTATAACATGCTGCTGGATGACTCGGTCGTTGTGGAATTGATGTTCCCCAATGATTATCTGTTCCCATTACAGGTTTTCATTGATGGTGATGCGCATGCGGGCCTTTCCGCCACGAATGCTGTCGCCTCGATTGGATTAACCGTTTGGCCGACTCCAGCTTCTGATGTTGTGGAATGGCTTTGTCCGGAGCCGGTGCGCAAGGTGTGTCTGTTAGACTTTTCCGGTCGCGTGAAGCTTGCGGTCGATGTGCAGTTCGCTCGCCAACAGAAGCTCTACCTCTCAAGCTTGAACCCGGGCGTCTATTTACTTGAAGCAGTAGGCGCCTCTAACCAGCGCTATCATGCAAAGCTTCTCATTGAGGAATAGCCTCCTGATTCTCAAAGTGCTCTTTTTTGCGGGCGTATGCGCCCAGTGCCACCTTGAGGAACCTCCAGCTGCGCCGGAAGGCATGGGCACACTTTACGAGAGTAAGAATGGCTGGTATGCGCCCGCCACCGGTGTGCTCCGGATACTGGTTGTTCTTGTCGAGGTAGATTACGCGTTGCCGGGCGTTGATCCGATGCCTAATGGGAGCTCGACATGGCCTGCTCACCAACTGCCAACATGGGTGAACAATCCCGATCACACGCAGGACCTTTTCGATTGGGAGGTGCCAATTGGGCCGGAGATAGGACTCTTCACCCGGTACTTCCACGAGGCCTCGTCGGGCAATTTCATCGTGCTCGCTGACCATCTTCTGGCACCGGATAACGGGGGCATCTTCCGCTTTACGAGCAATGCAACCTCACCAGGGGCCGCCGCATCGGTATCCAGCGCCGTCGCGGCAGTTAACCAAGCCCTAGGCACAAGCATTATCACCGGCCACGGACTGACATCCATCGATGACTTCGACCTATGGACAATCAGCTCGACAGGAACCTCAGGGCCTGGCCTACCCAAAGTAACTCCGAGTACGGAGTCGCCGCGCAAATATGACCACGTCATGTTCATCTGGCGCAATGCAAGCGGCGCTGCCTCTGGTTATGGCGTTCCCGGAGGCAGCCCTGGTGCCTTGTTAGGTTATGGTGCGAATTCCTACACCAGCTTTGGCGCTTGGGACCGAGTTCCTATTGCCATTATGCGCCACGAGTTCGCGCATTTCCTATTTGGCCCGAATAGGTTTCACTATGCGGGCGGTGGCGATGGCGCTACAGGTCGATATTGGATCTCGCAATCTGGCGGTTGGGGGGCGCTTGGTCTCTATAACAGCTCGTTGCAGAGTTGGAGCGCTTGGGACCGATTGCAATTGGGTTGGAAGGCTCCTGGTCAGCTCAATGACATTGCAGCACGGAACGAGAGCAATAGCGCGGAATTGAATGGTGACCTGGATCCGTTTCAAATCGAGGACGCTGGAGTGTACGTGCTACGCGATTTTGTGGCCAAGGGAGACGCCCTACGGATAAAAGTGCCCTATACAGACCCAGTTGCTGAGTACCCAGAGTTCATCTGGGTGGAGAATCACCAAGGGCGGAACCTGAACAATAACCCATTTGATTGCTGGCAGTATGAGGATGCCGAGTGCGTGATCGATGTGGAACCTGGGTTGTACATGTACATGCAGATAGACCGAGAGGTGCGACAGGCTGCAACTGCGACGGAACTGTACGGGGGCTATGAGGAGTTCGCACGACCTCTGAGTGCATCCGGCGCGTGGGACTTGAGACACCCAGAGCAACCTTGGCCCAGCGGCTGCGTTGGCGGTGGTGATAATATGGTTTATGAGCGCATTGCTCCCAACCCATTAACCGGCGTGAGCGATACCCATTTCAGCCCTTTGGATGCCGACAATAATGGGGTTCTCGGAAATGAAGCCAGACTTCAAGGCACCCAACTCTCCGATGGCAATTATCAGTACAACCTCTTCCATCTGGGCCACGCCCGGCACGGATTCACGCCTGGGGGCAATCGGAAGTTAGGAGTTGGAACCAACCCGACCTCGGCGAGTATGTTGAACACCGTAGGATTTAACACCAGTGTCATTGGTGCCAAGAACCATCGTCGCATCCAACTCAACGGCATCAGCATAGAACTGCTAGCGCAGAACCCTGATGGTAGCATAACCGTGCAAGTGCGCTTCGACGATGTGGACATCGCGAACGATACGCGCTGGTGTGCGGACGAGATTGTTCTGAATCCAGTGCCAACGGCCAACGGTCATTCGCTGAACGTGACTGCGGGCAACACGATCCTGCTGGATCGTGGCACCACAGCCACAAGGCGCACGGATCCGTTAGCGTTCAACGGCCACGCGCTCTTCACAAGCCCCACCGTAATGCGCTGCACGGATCAGAGCTGGTTCAATCTGGAATCGAACAGCGAGGTGGTGGTGGATAACGGTAGCACCTTGCGCATGGAGTCCGGATCCAGGCTGGATGTTGGTGATGGGGCTGTACTGCGCGTTCGCCATGGCAGCAAATTGGAATTGCTTGGTGGCTCTGCCTTGAACATCCTGCTAGGAGGCAAGGTCATCATCGAGGAAGGGGAAGTGCCCCAGCAAGACGGCCAACTGGTGTACGAGACTGGCGCCCGCATCAATATCGAAGCCGATGCTGCTGATGCCGGAGAGCTCGAGATTGCTGGATCGCTGAGCATCGCCGCCGGAGCAACGTTCACTATCGGACAAGCCTCCGATGCCAGCATGACGCGTGGCCGGTTGCGGTTCAGCAACTCGCGTACGCCGAGCAACAATGTTGTCGCTGGCAGCAACAGCCGTTTCATCTTGCAGAGCAACCACCAGTTCCGGCCTATCCTGCACGTGGATCAGGAGAGCCTTTACGGCCCTGTGGAATTGCAGGAGTTCGCGTTGCTGAAAGCGTCCGCGTTGCTTGCGCCAGGCGCACGCATCGTGCCGCCGGTGACGAACAGCTGTGAGATCCGCTTCGAGGATGCCCGAGTATCGGCACCAGGACAGCCCAATGGACATCGGGGCGTGCGCCTAAACGGGCAGCAGCAAGTAACGTTGAAGCGGTCGCGGTTTGAGCGAGGCGAATTCGGTGTGTATGCATTCAACCCGACCTTGGGACATGTGGCGTTGCTCGACGAATGCCTCTTCACCCGATGCGGCATCGGGTATTACGGTTTGGGCAAGGGCGTTGCCGCCTATCGGAGCACGTTCACGGACTGCAAGACGGGACTGATGGCTGAGCAGGTGTCGCTCACCTCGAAGCTTGTTGAGTGCGTGGCGGGCGGCAACACCACAGGTGTTTTCGTCCAAGGATCGGCGAGCCTGCTGGTCATCGACCCAGACTTCGATCACAACGCTAATGGGTTGGTGCTCGAAGGCATGGATGCGCGCGTCGAATGCGGCACCATCAGCAACAATTCGGTGCGAGGAATCCACATGAAATACGCGGCCACCTTGCGGATGAATGGCAGCGCGGCATTTCCGCACGACCCAGTGACGGCTATCGGCAACCCAACGACGATCAGCTGCCTGCAGGCGAACAACCTGTTCCTGAATTTGGGCTACAACAGCCTCAGACCCAGTTCGACCGGCATTGGGAAAACCATGAATGGCACTTTCCTGTGCCAACCCTACCTCACGCAGCGCGCATATCGAAACAACTGGGAGGGCACCTCCTACGCACCGTTGACCTCAGCGGAGTATGTAATCGTCACGAGCTGCCCGAATCCGGTTCCCGTTGTGTTCGTGGACCCCTTCGGCGCCCCACAGACGCCCTGCGGGCAAGCGATTCCACCTTGTCCAAATCCGCCATGCTGGGAACCGGAGTTCGATGCGCTGCTTGTTTGCCCGGATTGCAGGGAAGTGGAAACCACCGAGCTTGGCGAGGTTGGGCTCCATGTGGCCAGTCTTGAGGCGAAGCTCTTAGCGGAAGACGACTCGCTACCAGGCAACGAGAAGTTGGCCATTGCGCTGGCTGCCGAGATCCTGCTGAACGACATGGATTCCCTGAATGCCGATGAAGCCCACATCCTTGGCATGGACTACAGCTTGCTCAAGGAGGGCATGGGTGATGCGTTGGCGAAAGGGCAGTTCTCAGATTCCGGAAGCGACCTGGAGACGGATGCTTATCTCGCGCTAGTCGATTCGGTTTTTACGAAGAGGCTCTCGGAAGCCTCGGCAGACAGCCTGTATGAGTTGCGGCTGTTCACGGCCATTGATCGGGCTCAGACGCACCGCGCGGCTGGCAAGCATGACCTGGCGGTAGCCTTGTTTGAGGACATGCTGCTTTGGGTGGGGCCAGTGGAAGAGGCATGGGTTGCGCGCTTGGCCTGCTTGACTGCTCTGGAGCGTGATGTCACCGCTGGTATGGTAAGTTGGGATGAGGTTGAGGCTTTGATGGATGCATGCATTCCCAGCGAGTACAAATCACTGGCTTCGGCTGCGGACAGCGAAAATGCGAATACGGAGATCGGCACTCGTTGCCCTGTGGGTATTGGTCCTGATGCTGGTTCGTACTTCTCGTCGGTCAATGGGTTCAAGGACGAGCAAACCAGAATGGCTATTATGGATGTAACTGGCCGCGAGGTCTGGGGTTCCAGCTTCAGCGGTCAGAAAAGCATCCCTGCTCAATCATTCGCCACGGGCTCTTATCAGTTCTACATGCTAGGGACTAACGGCTCATTCTGCACTGGGCGGGTCTCACTGGTGAAATAGGCTGCGGTCATCGTTGATTTGCGCGTTGCCTTGTAAAGCGGGGTGCAGGCCATGTTCATCTGAAACAATGCCCGCTGAAGTTGATTCAACAAGACTGTTGAAATTTTCCTTCCCCTAAAGGGGAAGCGCCCGCGGTAGGCGAATCGTCGTCAGGAATCGCGGGCGGCGCCCTTTTATTTGCCGCCCTGAAAATCCTCGGGGAAGCATGGCCAAGAAGAACGCGAGCGGTGATCTGGTGATCGTGGAGTCGCCCGCCAAGGCGAAGACCATTGAGAAATACTTGGGCGCGGGCTTCACTGTGCTCAGCAGTTATGGCCACGTCCGCGACCTTCCCGAACGAGACCTGAGCGTGGATGTGGAGAATGGCTTCGAGCCCACCTACATCATCCCCGACGATAAGAAAGGACGCCTCGCAGAGCTGAAGAAGGCCAGCGATAAAGCCGCCATGGTGTGGCTTGCGACTGACGAAGACCGCGAAGGGGAAGCCATCAGCTGGCACCTGAAGGAGGCGCTCAACCTCGGGGACGACAAGGTGAAGCGCATCACCTTCAACGAGATCACCAAGCAGGCCGTGACCAAGGCGATGGAGCATCCGCGCACCATCGACATCCACTTGGTCGATGCGCAGCAAGCGCGTCGTGTGCTGGATCGCCTGGTGGGCTATGAACTCAGTCCGGTGCTGTGGCGCAAGGTGAAGCCCAGCCTCAGCGCGGGCCGTGTGCAGAGCGTGGCGGTGCGCTTGATCGTGGAGCGCGAGCGCGAGATCCTCGACTTCGACAGCAAGAGCGCGTTCAAGGTCACCGCTGTGCTCATCACGGAGAAGGGCGCTACTGTAAAGGCTGAATTGCCAGCACGCTTCGCCGCAGAAGCGGAGGCCACGGCCTTCCTGCAAGGCTGCATCGGCGCAGGCTACACGGTGAACGCCATCGAGAAAAAGCCCGGCAAGCGCACGCCGGCCGCGCCTTTCACCACAAGTACGCTGCAACAGGAGGCGAGCCGCAAGCTCGGCTACGGCGTGGACCGCACCATGCGGATCGCGCAAGGGCTGTATGAGCAGGGGCACATCACCTACATGCGTACCGATTCGGTGAACCTGAGCGAGCAGGCCATCGCCGCAGCGGCCGCGCAAATCAGCACACAATACGGTGAGCGCTACAGCAAGAGCCGGCGCTTCACCAGCAAGAGCAAAGGCGCGCAAGAGGCGCACGAAGCCATCCGGCCCACCGACATGGCCGTGCGCAACGCCGGCGGCGATTCCGACGCCGAGCGCCTATACGACCTCATTTGGAAGCGCACCCTCGCAAGCCAGATGGCCGACGCCGAGTTGGAGAAGACCGTGGTGGACATTTCCATCAGCACGCGTCCCAATGAGCAACTGCGCGCGCAGGGCGAAGTGATCCTCTTCGATGGCTTCCTGAAGGTGTACATGGAGGGCAAGGACGATGAGGGCGATGAGGAGCAGGAAGGCCTATTGCCCGAGATGCGCCAAGGCGAAGCCCTGAAGCTCCGTGAGATGATCGCCACGCAGCGCTATGAGCGTCCGGCGCCGCGCTACACCGAGGCCAGCCTGGTGAAGAAGCTCGAAGAACTCGGCATCGGCCGACCGAGCACCTACGCACCCACCATCAGCACCGTGCAGAAGCGCGGCTACGTGGTGAAGGAGAGCCGCGATGGAACGCCGCGCGCGTATCGCATCCTCACCTTGGCCGAGGGTGAGATCGCCGAGAAGACCGCAACTGAGAACGCTGGCGCCGAGAAGCAGAAGCTTTTCCCTTCCGACATCGGCATGGTGGTGAACGACTTCCTCGTGGAGCACTTCCCCAGCATCGTCGATCTCAACTTCACCGCCAAGGTGGAGGAGGAGTTCGACGTGATCGCTGAGGGCAAGGAGAATTGGCGCGAGATGATCGCCCGCTTCTACAAGCCCTTCCACGCTACGCTGGGCACGGTGAAGGACACCGCTGACCGCGCCACCGGCGCCCGCGTGTTGGGCCAGGACCCCGTGAGCGGAAAGGACGTGGTGGCCCGCATCGGTCGCTTCGGCCCCATGATCCAGATTGGCAGTGCCGAGGACGAGGACAAGCCGCGTTTCGCGAGCCTTCGCAAGGACCAGAGCATCCAGACCATCACCTTCGAGGAGGCCATGAACCTATTTAAGCTGCCGCGCACCTTGGGCGAGCGTGATGGCGAGGTATGCACGGTGGGCATCGGCCGCTTCGGCCCCTACGTGCGCTTGGGCAGCACATACGCCAGCCTTACGCCCGACGATGATCCGTTGGAGATCACCCTGCAGCGCGCAGTGGAGCTCATTGACCTGAAGAAAGTCGCGAACGCTACGCGCGATCTCGGCGAGTACAAGGGTGACATGCTCGTGGTGGGCCGTGGGCGTTTCGGGCCTTTCGTGAAATACCAGAAGACCTACGCCAACATTCCGAAAGCGGAGGACCCAGCTGCTGTGACCTTGGAGCGCGGCATCGAGCTCATCGAGGCGAAGCTTGCCGGTATTCGGCAGAACATCCTGAAGGAGTTCGAGGGTTCGGCTATCCAAGTGCTCGCGGGTCGCTACGGCCCTTACATCACCGATGGCAGCAAGAACGCCAACGTGCCGAAGGACAAGGAGCCAGCGGACCTCACATTGGAAGAGGCCACTGCGTTGCTGGCAGCGGCTCCAGAGAAGAAAGGCGGCAGGAAGTCCGGTCGTGGCGGCGCGAAAGCAGCGGGCAAGGCTCCGGTGAAAAAGGCTGCTCGGAAGAAAGCGCCAAAGAAGAAAGCCTGATCTGCCAACACGCCGATGTGCGCAGTTGGTGGGTAGTGTGAGGGAATGTCCGTGCTTGCTCGCGGCAATTTCGCGCGGCGCCTGTGCCATTGCTAGGCGGTTCCCCGCATGGACATCAGCATCTACTTCCAGCCCTCGGAGCGCTTCGGTCGCAACCGTCCCGAATGGGGCGCCCACACCTTGGGCGATAGCACGGTCTTCTTCAGCCACGGGAAGGACTTCCCCAGCCTCGAAGGCAAGCAGGTGGCGCTCTTCGGCGTGCTCGACGATCCCGGCCATGCACGTCCCCGTTCGTGCGTGAAGGCGCCTGACGCCATTCGTGCCGAACTGTATCAGCTTTTTCAGCCAGCATCGCCTGTAAGCGTTGTGGATCTGGGTGACATTCATGCGGGTGCCTCGGCTGCCGATACCCAGCATGCAGTTGCTGAGACCTTGGCTGAACTGATGCGGCTCAACATCGTTCCGGTATTGCTCGGAGGCGGCCAAGGACACACCTTCAGCCAATACCTCGCCTATGAGAAGCTCGAGCGCACCGCCAACCTCGCCTGCATCGACAGCCGCTTCGACCTCGGCGAGCCCGGGCAATCCTTGGCTGACACCAGCTACCTGAGCCACATCGTGCTGCGGCAGCCCAATTACCTTTTCAACTACAGCAACCTGGGCTATCAGACCTATTTCGTCGATCAGCCGGGCATCGAGCTCATGGAGCGCTTGCTCTTCGATACCCATCGCCTTGGGGAGCTCAGGCAGAACATCGCCGATGCTGAGCCTGTGCTGCGCAACGCCGATACCCTCAGCGTGGACATGACCGCCATTCGCCGGGCCGATGCCCCGGGCACCACGAAGCCTGGGCCAAATGGCCTAACCGGAGATGAGGCTTGCCAGCTGATGCGCTATGCCGGGGTGAGCGAGAAGGTGACCTCCCTAGGCATTTATGAGCTGGATACCGACCGAGACCCCGAAGGCCTCACAGCCCAGCTGGCCGCGCAGATGCTTTGGTGCTTCCTGGATGGTTTCCGCAGCCGCACCAACGACCTGCCCTGGCTGGACCGAAAGCGATTCACCCGCTTCCGCATCCCCATTCGCGGCCACGAGCAGGAACTCGTCTTCTATAAGAGCAGTGTGAGCGATC
>DAORNP010000011.1:33183-33663 GCA_035441065.1 Flavobacteriales bacterium | reverse complement strand
CCTTACAAGGCTGAGCAGGAAGCGCGCTTCGAGCGGCACCATTTGGTGCCCTGTTCCTATTCGGACTACCAAGCGGCCTGCCGCGAGGAGGTGCCTGATCGCTGGTGGCGGACCTTCCAAAAGCTCGCCTGATTGCCCTGAAATCAGGCTCATCAACCCCGTCTGTCCCGCGCTGGGCTTAACAGGAATTTGCAGGAAAGGGGAATTGCTATATTGGCGCCGGTTCTGGGGCAGGTTTGTCCTGTCCCATTGTGTGTAAGGCTCCAAACCGAACGGAAAACAGCATGAGGGGGATAGTTACTGCAATCTGCTGCGCGGCAATCGCGAGCGCTTCGTACGCTCAGCAAGATCCGAAGTTCACGCAGTACATGTTCGATCGCCTTTCCATCAATCCTGGCGTGGCTGGCACCTCTGGCGAGCTGTGCGGCACATTGATGCTCAGGCAGCAATGGACAGGGTTCGACGGAGCTCCGAAGACGG
>DAORNP010000011.1:27137-33173 GCA_035441065.1 Flavobacteriales bacterium | reverse complement strand
CTCTTCTGAATGCGCAGGGTAAGATTTCCAAGATCAGCTCGGGTGTTGGCCTTTCCGTATTCATGGATGAGCTCGGTCAGCAGAAGAGCACGTACGCACGCTTGAGCTACTCCTTCCATCGCAGGCTCGGACCCGGCACCTTGGGCATCGGCCTGGCTGCGGGCATGATGAGCCATACCCTAGGTAACAAATGGGTGGCGACCGATGGTGTTACGAATGATAATGCCATCCCCTCCAACGGTGTTACGGACATGGGATGGGATCTTGCCGCTGGCCTCTATTATGTGAGCCCCACCCTTTGGGCCGGTATCAGCAGCACGCACCTCACGGAGGTTGAATTGCGCAATGTGAGCATCCAGCAGCGTCGGCATTACTTCGTGCAGGCCGGCTATAACTGGAAGATCCAAGGCAATCAGAAGTACGTGCTGCAGCCCAGCGCCTTGGTAAAGACCGATGGCACCTCCACGCAGTTCGACCTCACCGCCAACTTCCTCTATAATAACATGGTTTGGCTGGGCGTTTCCTACAGCACGAGCGACTTCATCGCGCCGCTCATCGGTTACCAGTTCAAACCCACCGCCAAGTCGTTGCTGCGAATCGGCTACAGCTACGATGTAACCACCTCGAAACTCAGGAATTACAGCAGCGGCAGCCACGAAATCATGCTCAATTTCTGCACGCTGCTCGTAAAGCCACCCAGTGTTCAGCGCCACAGCAGCGTACGATTCCTCTGATACCTGACCGAAACAACCGAACCTCCACTGCCGTAAAGTGCCTGGCTCAAGGTGTTCGCTTACCCGAAATGCCTGAAAGTCAAGGGTCCCTGCAAGGAAGAACTGATCGGCAAAACAGGAAGAACATGCAACGTCCCATCTTGTATCTCGTAGCCATCGGCTTGCTGGCGAGCTGTGGCGGAGGCGGCCAAGGGCAACTCACTGGAGCTCTTGGAAGGCCTGGTTGGTTCCAAGTTGACCCTTACGGCATGAACTACATCCCGATGGGTAGCTATGTCATGGGTCCTAGCGATCAGGATGTGCCCTACGCGATCAATGCGAAGAGCAAGACGGTTTCGGTACAGGCCTTCTACATCGATCAGACAGAGATCACGAACAATGAGTACCGCCAATTCGTGGAATACGTGCGGGACTCTATCGCCAAGCGAATCCTTGGCGATGAGGACATCGGAGAGCATGTGACCACTGAGGATGAATTCGGTGAGGAACTGGACCCTCCGGTCCTGAATTGGAAGACACGCATCAATTGGTGGGGTGACGAAGAGCGCGAAGCTTTGGCGGACATGTTTCTCAGCGAGAGTGAGCGATTCTATCGCCGAAAGGAGATTGACACGCGCAAGCTGATGTTCGAGTACTATTGGATTGACCTGAAGGAGGCCGCCCGGAAAGGCACGCCGAGCAATTGGGCGCGCGATCTGGACCTGAGCTACACCAACACCAAGGGTCAGAACAACGCCATCCGCGGGCATAGTGACCGCAGTAAGTTCATCATCAAGGAAGTCATCAACGTGTATCCCGACACGCTGGTATGGGTGCATGACTTCACCTATTCGTTCAACGAGCCGATGACAGAGAACTATTTCTGGCACCCGGCATACGACGACTACCCCGTTGTTGGTATCACCTGGGTTCAGGCAACTGCCTTCAACGTGTGGCGCACGCAGCTCATGAATAGCTGGTTGGAGCACAATGGCGAAGCCTTCGTGAATCGTTTCCGTTTGCCCACTGAAGCTGAATGGGAGTACGCCTCCCGCGGCGGCTTGGACCTGGCTCCGTATCCATGGGGTGGTCCTTATGTGCGCAATCGTCAGGGTTGCTTCTTGGGCAACTTCAAGCCCTTGCACGGCAATTACGTTGACGATGGCGGTTTCCACACCGTTCCCGTTGATAGCTACACCCCGAACGATTACGGCCTGTATCAGATGGCCGGTAACGTGAGCGAGTGGACCAGTACCGCCTACGATGAGAGCGTGTACGATTTCGCCCATGACCTGAACCCCGAGTATGCCTACGATGCGCTTGCCACCGACGCACCCAGCCTGAAGCGCAAGGTGATCCGTGGCGGCTCGTGGAAGGACATCGGCTACTACATGCAAACGGGCACGCGCAGCTACGAATACCAGGACACCACGAAGGCGTATATCGGCTTCCGGTCGGTGATGACCTACCTGGGCCGTGGCAAAGCCGTGAATGCCGAAGACCTCTAGACCATACTGTGAATAGCGGCCGTTACCGAACCAGCGCTGCCGCATTCAACAGCCATTCCCTAAACCTTCAGACGAACCTCTAAACGCAAGGACGAACGATGAAACCAGGCAGCAAGAAGTGGAAGAACTTCATGGCCAAACTGTACGGACTCGGTGCAGCGGTCGTGATCGTGGGCGCGCTCTTCAAGATTCAGCACTGGCCCTTGGCCGACCTTTTCCTGATCCTCGGCTTGAGCACCGAGGCGATCATCTTCTTCTTCTCGGCCTTCGAACCGCCCCATGAGGATCCGGATTGGAGCTTGGTTTACCCGGAATTGGCCACAGGCGAGAAAGCTGAAGGCGACGACTTCAAGAAGGAGGACCAGCGCTCGATCACGGAGCAGCTCGATGACATGCTGGAGAGTGCCAAGATTGAGCCCGAGCTCATCGCCAGTCTCGGTGATGGCATGCGCTCGTTGAGCGACCAGGCCCGCCAGATGGGTCAGGTCACCGGTGCGGCCTCGGCTACCAATGAGTACGCTAATACGCTGAAGGACGCTGCCAGCAAAGTGAGCACGTTGAGTGATAGCTACATGAAGGCAAGTGAGAGCCTTACTGGGCTCACCCAGAACGTGGAAGCTGGCAAGACCGCTGGTGATGGCTTGCGGCAAATGAGCCAGAACCTTGCGGCGCTCAATGAGATGTACGAGTTCCAGCTGCGCACGAGCCGGGAGAAGCTCGAGGCGGCGAACCAGATGTTCGCAGGCATGAGTGACATGATCACGAACCTGCAGAACTCGGTAGAGGATACCAAGCGCTACAAGGAGAACATCTCCGTGCTCAGCGACAACCTCGCCAAGCTCAACACTGTTTACGGCAACATGCTCAGCGCGATGCGCGTGAACTGATCATTCCCGGAAGCCACAACAGCAAACCCAAACGACCTGAACCATGGCTGGTGGTAATCTGTCCCCGAGACAGAAAATGATCAATATGATGTACTTGGTGCTGACAGCGCTACTTGCGCTGAACGTCTCCAAGGAGATCCTCGACAGCTTCGTCACGGTGAACAACGGCTTGGAGACCACCAAGCTCTCGCTCAACGAGAAGATGGCGGTGCAGTACAAGACCTTCGCGGACTACGCCCAGGAGAACCCAACGAAGTATGCTGCCGCCTATGCGCAAGCGCAGGACGTGCAGCGGATGGGCTCCGACCTAGTCGCCTACATCGACTCGATCAAGGCGCGTGTGATCATGGAAGCCGAGAAGTTGCCTCGTGACAGCGTGGTGCTGAAGGATGGCCGGATCATCAGCCTCGAGAAGGTGAACAAGAAGGACTCGAACAACGAGATCACCAACCTGATGATCGGCAGTGAGCCTGCCAAACCCAAGGAAGGGCCCTTTACTGCGGTTGACCTGCGCAAGAAGCTTGAGGAGTTCCGTGACAAAGTGAAGTCGATGCGGCCTGAAGATGCGGATCTCTCCGCATCCATGGATCGGCTTTTCGACATGAGCGACCGGAAGGACGCAGGCGGCACCATGAACACGTGGGAGAGCATCAACTTCTACCATGTGCCTTTGGCGGCCGGCATCACCATCATGAGCAAGATCCAAGCGGACGTGCGCAACGCCGAAGGTGAAGTGGTGAAGCGCATGCTCGATGCGGTGGAAGGCAAGAGCTTCAAGTTCAATGCGCTCACCGCCATTGTGAAGCCCCGCAGCAGCTATGTGACCGTGGGCAGCAAGTACGAGGCGGAAATCTTCCTCGGCGCTTACGATGACCAGAATGCTCCCGAGGTGTATATCTGTGTGGGCGGTGCCCGTGTGGACACCACCTCGAAGCCTCCGAAGATCATCGGCGAGTCGAAGAAGCTGGACATGGTGGGCGCTAAGGCACAGCTCGTTGAAGTGGCCTCCGGCGCCGGTCAGAAAAAGGTCAGCGGCATCATCAAGTACAAGCCAGTCGGCGGCGAGGAGCAGATTGAAGCGTTCTACACGGAGTATGAGGTGGCTACGCCCAATCTTGTGGTGAGCCCAACCAAGATGAACGTGTTCTACCGCGGCGTTGACAACCCGGTGAGCATCAGCGTGAGCGGCTACAGTGACAAGGATATCCAGCCCACTAAGACCAACGGTGACCTGGTAAAGAGCGCTGAGGGTTGGATCATGCGCCCTGGCAAGGAAAGCGAAGCGTTGATCGGGGCCACGGTGAAGAATCCCGACGGTTCCTCCAAGTCGATGCCCGGCATGAAGTTCCGCGTTAAGAATGTGCCCAACCCAACGCCTTACTTCGGCGGGAAGAGCGTGAATGACGAGAACATCAAGAAGGCTGAGCTCACTGCAGCTGCAGGCGTGATCGCCAAGATGGTTGACTTCGACTTCGACCTGAAGTTCGAGGTGGTCGAGTTCAAAGTGACGATGATCGTGGGCGGTACCCCGCTGGAGCAAATGACTAAAGGCGCCGCCGTCAGCGGCCAGATGAAGGAGATGTTCCAGAAAGCGAAGCCCGGCCAGAAAGTGTACATCGAGGGCATCAAGGCCAGAGGTCCGGACGGCACCGTGCGGAACTTGGGCTCGCTCTCGTTCAAGGTGGTGTAACGCACAGCGAACGAACCAATCGATACCGCGATGAGGAACCTGAAGAACCTGACAATAGCGCTGGCCCTGGTGGTTGGTGCTTCAGCTGCGCACCAAGCGACGGCTCAGACGGTGCTCGATGGCGCCTACATCAAGGAGCACACGAAGACCAAGCGGGTCGTGCCCTACACGCATATCCGCGAAGCGGACGTGATGTGGGGGCGTCGCGTATGGCGCACGATTGACCTGCGTGAGAAGTCGAATCATCCGTTGTACTTCCCGACCAGTCCGATCAATGATCGCCGCAGCCTGTTCGATGTGATCCGCCAAGGATTGCTCGTTGATGGCTCCATCACCGCGTATGACCCCGGCGCCCTGGCCGATGACGATGAGTTCAAGAAGGCCTTCCTGCCCACCGAGCTCAAGGACATCTTCAGCCGTGTGGATACCCAGTACACCGAGTCGCTTGTGACCGGTGACATGGAGATGGTGATTCAGAACATCGACCTCGAGAGCCGCGACATCAAGATGTACAAGCTCAAGGAGGATTGGATCTTTGATAAGCAGCGCAGCACGCTTGATATCCGCATCATTGGACTGGCCCCCATGAAAGAGGTGCGTGGGGAGGACGGCGAGGTGCGCGGCTATCGTCCGCTCTTCTGGCTCTATTACCCGGAGTGTCGCTATGTGTTCGCCAACTGGGATGCCTTCAACCGAGAGAATGATTCGGAGCGAAGGAGCTTCGAGGACATCTTCTGGAAGCGCCAGTTCAGCAGTTACATCACCAAGTGGAGCAACGTGTACGACCGTCAGATCAGCGATTACAAGACCGGCTTGGATGCCTTGCTCGAGGGCGAGGAGATAAAGCAGGCGCTGTTCGAGTTCGAGCACGACCTCTGGAACTTCTGATCAACGCGAATACCTGATGAGAGCCCCAGGCGAAAGCCTGGGGCTTCTTCGTTCAGATAAGAATCGTGCAAGCAGAGGCGTTTCCCTCCTGTGATATGGGTACGTTCATCATCCGTAGCAGTGTGCGCGGCCTTCTGCGGGGCATTGTCTGCGCAGGATCCATCAACGCTTGACCCTGGATCGGATCCCTGCCGCGCCAATGGCAGCGTGCGGCCGTATGCCCACTTGCGCGAAGCGGATGTGGCCTGGGAGCGGCGCGTTTGGCGGACGATTGACCTCCGCGATCCGCCCAATGCACCGCTCGTTTCGCCAATTGGAGCTGCAGTCTGCATGAGCCTGATGCAGGTAAT
>DAORNP010000011.1:17219-27113 GCA_035441065.1 Flavobacteriales bacterium | reverse complement strand
CGAAGGCGGGATAGTGGCCTTTGATCCAGGACGTGACGGCAATGACGACGGCTTCCGTAAGTCGATGCCCCGAGCTGAACTTTGGCGTGAACTGGCACAGCTGGATACCCTCCTCGCATCGGTGGTGGGCCGGTTCGCGATCAAGGAGGACTGGATTTTCGATCGTGCACGCGGGCGCATGGAAGTGCGCATCATCGGTATCGCGCCCTTGATCGAGGTGCTCGGTGATGACGGTGAGCTGCGGGGCTATCGACCGCTGTTCTGGCTCTATTACCCGGAATGCCGGCAGCATTTCGCCTGGTGGACCGCGATCCGCGAGGGCGAGGAGCGCGTCTCCTTTGAGGAACTCCTGGATCGCAGGATGTTCAAAAGCACGATAACGCGCGTGAGCGATATGAGCGGCCGAACGGTGAATGCTGGGGCCAGCGGCGTGGACGCGCTATTACGCAGCGAGCATATCCGAAGGCAGCTCGAGGACATCGGCTTTGACCTCTGGCACTATTGAGCGGCCCTCCAGCGACACCCGAAGGCCTACTTTCGCGGCCCGTTCGCCGGAGCTTGTGCTCGGCGGGCTAGAATCAGCGCCATGATCACTGTCCAAGGCCTCACGCTGCACTTCGGCCAACGTCCCATGTTCGATGGCGTCTCTTTCTTCATCGGAAGCGACGACCGCATTGGCCTTGTGGGCCGTAACGGGGCTGGCAAGAGCACCCTGCTGAAGATCCTTGCAGGCAAACAGGCCTTTGACACGGGCACCATCGGCAAGCCGCGCGAGCTCACCATGGGCTATCTGCCGCAGGAGATGGCCCACAATCTCGAGCTCACGCCGTGGCAAGTGGCCGAGCTGGCCTTTGCCGAGGCGCGTGAACTGAATGCGAGCATTGAGCGCATCACCACCGACCTGGAGAAATGCACCAGCGATGAGGAGGCGATGGAGTTGGCCACGCTGCTGGCTCACGCGCATGAGCGCCTCAATGCTATTGGCGCCGCCGACCACGACATGCAGGTGGAGCGCATGCTCAAGGGCATCGGTTTCGTTGGTGAGGACCTGCATCGCCAGATGAAAGAGCTGAGCGGTGGGTGGCGCATGCGAGCCGAGCTCGCTCGTATCCTGCTCATGCAGCCCGACCTGCTGCTGCTCGACGAGCCCACCAACCACCTCGACCTGCCGGCCATCCAATGGCTGGAGGACCTGCTGAAGACCTATCCGGCGGCGCTGGTACTCATCAGCCACGATAAAGCCTTCCTCGACCGCCTCACCACGCGCACCATCGAGGTCACCGGTGGCAAGCTCATCGACCGCAAGGCGTCATGGAGCAAGTACGTGGAGCTGCGGAAGGTGGAGCGCGAGCAGCAGGCGTCGGCGGCCAAGGAGCAGCAGAAGTACATCGAGCAGACGCAGGACCTCATCAACAAGTACCGCGCGAAAGCGAACAAAGCTGCATTCGCGCAGAGCCTCATCACCAAGCTCGAGAAGCTCGATCGCATCGAGGTGGAGGACGAGGACCTGCGAAAGATGCTCGTGAAGTTCCCGCCCGCGCCGCACAGCGGGAAAATCGTGGCCGAGGTCCGCAATGTGAGCAAGTCATACGGGGCCAAGCAGATCTTCAATGGTGCCGAGCTCACCATCGCTAAAGGCGAGCACCTCGCGCTCGTGGGCGCCAACGGCACGGGCAAATCGACCCTGGTGCGCATGATCATGGGCGAAGAGCCGTACGAGGGCGAGATACGCATGGGCCACAATGTGATCGTGGGCTATTACGCGCAGGATATGCCCGAGCGCATGAATCCGCAGGGCACCGTGATGGAGACCGCCGAGTACGCCGCAAGCGAGGAGAACCGTATCCGCGTGCGCGCCATGCTTGGCGCATTCATGTTCAGCGGCGATGATGTGGACAAGAAGGTGAAGGTGCTCAGTGGCGGTGAGCGCGCCCGCCTCGCCTTGTGCTGCATGCTGCTGAAGCCGCTCAACTTCCTCATCCTTGACGAACCCACGCACCACCTGGACATCCAAAGCAAGGATGTGCTGAAGGAGGCGCTGAAGAATTACGAAGGCACCTTCCTGCTCGTGAGCCACGATCGCGACTTCCTCACTGGCCTCACGAACCGACTGCTCGAGCTCGACCAACACCGCATCCGCGACCAGCACATGGACATCCTGGAGCTGATCGAGAAGCGCAAGGCCCTGCAGGGCGCGGATATCGGCAAGAGCAGTGCAGCGCAGCCCAAGGGGAAGGCCGAGAAGACGAGCAGGAGCGAGAACGCTGATCAGCGCGAACGCGATAAGGAGCGCAAGCGCCTGCAGGGTCAGGTGCAACGCTTGGAGAAGCAGCTCGCTGACCTGGAGTCCGAAGAGAAGAGCCTTCAAGCTGAAGTGATGAAGAGCGGCATGCCCGCCGATGCGGTACAGAAAGGCTACGCGCGCATGGGCGAAGTGGCCGAGCGCATCGCCAGCACCATGAAGGAGTGGGAGGAAGCGTCGACCCGATTGGAAGAGCTGGGCGAAGAGAAGCTCGCCTGAGCGTTACGCGCTGGAGCTGGTCGCATTGGTTGTCTGAAGATGCAGTTCGCATCAACAGCAAAACCCAAGCGCCATGGCATCCGGCAATCTCCCCCCGCGACAGAAGATGATCAACATGATGTACCTCGTGCTCACCGCGATTCTCGCGCTGAACGTGAGCAAGGAGGTGCTCGATGCCTTCGCCTTCATGGACGCTGAGCTGGTTCGCAGTGAGCGCGCGCACGAGCAGCGCTCGCAGGTGGAGTACGCCGCGTTCGCCGAAATGGCCAAGCGGTTCCCTGACAAGTTCGGGGCGAAGTATGCGGAAGCGATGCGCGTGAAAGCCATGGCCGATTCGATCGTGCGGCACCTCGAAGGAATCAAGACCAGCACCATTGCCAAGGCAGACGGCGTGGATCCGCTGCTCCTGCGCGGCAAGGACGCCGATGGCCGCGATACGCTGCGCGCGCTGCTCATGCTGGAGAAAAAGGACGATCGTGATGTGCTCACCAACGTGCTCGTGGGCAGCGAACCCGGCGCGCCACGCAAGAATCCAGGCTCCGCCTATGACATCCGCACGCGCATCACCGGTTTCCGCGATAGCCTGAAGACGCTCGCGGGCGAGAAGGGCCAGGCACTATCCGCCTCGCTGGATGCGCTCTTCGACTTCAGCGACCGGCGCGATGCAAGCGGCACGCTCAATAATTGGGAGAGCATCAACTTCTACCATGTGCCCTTGGCGGCGGGAATTGCAACGCTGAGCAAATTGCAGGCGGATGTGCGCGCTGCAGAGAACGATATGGTGAAATGGCTCTATCGCGCTTGCGAGATTGAGGACTATCGCATGGGCGCGCTCACCAGCGCCGTGATACCACAGAGCAGCATGGTGATGCTGGGCGACTCGTTCAGGGCGGATGTGTTCCTTGCGGCGTTCGACCCGAAGAACAAGGCTGAATTGCTGCTTGATGGTTCCGGGCCTCTTCAACAAGGCGAGGATGGCAAGGGCAAATTGCGCGTGAAACCAAGCTCGGTAGGGGAGCACAAGATCAGTGGGCGTATCCGATTCGATGGGCCGAAGGGCGTGGAGGAGATTCCCTACACGACCTCCTATCAGGTGATGGCACCCTTGCTTGTGGCATCGCCCACCAAGATGAACGTACTCTATCGCGGGGTGGAGAATCCAATCGAACTGAGCGTGCCGGGTGTTCCGGCGGAGCGCATACAGGCCAGCATCAGCACGGGCAGGATCACGCGCAACGGACCGGGCTGGGTGGCCACGGGCATGAAGGACTCCCAAGCCGAGGTGTACGCCACCGCCACCATGGCCGATGGCAGCACGCGCAGGATCGGGCCGGTGAAATTCAGGGTGAGGGACCTGCCTGCGCCTGAGGCATTCTGCATGGGCAAGGGGGCGCGTGACTCGCGTATTGAGAAGTCGAAGCTCACAGCGGCTCGTCAGATCATCTGCAAGCTGCCCGAAACCGATTTCGAAGCGACGTTCGAATTGCTTCGATGCAATGTGGTGATCATGCGGGGTCAGCAACCGTTGGAAAGGACCCTCAGGGGCGGGATCATCGATGACGAACTAAGGCAGGCTTTCCTGCGGCTTCGAGCTGGCGACCGAGTTTTCGTTGAGGATATCAAGGCGCGATTGGCCCGCGTGCCTGATGGCCGTGTCTATGATGTGCCCACTCTCGCGTGGAAAGTGGTGGATTGATTTCGGATTATGCGCGATACGCCTATATTTGCGCCCCATTGCGGGGTGGAGCAGATGGTAGCTCGTCGGGCTCATAACCCGAAGGCCGTAGGTTCGAGTCCTACCCCCGCTACGAAGGAAGGCCCGGTGAACGCCGGGCCTTCTCTTTTTCAGCGCGCTCCTTCACAGGGGGCGGCGATATTCGCGAAGCCATGCCGCACAAGGCCGGATACGTCAACATTATCGGTGAGCCCAACGTGGGCAAGAGCACTTTGCTGAACGCCTTGTTGGGCGAGCAATTGGTCATCGCCAACCCCAAGGCGCAGACCACCCGCCACCGCATCCTTGGCATCCTCAACGGCGATGATTACCAGATGGTGCTGAGCGATACGCCGGGCATACTCGATCCGCAGTACAAGATGCACGAGCGCATGATGAGCGCCGTTGACGAGGCCCTCATCGACGCCGACATCCTCATCGTGCTGGTGGAGATGGGCCAAAAGCCGGAGAAGGCCGAGAACGTGCTCAAGCGCGCGTTGCGTTTCAAAGGGCATAAGGTGCTGCTGGTGAACAAGGTGGATGCGGCCCAAGAGGAGGATGTGCTGCCCGCGCTCGAAGCCTGGCAAGCCGCGCTGCCCGAGGCCAAGGTGGTTCCCCTGAGCGCGCTGCACGGCCTGAATGTGCAAGAGCTCAAGACTTACCTCATCAATCACCTACCCGAGCATCCGGCCTATTTCCCCAAGGATGAGCTGAGCGACCGGAACATGCGCTTCTTCGTGAGCGAGATGATCCGCGAGAAGATGCTCACTTATTACAAGCAGGAGATCCCCTATAGCTCGCAAGTGGTGGTGAACAGCTACGAGGAAGGGGAGGCGCTGGTGAAGATCCAAGCCGATGTGATCGTGATGCGCGAGAGCCAGAAGGGCATCGTGATCGGTGAAGGAGGCAAGGCGCTGCGCAGGTTGGGAACCGAGGCGCGCTTGGCCATCGAGCGCTTCATCGGCACCAAGGTCTTCTTGGACCTGAAGGTGAAGGTGGATCCCGATTGGCGCGAGGATGAAACGAAACTGAAGCGATACGGATACTGAGCATGGGAAACATCGTCGCGATCGTAGGCCGCCCCAACGTGGGCAAGAGCACGCTCTTCAACCGCTTGATCGAGCGGCGCGAGGCCATCACTGACCCCACCGCGGGCACCACGCGCGACCGCCACTACGGCAAGACCGAGTGGAACGGCATCCTCTTCAGCGTGATCGATACCGGTGGTTATGTGAGCGGCAGCGACGATGTCTTCGAGGGCGAGATCCGCAAACAGGTGAAGCTGGCCATCGATGAAGCAGACTCCGTGCTCTTCATGGTGGACGTGCATGGTGGCATCACCGCCATGGACGAGGCCATCGCGCAGATGCTGCGCAAGGCCAAGAAGCCTGTAGTGCTTGTGGCTAACAAGGTGGACACGCACGAAAAGCAATACCTCGTTGCCGACTTCTATAGCCTCGGTTTGGGCGAGGTGCATGCCATCGCTGCGGCCAGCGGCGCGGGCACCGGCGATATGCTCGATGAACTCGTGAAGAGCTTCAAGAAGCCCACCGAGGACCCCGAGCCGGACATTCCCAAGCTCGCCATCGTGGGCCGGCCGAACGTGGGCAAGAGCTCACTGGTGAACGCGCTGATGGGCAAGGAGCAGAGCATTGTGACACCGGTGGCGGGCACCACGCGCGACCCCATCAACACCCGGTGGAACGTGTTCGGGCACGATGTGCTCCTGCTTGATACCGCTGGCATCCGCAAGAAGGGCAAGGTCGATGAGGACATCGAGTTCTACAGCGTGATGCGATCCATCCGCGCCATCGAGGATAGCGATGTGTGCATCCTCATGCTCGATGCGCGCGAGCCCATGCAGCATCAGGACCTGCACATCCTTTCCATCATTCAGAAGAACGGCAAGGGCCTGGTGGTGGTAGTGAACAAGTGGGACCTGATCGAGAAGGAGACCAACACCATGAAGGCCTTCGAGGCCGAGGTGAAGCAGCGCATGGAGCCCTTCACTGACGTGCCCGTGATCTTCACCAGCGTTTTGGAGAAGCAGCGCCTATTGAAAGTGGTGGAGCTGGCCATGCAGGTGTATGAAGACCGGAAGCGCCGCATCCCCACACGCAAGCTCAATGATGTGCTGCTGCCCCTGATCGAGCGGCAGCCCCCACCCATGTACAAGGCCAAGGAGGTCTCGATCAAATTCGTTCAGCAGGTGCCCACGCACGTGCCCACCTTCGCTTTCTACTGCAACCTGCCGCAGTACATCAAGCCCAGCTACGAACGCTTCCTGGAGAACCGTCTGCGTGAGCATTGGCGCTTCACGGGGGTGCCGATCCGGTTGTTCTTCAGGAAGAAGTAGGAGCGTCTGCGCGGTTTTGCGCTAGCTTCGGTCAACCGCCGATGCGCCCTGCCCGATCGTTCACCGTAGGATTCGCTTGCCTGCTGGTTCTCGAATCGAGCGCCAAGCAGGCGTTGATACAGTCGCCAAGGCCCAACTGGGATCCTGAGTGGTCCGATGCCCCCGCCCTCAATTCCGAGGTCCTTTCCGATTCCCTTTCCATCCGCATCCGCAACATCAAGCCGCAATTCCTCGCGCTCTTCTTCGAGCGTAAGAAAGTGGTGCGCTTCAACTCGGCAGAAGACATCAGGCGCTATGGTCCCGTGGTGCTGCCCGAGAGCCTGGATTCGCCTTACGATGAGCTGGGCAAACCGTGGGAGCGTCGCGACACAAGGCCCTATCCGCTGCTCTTCAACCTGCGCGTGGACCACTTCACCGCACGCGTCATCCGACCCGATGGCACGTGCGATGAGCTGCCCATGGATACACGCGCGGCCAAGGGTTACCTGGGCAATCCTTATTCCCAGCAAGCCACGATGTCCATCACGCACTACCCGCTGGGCATACTGCCCGGCGATGTGGTGGAGTACCACTGGAAGTACATGCTGCCCTACGACAGCAATGCCCCGCACACCGATGGCCTGCGCGGATTGCAATGGATGGACAATTGGGCGCGGCTCACCAACTGGCGCGTCTTCTTCCATGGCCCGCTTGCTATTCGCCAGCAACGCGTTGAACTCGTCTACCATGCCAAGCAGGGCATCATGCTTGGTGGCGAGGGGCCACGGTTCATCGTACGCGATGGCGATGATCGCAAAGCGGTCTGGGAGAAACAAGGACTTGATGGTGTGATGGATGAGGTACACGGCGATCAGGGACGCGGAT
The DNA here is from genome assembly GCA_035441065.1 of Flavobacteriales bacterium. Taxonomy (GTDB): domain Bacteria; phylum Bacteroidota; class Bacteroidia; order Flavobacteriales_F; family PHOS-HE28; genus PHOS-HE28. The sequence continues at coordinate 19,658 of DAORNP010000011.1, read as the reverse complement.
TGCCGCACATGACGATCACCTGGCAGCCCTTCGATTTCCGCTACCTCCGCCCTGAACGCCTTAGCCGCCTGCCCATTGAGCAGCAGCCGTGGCTGCAAGTGGTGCGCAGGCGCGAGGTTTTGGCCGAGACCATGCGCGTCACCGCGATCAAGCACATCCCTGATCGGCAGAACACGTTGGTGAAGCGCTTCATTGCACGCACTTGCAATGGCATTGCAGATAGCCTTGCCCCCCGCTGCATCGAACTGCTGCACGAGACCATTGCACAGGACTTCGATTTCGTGGACGACCGGCGCTGGTACCGCAACGAGGACCTGGGCCTCCCGCGCATGGGCGACCAAGTGACGAACAAGCGTTTTCGCGAGATCAGCCGCTATGGCCTCTACAGCAAGCTGATCCAGATGAAGCGCCTGCCGTATGTCACGGCATACGTGCTCGACAAGCGCAGCGGCGCCCTCAACGATCAGTTCACCACTCCGATGTGGGAGACGGAGTGGCTCTTCGGCGTACGTGATGGCGAAGGCATGCTGTGGATGCATCCCAAACGGCAGCGACACGGCTGGTTCGCCAATGAGCTGCCCTTCTATTGGGAAGGCACCATGGCCCTGCTGGTGGATCGCCAGCGCTTGCTGGAGGATGATCCGCGCCCGCCGCTCTTCGTGGAGCTGCCCATGAGCGAAGCCAGCGCCAACGTGCGCGCCATGGAGTACGCGTTGGAGGTGGACCTGGAGAAGGCCGATGCCACGGGCAAGGCGCGCATCTTCCTAAGCGGCCAATTCAGCACCCTTGGTCGTGCTGCCTTCATGGGCGGCAGGCGCGACAGCACCGTGATGCCCGCCTATGGATACACGCCAGCGCTGGTTCAAGGCATCATGGCTCGCCGTTCGGGTGAGCATGACCTCAGCAGCGATCCGCCTTTCCGCTACCGGGAGCAGCAGGAATTGAAGCTGACCGATTTCCGCAGGCAAGAGCCGGGATCACAGCATGCCTTCGATCTCACGGGCTTCATCGCGCACGCTATCCCAGAAGGCTTCACTGCCGAGGGCCGCGACCTTCCGTTCCTCTGGGACTTCGCGCACACCGACCGCGTGATCATCGACATCGCCTTCGCGCAGCCGGTGGAGGTGATGGACCTTACGCAGCTGCAAGGGGAATGGTCGTCGCCGAGTGCGCGCTACACCTTGGAGGCCACGCGTATCGATGCCCGCCATGTGCGCATCGAAAGCCGCCTGCAGGTGTTGAAGGAGCGTGAAGAGGTCGAAGATGCCGAAGCCCTGGAGGCGTTGATGCGCGCTGCGTTGGGTGCGGAGCGGGTGCTGCGGGTGCGATGGCCGTCGGCGTCGGAAGGCCCAAACGCAGGCGAGTGATCGTGTTTCTGGCCGAAGGGCTAGATGTTCCGTTTCATCCGCATTCACTTGCTTCGCGCCGCCGGGATGAAACGATTACGAGGCCTCTTGTGGTGCATGGCGATTGCGCCCATGCTTGTGCACGCGCAGCAGGTTACCGTGGTGGACCAGAGTTCGCTTCAGCCCTTGGTCGCTGCCACGTTGCAGCACGCCGCGAATACATCAGCCATCACGGATGCGCGTGGCCGCGCCGACCTCACGCCCTTCAATGGCGCCGATTCCATCCGCTTCCGCATGGTGGGCTATGAGCCGCGCGTTCTCAGCTACCAGCAAGTGCTGGCCATGGGCAGCAGGGTCGCGATGGCCGCGCTCCACTTCAAGCTTGATGAATTCGTGGTGAGCGCCAACCGCTGGGAGCAGGAGCGCGCGCGCGTGCCCGACCAGATTACGGTGATAAGCCCGCGCGAAGTGGCGTTCTCCAATCCCGGCACAGCGGCAGATATGCTGCAGCAGAGCGGCGAGGTCTTCATGCAGAAGAGCCAGCTGGGTGGCGGAAGCCCCATGCTGCGTGGCTTCGCGGCCAATCGTGTGCTCATCGTGGTCGATGGCGTGCGCATGAACAACGCCATCTTCCGCGCGGGCAACTTGCAGAACGTGATCAGTGTGGATGCGAATGCGATCGAACGCGCTGAAGTAATCCATGGGCCCGGCGCCATGACCTATGGCAGCGATGCCATCGGCGGCGTCATGGACTTCCACCTGCTGCGTCCGCGCTTCAGCACCGATAGCAGCTTGAACGTGCACGGCGGCGCGGGTGTGCGCTACGGCTCTGCGGCCAACGAGTATGGCGGCAACATCAACCTGGGCCTCGGCACGCGCAAAGTCGCGTTCGGGGGCAGCACATCCTTCACGCGCTTCGGTGATCTGCGCATGGGAAGCAATGGCCCCAAGGACTACCAGCGCCCGTGGTACGTGGAGCGCATCAACGACCGCGATAGCATGATGGTGAACAGCGACCCCAACGTGCAAGTGGGCAGCGACTATGACAATGTGCAGGTGTTCGGCAAGCTGGCCTTCAAACCGATTGAATCAC
>DAORNP010000011.1:12053-16958 GCA_035441065.1 Flavobacteriales bacterium | reverse complement strand
AACGCGAAGAGGTCAATGGCCTTTGGGTGAACCTCGATGCGGAGAAGAAGCTGAGCGAGCGCACGCAACTGCTCTACGGCGCGGAGCATGTCAGCAACGAGGTGGGCTCGAAGGGCAAACGTGTGAACCAGACCACAGGAGCGGAGACGATAATCAACGCACGTTATCCGGATGGTTCCTCCTGGAGCACGGGCTCCGCTTACGTGGGCGCCATGCACGATGCTACCGAGCGGCTCACGCTTTCCGGCGGGGCGCGCTTCAATTGGTCGGCGCTCGATGCGCGATTCGATACGTCACTCTTCGCTTATCCCGCCACGAGCACGAGCCTGAGCAACAATGCGCTCACCGGCAACCTAGGTGCGTCCTACCGCCCTGGCAAGGACTGGAAGCTCTCGCTTGACCTGAGCACCGGCTTCCGCGCGCCCAACATCGACGACATCGGCAAGGTGTTCGACAGCGAGCCGGGCGCGGTGATCGTGCCCAACCCGGACCTGCAAGCCGAGTACGCCTATTCCGCTGACGTCGGCATCGAGAAGCTCATCGCCGGGCAAGTGCGCCTGCAAGGCCATGCCTACTACGTGCTGCTCGACAACGCCATGGTGCGCAGGCCCTTTACGTTGAATGGCCAGGACAGCATCGAATACGATGGCGAGCCCAGCCGCGTGGATGCCATCCAGAATGTGGCACAGGCCACGGTGGTCGGCTTCACCATCGGTGCCGATGCGCGCATCTGTAAGATGCTGAGCCTGTTTGCCCGTTACAACTGGCAGGACGGTGTGGAGCAGGACGATGCCAACGTGAAGGACGTGCCGCTGCGCCATGCACCTCCGCCATTCGGACAAGCGGGCCTCACCTGGGAGCGCAAGAAGTTGCGCGTGCAGGTCTTCATGCAATTCAGCGGCGGCTTCAGCTTCGCTGATCTGCCACCGAGCGAACAGGCCAAGCCGACCATCTATGCGCGCGATGGTGCAGGTCGTCCGCATGCGCCAGCGTGGCATACGCTGAACCTGCGTTTGGGCTATCAGATCACCAAGGCCTTGCTCCTCACCGGCGGCGTCGAGAACATCACGGACCAGCGCTACCGGCCTTACTCATCGGGCATCACGTCGCCGGGACGGAATTTCATCCTGGCGCTCAGGGCGAACTTCTGATAGGGGCAGTGCGGGTGCGGAGTATGTGCCTCAGATCCGGGCCAGCCCTTGTTCAAGATCGCTGATCAGCGCATCGGCATCCTCCAGGCCGATGTACAGCCTCACCATGGTGAAGGGCAGGTCGGTGTAGTAGCCGCTCGGTCCTTGCAATGCGCACACGGGCCACTGCAGGCTCTCGTAGCCGCCCCAGCTCACGGCGATCAAGAATGTCTTGAGCGCATCGCAGAATCGTTCCACAGCCGCTACATCGGGCGCGACAAGTTCAATGCTCATCAAGCCAGCCACGCGCTTCATCTGCTTCCGCGCAAGTGCATGCTGTGGATGCGAGGGCAGTCCCGGCCAATGCACCTGCTTCACTTTGGGGTGCGCCTCGAGGAAGCGCGCCACCTTCTCGGCATTGTCAGCACTGCGTTCCACGCGCAAGGGCAGCGTGCGCAAGCCGCGCATCAGCAGCCAGGCGTCGTGCGGTGATGGTGCAGCACCCAGCGTCATGAACTCGTGCGCCATGACGGCGCGCATGCGCTCCGCGCTCCCGGCAAGCACGCCCGCCACCACATCGCTGTGGCCGTTGAGGTACTTGGTGGCGCTGTGCGCGACCATGTCAGCGCCAAGCAGGATCGGGTTCTGGAAGAGCGGGCTGTTGAAGCTGTTGTCGCAGAGCGTGACGATGCCGTGCTCTTTCGCGATGGCGCAGACCGCTGCGATGTCCTGCAGCTCGAAGGTGAGCGAGCTGGGGCTCTCCAGTATGAAGAAGGTCGTGTTCGGCTTGATGGCCTTGCGGTAGTTCTCCGCATCGGTGCCGTCAACGAAGGTGTGCTCCACGCCGAAGCGTGAAAGGAGCTCAGCGAGCAGCTTCCTGGTCCAACTGTACGGCTTCTGCACGCACACGATGTGGTCGCCGGCCTTCACATGCGCGATCACCGCTGCCGCGATAGCCGCGCTGCCGCTGCTGAACACCAGCGCATGTTCGGCATGTTCCAGCGCAGCGATCTTCTTCCCCAGGATCGCCACGGTCGGGTTGTAGCCGCGCGTGTAAAGCGGCCGGTCGAACTCCTGTTGCACCACCGCGCGCATGGCCGCCACGGTGGGGTAGGTGAAGTTGCCGCTCTGCACGATGGGGGGCACCACCGCATCGTAGCCGCGCTCGCGTTCCTCGCCGAGGTGGGTGAGGATGAAGGAGAGGTCATCGGTCATGGCAGTCGTTCATAGAACACGAACCCGTTTTTCCGGTACAGCTCCGTGAAGGTCCCTAGCGCCCCCACATCTTCAGCATGCGTGACTTTGCACGAGAGGTACACCGGCCGGTCAATCGGTCCGTGCCAGAGCGTAGCATCATCTGGCTGCGCCTCCTTCACTCTTCCATAATGCTCCGGCACGTAGCTCTTGTAGCCCTTGGTGAGTAGCCAGCATCGCTCGTCGGCTTTGCTCTCGAAGAACTCCACCGCCGCGCGTTGCGAGTAGCCTTCGATGTTGTTGATGAAGTAGACGAGCGTTGTAGTGACGAACAACGCGCCTCCGCCGAACACCGTGAGGATGGAAGCGCGGATGCGCTGTTTACGGTGAAGCACATGCCCGGCGATGAGCGCGCCGAGCAGCATCAGGCCCGCGATGGCTTCGATGCCCGTCCACTTCACCTCCGCATCGAGGTTGGCCAGCGCGAAGGTATCCTGCGCGAAGAGCGGCTTGATAGCATCGGTGTTCATGCCGATGAAGGGCACCGCAATCACGATCAACGCCAGCAATGTGCCCAGTCCTCCAAGCAGGAAGCGGCTCCACCCGAACCCTTCCCGCTTCTTCCATGCACGTTCGAGTTGCAGCGCAGCGAGGTAGGTGAGCGGGAAGTAGCAAAAGCTGCTGTAGTGGACGATCTTGGTCTTCACCACGCTGAAGAGGATGAGCACCACCCAGAACAGGATCACCATCCAGCGGCGGTGGTCATTCTCGTACTTGTCTTCAGTGCGTGTGGGCTTAAGCAGTTCCTGCACCGCGAACACCGATGCCGGGAAGCAACCGATGAGCAGCACCACGAAATGGTAACCGAAGAAGCCGCCATGGCCTGCATCCTCCGTGGTGAGCATGGCAACCTGGCGCCAGAAGAATGCGACCATGAAGTCGGGCCCGTTGCGGATGAGGTCGATCAGCGCCCAAGTCGAAACGATTAGTGCGGCAGCCAGCGCGATGATGCCGAGGCGACGCAAGCTGAGCACGAAGCGGAATCTGTTCCACGCCCAATAAACCGAAAGTGCCAAGCCCGGCACCAGTACGCCCACTGGACCTTTGGTGAGTACCGCGAGACCCAGGAAGAAGCCTGCCCCCCAAGCAAAACCGTCCCGGCGTGAGTTGAAGGCATTGGGGTCGCGCTTGGGATCTCGCTGTACCAGCGTGATCACGGCGTGCAGGCCGAGGAAGATGAAGAGGTTGAACCAGGGGTCGATGATGCCGCTGCGGAAGTAGAGGTGCGGCAGGATGGAGCCGATATAGGCCAGTGCCCAAAGCATGCCGAACACCCGCCCGCGCAACTGCTCGCCGATGCGGTAGAGCACCAGCAGCGTGATCATGCCGCAAACGGCATTCGGGAGGCGCGCCGCGAATTCACCCGCACCGAAGGTCTTCATGCTCAGGGCCTGCATCCACATGAACAAGGGCGGCTTCTCGTGGAAGGGCTCGAAACCCATCTGCGGGCGCAGCCAGTCGCCGCTCGCGACCATCTCACGCGCGATCTCCGCGAAATTGATTTCATCCCAATCGAAGAGATGCACGGCGCCCAGGCCGGGGATGAAGAGCAGCGCGGCGAACGCGATGATCAGCAGTTGCAGGCGGCCGTGCGTGGGCATGTGTCGCGAACCGCCATGAGCGGACGCGCCGAAGGTAGAAGCGCTGCGATCAGGCGGCTTTGCGCTCGCCGAGGAGCTTCCAGCCCATGATGCCGGTTCGGGCCAGGAAGTAGCGCCAGCTCACATTCAGCACGCCGAAGCCATAGGTCATGCTGCGGCTGAAGTTGATGGAGCTCGCCTCATCGAAGTACTTGGTGGGGCAGGTGATCTCGGCGATGTCGAAGCCGTGCCAGAACATCTGGCCGATCATCTGATTGTCGAACACGAAATCGTCGGAGCAGCGCTCGTACGGGCAGGCTTCAAGGACCTTGCGGTGGAAGGCGCGGTAGCCGGTGTGGTACTCGCTGAGCTTCTGGCCACAGAGCATGTTCTGGGTGAAGGTGAGCAAGCGGTTGGCGATGTACTTGTACATGGGCATGCCGCCCTTCAAGGCTCCTTTGCCCAGGATCCGCGAGCCGAAGACCACGGGGTACACATCGTTGCCGATCAGCGCGATCATGCTGGTGAGCAGCTTCGGCGTGTACTGGTAATCGGGATGCAGCATCACCACGATGTCCGCGCCCAGTTTCCGGGCCGTGTCGTAGCAGGTCTTCTGGTTGCCGCCGTAGCCGCGGTTCACCTGGTGCTGCACCACGTGTTTGATGCCGAGCTGCTTGGCCACGTCCACGGTGTTGTCCGGGCTCTTGTCGTCCACGAGCACCACCTCGTCAACGATGTCGAAGGGGATCTCCTTGTAGGTCTGCTCCAAGGTGAGGGCAGCCCGGTAAGCGGGCAGCACGATCACGACTTTTTGTCCGAGGTACATGCGGCGAATTTGAGGCGGCTGATACGCACGGCGATGGAGCTTCGTTGCGCGTCGTCCATGCAGGCAGGTTGATAACGGCTACCGGTTGCGGTCGCCGGTGGTCACGAGCCATACG
>DAORNP010000011.1:7020-12036 GCA_035441065.1 Flavobacteriales bacterium | reverse complement strand
CTCGCGGGCCATCCGAACCTCGGTGCCTCATGGGAGGGCTTCGCCATCGAGCAGGCCCCAAGCCATGGCCACAACGGGCATCAGGTAGGTGACCATGCTGGCCCGGATGGCCGTGGTGCGCTGGAGCAGCATGTTCCACAGCACCAAGGCGATGGCCGAGCTCATCACGGCGAGAACGGCCACATGGCCCAGGGCGCGCCATGCATGGGGGTCGGTGCTGAGTTTCTCCGGAAGGCCGCTGTTCCAGGCCAAGCCGATGGAAACAGGCCCCACCCAGGTGAGCGCGCCCACCGCCGTAGCCATGGGCGGCACGCTTTGCAGGTGCCGCTTCACGATGTTCCCGCTGAATCCGTAGCCCAAGGTGCCAGCGATGGGCAGCAAGGCGAACCATGACCAGGTCGAAATGCCATCGTGTTGGGCGAAGACTACGAGTCCCGCAGCACCGGCCAATCCCAGTCCGATACCGATGAAATGGACGAGCCGAACAGGTGTAGCGAAGAAGACCACGCCGGTGAGCAAGGTCATCAGCGGGGTCAGGCTGTTCAGCATGCCGCTCAAGGCGCTGTCGATGCGGGTTTGGGCGGTGGCGAAAAGCATGGCGGGAATGCCGTTGCCCAATAGCCCGCTTCCAAGGAGGGGTTTCCAATGCGGGAGCAATTGGCCCGCATGCCTGAAAAGCAGGGGCGCAAGGGCCAGCCAGGCGATGGCCAGCCGGGCCGTGGCCATTTGCCACGGGGTGAGCACCGGGATGCCCTCGTGGTAAAGGCCGCGCTTCATCAGGATGAAGCTGCTGCCCCAGATCAGCGCCAGCAAGGCGAGCAGGATCCAGGTGCCGCCGGGGCGTTGGGTTTTCATAACAGGGCGCCAAGGTATCGGAGGGGCAGGAGGGTACATTTGTAACCGATTCGGGGGCATCCCCGTCCCATGCTCACCAAGGCCTGAAGACCATGAAATCAAACGGCATCCTTTACCTCGCCGCCATCACCCTCCTCATGGGCTGCAGCGGTGCTGCCAGCGCACCTGAGCAAGCGGCACCGACCATCGCACGCACGGTGCAGGAGGTGGCCATCACCAGCGGTGAGCCGATGATGATCGCCGACCTGAGCATCGAGGGCATGAGCTGCGAGATGATGTGCGGCGGATCCATCAAGAAGGCCTTGGCCAAGCTCGGCGTCGAGGGCACGGAGATCAAGATGAGCGAGACAGACGCGCCCAATCACGCTATCGTCACATACAACGAGGCCAAGGTGACCGATGCGCAAATGGTGGAAGCCATCCAGGCGCTCTACGACGGGCAGTACAAGGTGGTCGCCATCGGTATCACCAAGCAGGTGAAGGGCGGCAGCGGTAACGCCGAACAGCCCAAGGTTGAAGAGAAATCCGTGAGCGTGATCGCGCCCAAGGACATCGTGCTGCCCAGCATCCTTGCCTTGATCGGAAGGCTGCTGCGGGTGTAAGTGGCACTCTTGCTGGAAGATTAGGGGGCTTTACGCCCCCTTCTTCATGCTGGTAGCCGAACGAAGGCCGCCCTTATGCGTTCCTACTTTCGCCGCCCGCAATGGATGAGAGGAAGCGATTGAAGCCCGTTGTGATCTGGCTGCTCACCGGCAGCATCATGATCGCGCTCATGGTGGTGATCGGCGGCATCACGCGGCTCACGGGCAGCGGCCTGAGCATCACCGAGTGGGATCCCATCATGGGCGCGCTGCCGCCGATGAACGACGCGGCATGGCACGACGCCTTCGAGAAGTATAAGCGGATCCCCGAGTACCAGTTGGTGAACAGCCACATGCAGCTGGCCGACTTCAAGGAGATCTTCTTCTGGGAGTGGGCGCACCGCAATTGGGGGCGGCTCATGGGCATCGTGTTCATCGTGCCCTTCACGATTTTCTGGCGCAAGGGGCTTCTGAAGGGCTGGCTGATGAGGCGTTCGCTCTTCATCATGCTCGGCGGTGGCATTGTGGCCAGCCTCGGCTGGTTCATGGTCATGAGCGGACTGGTCGATCAGCGCGATGCCAACGGCCTGTTGCTCGTGGATGTCAGCCATTTCAGGCTGGCCATCCACCTCTGCGCGGCCTTCGCCGTGTTCGGCATGGTGCTCTGGACCATCTTCGACATCAACTCGGGAAAGCGAGGCTTCGCGAGCGAAGGCACGGCTGCTGGGAGATGGTCACGCATGCTGCTCTTGCTGCTCATGGTTCAGATCGCGTGGGGGGCGTTCACGGCAGGTTTGAATGCAGGTCGCATCCACAACACCTGGCCGCTGATGAGCGGGGCCTTCGTTCCCGAGCTGGTGATGGCTTCCGATTCACTGTGGCAGGATCTCACGGCGCGCAAGGATGGCGTTCAATTCATCCACCGCAACCTGGCTTGGCTTGTCGCTGCGGCATTCGTTGCATTCGGCTGGCGCTTCCGGTCAACTCCTTCCTTGCCCTGGCGCCTGCTCATCGCAGCGGTGGTCGTCCAGTTCGTGCTGGGCGTGGTCACGATCCTTACGCAAGTGCATATCGCACTTGGCGTGCTGCATCAATTCGGCGCGCTGGCACTGCTTGCCGCGCTTTTGAAGGCCGTGCACGCTACCGGGCGAAGGGCGCCCACTCCAGCGTAGCAGCGAAGTGACGCATATTGGCGCGCAAGCGATGGGTCACCGGTGCCAATGAATCGGCATTGGGCGGCGCATCGAAGTAGAGCGCACCATAGAGGAAGTTACGCGTGCTATCGGTGAGGTAGAACACGCAAGGGCTGGCCACATCGCCCTCCACATCGAAGAGCGTACCGAATACCCGGCTGCTATCGCGCAGCACGCGTTCACTGCCGATGCGCGTGGCCTTGGCCTCGTGCTTCCGCTTGAATTCGTGCGCATCTTCGATCAGCTCGGGCAGATTGTCCGTCACGGCGCTGTAGGTGAGATGCACCGTAGCGCGCTGCCCGGCGAATCGCAGGTCGTACCAGCGCGCGGCGCCTTCGGCCTTGCGCTCCTTGATCACCGCATAGGTGGGCAATTCGGCGGTGAAAGGCTCGCCCTCCATTCGCCAGGCTTCGTGCGCCTCAGCAGGCAGGTCGATTCTGGGCCAGCCTTTCGGGCGCGGAACGGCATCATCATCGCACCCGGTGATCAGCACGGAGGCCAGGATGATCAGGCTAACTCTTCGCATCATCGTTCATGGTGAGCTTCACGCGACGGATGCGCTTATTGTCCGAGGCTTCCACCGCGAAGGTGAAATTGCGCAGCGAGATCTGCTCGCCTTTTTTCGGGATGCGACCGGTGAGCTCGAGCACGAAGCCACCGAGCGTGCCGCTCTCGCCCTTGTTGTCCTCGAACACCTGGCCATCGATGCCGAGCACGCGATACACATCGGGCAGTGGCGCGCGGCCCTCGAACACCCACGTGCGGTCATCGAGCTTGCTATAGATCAGGTCCTCCTCATCGAATTCATCGGTGATGTCGCCGACGATTTCCTCGATCACATCCTCCAAGGTGATGATGCCGCTGGTGCCGCCATGCTCATCAACCACAACGGCGAGGACCTTTTCCAGCTGGAACTCCTTGAGCAGGTCATCGAGCTTCTTGTTCTCCGGCACGAAATAGGGCTCTCTGAGCAAGCTGCGCCAGTCGAAATCAGCCTCGTTGATGTGGGGCAGCACGTCCTTGATGTAAAGCGTGCCCACCACACGGTCCACGGTCTCCTCGTACACCGGCATGCGCGAGAAGCCGCTGTCAACAATGGCGGCGAGCAATTGCTTGAAGCTGAGTTCGCGGTCGATGGCCACCACTTCGGTGCGTGGGCGCATCACTTGCTTCACCTCGATGTTGCCGAACTTGACGATGCCCCGCAGGATCCGCTGCTCTTCGGCGGTGGTGCTGGCATCCTTGGTGAGTTCCAGCGCGTGGCCCAGTGCGTCCATGCTGATGCTGTGCGCGGCGCGCTTCTGGTAGCGCTTCTCGATGAAGGTGGTGCTGCGCACGAGCGCCTCGCTCACCGGCTTGAAGGCCAGCCGCAGCACCAAGAGCGGGCCTGCCATCAATTGCGCTACGCGCATGGCATTGGCCGTGGCGTAAACCTTGGGCAGCACCTCGCCAAGCAGCAGCAGCACGGCGGTAACGGCCAGCACCTGCACGGCGAAGACGAGGTAGTGCGGCATGCGCTGCACATCGAGCATCGAGGATACAGCCACCGTGCTGAGGATCACGATGGCCACATTCACGAAGTTGTTCGCGATGAGGATGGTGGCGAGCAAACGCCTCGGCTTGCTCAGCAGGTCGAGCACGCGCTGTCCCCATTGTCCGCCGCGCTCCTTCAAGTCGCGCAGCTGCGTTGGGGTTAGCGAGAACAGCGCCACCTCACTCGCGCTGAATGCAGCGCTGCACACCAGCAACAAGGCGATAACCACCAGCATGAGCGCCGTAGCTCCATCGAGCGGCAGCCAATACAGGGCGATCAGTGGAGGGAAGGAGGGAGGCTCCAATCGGATGAGGTTGGGTTCAACCGTGCGGACAGCCTAGAACGGCAGGTCGTCCACTTCATCGTCGAAGTTGCCGGCGGGCGTTGGCAGGTGCCGATGAAGCAGATTGCGCTTGCGGCTGGCCTTGCGGGGCGCCACCGCCCGATGCGCGATCGAGCATCGTCATCTCGTCAGCGTGGATCTCGGTGGTGTAGCGCGTGTTGCCGTCCTTGTCCTGCCATTGGCGGGTGCGGAGCTTGCCTTCCACATACACCTTGCTGCCTTTGCGCAGGTACTTCTCTACGATCTCGGCCAAGCCGCGCCAGGCCACGATTGCGTGCCATTCTGTCTGCTCCCGTTTCTCGCCGGTCTGGCGGTCTTTGAAGGTCTCGCTCGTCGCGATGCGGAAGTTGGCCACGGCCGCGCCGTTCTGCAGATGACGCACTTCGGGATCGGCGCCGAGGTTGCCGATCAGGATCACTTTGTTCACGCCTGACATGATGGATGGGCTTGGGCGGTCGAAGATAGCGGTTCGGTCAGAGGCGCTTTTCCGCGAGCTTCCGCTCAATGAGC
>DAORNP010000011.1:0-7010 GCA_035441065.1 Flavobacteriales bacterium | reverse complement strand
AGGCAATGCGTACGAATCGATTCTATTCCAAGGCACCAGCTTCCAGTCTTTCGGTGGCTCCAAGCCTTTGGGAGGCTCCGCTTCCCAGAACACCGCGTGGATGATCTGGTGGCTTAGGATGTGCTTCACGGGGCTGGTGCGTTTCACGAATCGCCATGCACCTCTATTGTTGGCAAGTCGCTCCGGATGGTCGACGCTGCCGAGCCGTTGCAGCGATTCAGGAATGGCCGGGGTTTGCCTCGGGCCAAGGGTCTTTTCAGTCTCCACCATCGGCAACTCCCACAGGCCTAGCCAGATGTCTTTGCCGGTGCGCTTGCGCAGGTAGATGCCACCCTTCGTCTCGATCAGCAGGTAATTGAAATGCCGTGTGCGCGTCTTGGTCTTGCCCGCCTTCATCGGCAGCTCGGCGATGCGCCCTTCGGCCTTCGCGATGCACTTGCCCCTGAGGGGGCAGTCACCACAGCGCGGGTTCTTCGGCGTGCATACCGTGGCGCCCAATTCCATCACCGCCTGGTTGTGGTTGCCGGGGTTCTCCTTTGCAATCAGTTCAGCAGCCAAGGCCCTGAACTCCTTCTTCCCCTCCGTGCTGTCAATCGGCGTTGCGATGCCGAAGACCCGGGCCAGTACCCGGTACACGTTGCCATCAACCACCGGTTCAGCCTTTCCGAAGCATATGCTAGCGATGGCCGAGGCCGTATAGTCGCCCACGCCCTTGAGCTTCAGCAAGGTGGCATGGTCGCCGGGGAACTGGCCACCGTGCTCCTTTACCACTTGCTGTGCGGCGGTTCGCAGGTTGCGGGCGCGGCTGTAATAACCCAGGCCTTGCCAGAGGCGAAGCACTTGGTCCTCAGAGGCCTTGGCTAAGTGCGATACCGTAGGGTACCGCTCTACGAAGCGGTGCCAATAGGCGGTGCCTTGGTCAACACGTGTCTGCTGGAGGATTATTTCACTAAGCCAGATGCGGTAGGGGTCTCGGGTGCGGCGCCAAGGCAGCTGGCGCTGGTTTTCGCGGTACCACGGCAGCAAGGCCCGGCTGAACCATGAACGGCTTGACATACAGGCACAAAGATGGGTTGCGCGGACGGGATGCCCGGCTATATTTGCGCCCCCAAATCAATCAGGGCTATGACCAAGGCAGAGCTGGTGGGCATCATATCGAAGAAGACGGGCATCGAGCGGACGATCGTGCTGGCCACCGTTGAGGCCTTCATGGACGAGGTGAAGAACCAGCTCGCTGCCGGCGAACCGGTTCACCTGCGCGGCTTTGGCAGCTTCATCGTTAAGCACCGCGCCCAGAAGACCGGACGCCTGCTCGCTCAGAACACCACCATCATCATCCCGGCCCACGACATCCCGGCATTCAAGCCCGCCGATGTGTTCGTGGATCAGGTGAAGAACCGGTCGGCGAAGCCAGAGGGTCAATGATGGGATTTGGGAAACCGCAGATGCTGGCCTTGGCCGGAGCGGCGGCGGTAGTGGTTCTTTTGTTAATGGTGCCCCGAACACCTTCGGGGAAGCAGAGCGATACGCCTGAGGTCACGCCCGCGAAAGCGCGCATGATGGAAGCAGTGACGCTCGTGAACGGCTCCGAGCCCATGCGCGGCATACAGATGTTGCGGAAGATCGTGGAGGAGGAGCCCGAGAACGCCGAGGCGCACTGGCACCTGGGCTTGTTCTCGGTGCAGAGCGGCCAATTGGATAAGGCACTCGAGCGCTTCAAGAAGGTGAAGGAGCTGGACGCTGAGGGTTTCCCCGACGTCTGGTACTACTTGGGGCGCACCTATGCCACCATGGATAGCATCGACCTAGCGGTCAGCTGCCTCCAGAAGTATAGGACACTCGTAGTTGAGGATACGGCCATCACCCGCCAGGTTGATGGCTTCCTGAAGGAATTGGAAAGTCACGTACACGAACACTGAAGAGCACATGCCCTGCGGAAAGAAGCGGAAGCGCCACAAGATGGCCACCCACAAGCGCAAGAAGCGCTTGCGGAAGAACCGCCATAAGAAGAAGATCCGGTAGTAACCGGTAGCGGCGCTGCGCACTGAAGGCCTTATGGCCTTCGGTGGCCGTCGTTCGGCGCGCGCCAGCGTGCCCGCTTCCATGCACACCAATTTCATCATCGCGTGAGCGTCGATCTGGTCATCCGTTCCCATGGGGGAGAGGTCGCCATTGCCCTGTTGAAGGACAAGGTGCTGAGCGAGCTGCATCGCGAGAAGACCGAGCGCGGCTTCGCCGTGGGCGATGTCTATCTCGCCAAGGTGCGCAAGGTGGCCCCCGGCTTGAACGCAGCCTTCGTGGATGTGGGGCACGAGAAGGACGCCTTCCTGCATTACTTCGATTTGGGGCCGCAGTTCAGGAACAGCTACAAGTTCACCAAAGGCGCGGTCAGCGGTGCAGTCACCAGCAGTTTGCTGGCGGACTGGAAGCTTGACGCCGATATCCCCAAGGAAGGCAAATTGGGCGATGTGGTGAGCGCCAGCCAGAGCATCCTGGTGCAGATCGCCAAAGAGCCCATCAGCACCAAGGGGCCGCGCCTCACCGCTGAAGTCACGCTCGCCGGCCGTTACATGGTGCTGGTGCCCTTCATCAACAAGATCAGCATCAGCAGCCGCCTCACCGACGAGGTGGAGCGCAAACGCTTGAAGGAGCTGATGATGGCCATCAAGCCCAAGGGCTGCGGCGTGATCATCCGCACCAATGCGGCCGAGAAGAGGAGCGAGGACCTCGAGAACGACCTGAAGACCTTGCTTGAGCGCTGGGACGTGATGTTCCGCAATCTGCGCAACGCTATGCCGCCCAAGAAGGTGCTGGGCGAAGTGGATCGCACCAATGCCGTGCTGCGCGATGTGCTCAACAAGACCTTCACCGGCATCCATGTGGACGATGAGCTCCTCGCCGAGGATATCCGAACCACCTTGCAGAGCATCGCGCCGGAGAAAGCCGGTATCGTCAAGCACTACAAGGGGAAGATCGACATCTTCGACAACTTCGGGATCAACAAGCAGATCAAGCAGGCTTTCGGCAAGCAGGTGATGCTGAGCAGCGGAGCCTACCTGATCATCGAGAAGACCGAGGCCATGCACGTCATCGACGTGAACAGCGGCAGCCGCAAGGGCGGCAACCAGGCCCAGGAGAAGAATGCGCTCGACATCAACATCGAAGCCGCCAACGAGATCGCTCGCCTGCTGCGCCTGCGCGACATGGGCGGCATCATTTGCGTCGACTTCATCGACCTCTACGAAGCCGAGAATCGCCGCAAGCTGCATCAGGCGCTGAAGGATGCCATGGCCGATGACAAGGCCAAGCACAATGTGCTGCCGCCTTCACGCTTCGGCGTCATCGAGATGACGCGCCAGCGCGTGCGTCCCGAGACCGAGATTGATACCAGCGAGAGCTGTCCCACCTGCAAGGGTACCGGCGAGGTGGGTGCCCCCGTACTGCTCATCGACGAGATCGAGAACACGCTCAACTACCTGCTCACCGAGAAGGACATGACTGGCCTCACGCTCTGCGTGCATCCCTTCATTCACGCCTACCTCACCAAGGGCATCTGGAGCATCCAGCGCAAGTGGTGGTGGCGCTGGAGGAAATGGGTGAAGGTGAAGCCCGAGGGCGCCCTGCAATACCTCGCCTACAGCTTCCAGGACGGAGCGGGGAACGAGGTGCCGGTGTGAGGGGGCATGTTATTACGCCCCATCTTCTTCCGTGTTCTCGCCATCAAGCAGCTGTGCATGCACCTCCGCCAAGATCTCAGGATGCTTGCCGAGGAAGGCGCTGTTCCTATCAAAGTACTTGGCCATGGTCGAACTGAGGTAGCGTTTCCAGTCCGGATCGTCATTCTTCAGCCGGGACAACAGAGCCATGGCGTAGCTGATTACCTCAATGGGTAGATAACCAGTGCGCTGCATCTGCCACCCTTGATGGGACTCGCTCTGCCACTGATTCACCATGAAAGCCGAGTTGCCCTGAAAGATCCCATAACCATGAGCGATCACCGTGAGGTCCGTTAGTAGTTCATGGTCGGGATCATCTGGAGCGAGACGGCGCTCACCCAAAAGTTCGATGTGCGCAACTTCGTGCGCTAGGGTTGCTATCAGCCTTTGAATGTTCCCGAGGGTGTTCATGCTCAAGGTGATTATGTAATCACCCTCTCGGCGTTCTTGGTATGTCCCAGCCGCCCCTTTCGAATATCCCTTTCGGTCGGCAGGTGAAACGTGGATGCCGCCGGCGACCTCCCGTGAACCATCGTCATGGAATTTCATTTCGATGCGGTCTCGCGGGGCCTGCATGGTTTCACACACCTGGCCAAGGACGAATTCGACGTCTCGTTCATCGCCAGTGAAAGTGTGCGCGAAGTGCACGGGGTTCGGGATGAACGTTGGGAGTTCAAGCAAGCGCTTCGTCCCGAATGAGCGAATCACCGCAGGCAGCGCTTCATGCACCCAGGCCCGATCTTCATCGGTCGCGGTCGGTTCATTTTTCTTTGTCCAGAACATGTCCGAAAGCAAGTATAGATGATGCTTAGGTTGGTGTCCTCCAGCATGCCCAAGAACCCTTCACTCCCGGAATCCCTCGCCAAAGCCCGAGCCTATTGCGCACGCCAGGAGCGCTGCCAGCAAGAGGTGCGCGACAAGCTCTACGGTTGGGAGGTGCCGAGCAGGGAGATTGAACCCATCATTGCGCAGCTCATCGGCGAGGGCTTCCTCAACGAGGCGCGCTTCGCGGAGCATTTCGCGGTGAGCAAGCTCAGGCAGAAGGGCTGGGGCCTGCGGAAGATCGAATCGGCCCTGCGGATGAAGCGTGTCTCTGAGCACTGCATTCGCCACGGCCTGAAGGCGATTGACGTTGAGGAAGCGACGGCTAGCCTGTTGAAGCTAGTGACCAAGCGTTGGGAGAAGGTGAGGGAAGAGAACAAGCCCATCAAGCGGCAGAAGGTGATGCGCTACTTCATTGGCCGGGGCTACGCCGTGGAGCAGGTGGAGAAGGCATTGGTCGCTATGAACGACGCGGGTTGACTACACATCACGCCCGAACCCGACGACAGTAGGGTATCCGGCGTCTCACCCATGTCCTATCGCTTTTTCTGAGATTCCGGATACGCGGGTCCCCGCTGCTCTGCAGCGCCCGCGTTCCGGAATGACGCCTGCGGCGGGAAGGGCGTGCGGGCTACTTTCGCCGCCTCAATGATCACGATCGACAAGATCACCGGCCTGCAGGAGCGCTTGGAGGCGCTCAAAGGCTACCTCGACATCGAGGACAAGCGCGGCCGCATCCTGGAAGAGGAGAAGTACACCCTTGATCCCGACTTCTGGAATGATGCCAAGAAGGCGAAGGCGGTCATGCACCGGATCCGGGAGCTCAAGCGCTGGGTGGCGCTTTGGGAAGAGGTCAAGCGGGAGATCGACGATGTGGGCGTGATGTTCGAGTTCTGGAAAGCGAAGGATGTGAGCGAGGAGGAAGTGGAGGCCCAGTTCAAGAAGGCGGAGCATGTGCTCGAGGAACTCGAGTTCAAGAACATGCTCAGCGCCGAAGAGGACCCGCTGAGCGCGGTGGTGCAGATCACCAGCGGCGCAGGTGGCACCGAGAGCAACGACTGGGCACTGATGCTGCTGCGCATGTACCGCATGTGGGCTGACAAGGAGGGCTACAGCGTTAAGGTGCTCGACTACCAGGACGGTGAGGCAGCAGGTATCAAGCAGGCGACGTTGGAGGTTGATGGCGAATTCGCATTCGGCATGCTGAAGGGCGAGAACGGCGTGCACCGCTTGGTGCGCATCAGCCCATTCGACAGCAACGCCCGGCGCCACACCAGTTTCGTGAGCGTGTATGTGTACCCGCTGGTGGACGAGAGCATCGAGATCGACATCAACCCGGCAGACATCACGTGGGACACCTTCCGCAGCGGCGGCGCAGGCGGCCAGAACGTGAACAAGGTGGAGACCGGTGTGCGCCTGCGCCACGGGCCCACGGGCATCATCATCGAGAACACCGAGACACGCAGCCAGCTGGAGAACAAGAACAAGGCGCTGCAGCTGCTCAAGTCACAGCTCTACGAAGCCGAGCTCGAACGCCGCCGCAGCAAGCGCAGCGAGATCGAGGCCGGTAAAAAGAAGATTGAGTGGGGCAGCCAGATCCGCAACTATGTGCTGCAGCCCTATAAGCTGGTGAAGGACGTGCGCACCGAGCATGAGACCAGCAACGTTGATGACGTCCTCAACGGCGACATCGGCGAGTTCCTGAAGGCCTACCTGATGATGCACGGCCAGAGCCAGAAGGTGTAGGAAAGGCACAAGACACAAGGCTCAAGTCTCAAATGGTCAAGGTGGGACGGGAGCCGATCGGACAACGACCTTGACCACTTGAGCCTTGTCTCTTGAAACTTGAGTCTTGACATGGACTACCGCATCGAGAAAGACACCATGGGCGAGGTGAAGGTGCCCGCCGACAAGTACTGGGGCGCGCAAACGGAGCGCAGCCGCAACAATTTCAAGATTGGACCGCCGGGCAGCATGCCGCGCGAGATCGTGCATGCATTCGCCTATTTGAAGAAGGCCGCCGCGCTCACCAACCTCGAGCTCGGAAAGCTCCCGAAGGAGAAGAGCGACCTCATCGGCAAGGTGTGCGACGAGATCATCGATGGCAAGCTCGACGACCAGTTCCCGCTGGTGATCTGGCAGACCGGCAGCGGCACGCAGAGCAACATGAACGTGAACGAGGTGATCGCCTATCGCGGGCATGTGCTCAACGGCGGCCAGCTCACCGATGAGCAGAAGGTGCTCAACCCCAACGACGATGTGAACAAGAGCCAGAGCAGCAACGACACCTATCCCACGGCCATGCACATCGCGGCTTACAAGCTCGTCGTGGATGTGACCATCCCTGGCGTGAAGAAGCTGCGCGAGACCTTGGACAAGAAATCCTTGGCGTTCAAGAGCGTGGTGAAGACAGGTCGGACGCACTTCATGGACGCCACGCCGCTCACGTTGGGCCAGGAGTTCAGCGGCTAC